>CAUFBM010000013.1 GCA_959023295.1 uncultured Collinsella sp. | reverse complement strand
CACGGTGCTTATTTCCCAGTGATCACTCGGACCACTTCTTAGTGAACATCAACAACGCCGACCTGACAGCCCTCGACGCACGCGCTGACGCCATCAACGCCAGCCGCAGCGAATACCTCCGCACCCTCATCGCCCTGCCCGTCACGCTCGACCTGTCGTCCATCCGCCGGGCCACCCCAGGTGTCGAGTCCATCACCCGCCCGTTCGGCCCAGAACTCGCCCTCAAGCACACCGACAGCCAAACGAATAGTTTGACCGTGCAAGCAATCACGGACAGTGCTTTGGAATCTATCTCAAACGAGATCCGATCCATCGGGGTGAACTACAACCAATCCGTCCGAGCACTCAACCGCATCCTGAAAAAATACGGCAATCACCGCTCCCTCTCGCAAGACGAGCGCATAGAAATCATCGAAATCTACGAGCGCCTTTCGAAACAGAACAAGGCGATATACGAACGCTTGAAGACACTCGCCGACCAAGTCGAGTCCTTGTCCGAGACACCGTTCGTGAATCTGACCATCGCCGCTCAACCACAGGCCCCCATCAATAAACCTGATGCCGAGCATCGCCGGCGTGTTCGCGGCAAGAAACACACCACGCCACGCGATGACCAGAACGAGGACGGAGGTGACTCGGACTCATGACATACATGAAACCGCTTTCCGGACATAGCTCCGTCAAATGGATCCGCTACTACCTCTTCAAAAACGACCGCGCCTTAGACAAGGACTTTCTCAACCTCACTGACCGCGACTGGAAGGGGAGGGACTGGGCGAAGGTAATGGACCGAACTCGAGAAATCTTCGGCAACAACGTGCCGGTCAAAAAAGATACAAAGGTCCGAACCTACGAGCATATGATCATCTCGCTGGACGAGAAGGACAATAATGTCGAGCTCGACGACTTCCGAGATTTCATAAACGAGTGGGCATCCAAATGGTTTGATTCCCGAGGCCCGGAGGGCGAGGGCATCGGCCGCTTCGAGGTGGCTATCGCTTATCACGATGACAATGCTGCCCGCGAAGCCGCCGGCAAACAGGGCATCCTCCATGCCCACATCGTCATCAACAACACCGAGCTCGAAACCAAACGTCGCATTTCCGGCTTGCTTACGACCAAGGTCGTCCAGGCGATGCGAGCCGATGTGCAGACGATGTCGCTCGAGCGCGGGTGGCATGCCTTTGCCACCGACGGCAAGTCCTACACCCAGGCCGAGATGGATGCGAGGGGCCTGAAAGTATCCCGCGGCAAGAGGCTCGACCGCGCGATGGCGGCGCTCGACAACGTACTCGCCAACGAGGCCCGTGGCGCCCAAGTCGAGGACTATGGCGAGGCCATGCAACGCAAACTGGACGAGCGCTACCCGGTTGAGAAGCTGATTCCCGAGACATACGTGGACGATCCGACCGCTGCCCGCCAGCCAGGATCCGCCAACCCCGACCAGGGCAAGTCCGACAAAGCCACCGGCTTTTCGTACACCACCATGAGGATCGATGATGGCCGCACCATGCGCCTTATCGTCCCCCGCGGATTCGGGGGCTCAGATACCATGGCCGAAAGGCAGATCGAGGCCCGCGAGGGCTGGTCGTGGAAGGACGACATCCGCGACCGCGTGGACGTCGCGATGCGGATCTCGAAGAGCCCCGCCGATTTCGCATCCAAGCTCAACGAGCTCGGCATCAAGATCAACTACAACCGCGACGGCGATATCGTCTACCACCACCCGAGCGACCCCGCCGCAAGAAAGGTCAAGGGCTCGACGCTCGGCAGACGATATGCCGCGGAATCGATAGAGCAGACGATGGCCGAGAAATACGGAAGCCGCCGCCAGCGAGCCCACAACCTACCGGGCCGCGAGCGCTGGATGACCGACGTCGAGCGTTCCGCCGCCCTTGCCATCGCCAAGGCCGCGAAGCCCTGCACCCGCGAGGGCGCACAGCTCATGGACCGCCTGAAGACGACCATTCAGCAAAACGACTCCGCGCCGCGCGACCAGGCGGGCGGCGGCTCCGGCGTCGAGTACCCGTTCTCTCTGGCCGACTCGCTCGGCATCGAATACCCCAAGGCTTCCTCGATCGGCGACCGCTGCCGCAAGAAGATGACCGAGGATGAGGTTCTCGAGGCCATGGCGGACATTCGAGACGAGTTGGGCTACGGCGGTCTTGCCGCGAACAACCCGACTGGTACTTCTTCAAACACCGGCAACTCGCACCGGCAGGAGGATGCCGCCGAAATCCAGAAATCCAGGCAACGCTAAGGAGCAGATGATCATTGCCATCGAATGCAAGAACGGTCGCATGAAGGAGCTCGACACGAGTGCCTTCACCGTCAACAACACCATGAGTGCAGGCGACAAGACGGCCCGAAACGTCTTGACCGAACTCGACTTGCGCCTCAATCTCGTGGATGAGGTCGGCTTGAGGCTGGACTTCTATTGGTACGACGCGACTCCCTAGGGAGAGCGTATCGAAATCCCCGGCCTCATGGATTCGAAGGGGACCCCGCCTGCCTTACCGCCGCATCCAGGCGTCTGGGAACCTCCGTGCTTCTCTGCTCCCGTATGGGCATCAAGCAGATTTCCCGAATCATCGTGCAGCGTGCGAACGGGACGGCAAATGTCCTCTTGCGGCAGGGCACGGGCGATTGGCTTATCAACGGGGCGAGGTTCGAGGCGCAGCACGTGTTCACCTATACGGACGGCAACGTCTCATCGACGAATTCCCAGGCGGTTTTTGTCTTCAAGTATATGAAAAATCCAACCCCTCATATGAAAAAAGCCAACCCCTCGTTGTCCGATAAGAAAACCTGCGATCTTATCGGATATCCGCTTGAAGCCTACAAGGAGATTCAGTGGGTGGAGGCGAAAAACGATGAGAGGGAGGTAGGCACACAACTCATCGACACGGGCGATGAGCAAGATTCAGATGGGATACAGGTCAAGCCTGGGGCTGGCGGCATAGGATCGCACGGAAAAACATCCGCAGCCCCAAGTGTTCACTCTTACGCTACCACTGACACCGATCCGGCCCTCAGGGTATCGGATTCCCACATTTATCCATACATGTACGAATAAATGTGGGGGATATTCGGACGAAGTTGATATTCAAGCACCCCAATTGACACATCGCCGTTTGTTGGAAATGTGTTGACAAGGTGATATGGGGGGGGGTAGTGTTCTCCTAAATAAGGATTATCTGTGTCGCATCTGCGGGAGGCGATCGGCGTTGCAGCGTGCATGGAACATCTTTCTTGCTATATGCGTCGTGATTGCCGCCGCGCTCGCGGTAGCCTTTGCCGGCGTACGCCTTATCGGGTTAACCCCCTACGCCGTCCTTACGGGCTCCATGGAGCCCGAGCTCCCCGTCGGTTCCCTTATCTTCGTGCGCTCCGTCGACCCTGCTGACATCCAGGTGGGCGACGACATCACCTTCAAGCTGCAATCCGGCT
Organism: uncultured Collinsella sp.; assembly: GCA_959023295.1. Classification (GTDB taxonomy): domain Bacteria; phylum Actinomycetota; class Coriobacteriia; order Coriobacteriales; family Coriobacteriaceae; genus Collinsella. The sequence continues at coordinate 64,253 of CAUFBM010000013.1, read as the reverse complement.
CCCTTGCCACCCACCAGGTGTGGAAGGTCGATACCGCAGCCCAGACGTTCTACACCCAGGGCATCGCGAACAAAGACCAGGACGGGAACATCATGCACGACGGCGCCCCCGTGGCCTGGTCGAACGTGGTGGGTTCCCCCGTTTTCTGCATCCCCTACCTGGGATACATCAACCGCTTCTGCACCACCCCGCCGGGGATGTACATCCTCGTCGCGGCGGTGGCGCTCGTGATCGCCGTGAGCATCGTGGTCGAGCTTGCGAACATGCGCCCCGAATCGGCGAAGACGGCGCCCACGGCCGCTGCGACCGCTGCCACCGAGGCCCCGGCTCCGGCGGGCGGCCATTTTCGGCGTTCCTCTGCTTCGGCAGATGATCGATAGACAGGTGTGTTCGGAAAGGGCCGCGTAAAGGCGCGACACCGATCGGGAGAAAGGAATCCAGATGAACACGACAAGCAACACCAACCAGCGCAAAAAGCGCACGGGGCTCTTCGCGGCCCTGGCCCTCGTGCTCTGCGTCGCCATCGCCGGCGGCGTGTTCGCGTGGTACAGTGCGACCGCGCAGCGCACGAACACCTTTGCGAGCGGCAGCATTACGGAGCCGGATAAGAAGCCCGATCCCACGGACCCAACCATTCCCGGTAACGATAATGTCGAGGTCAAAGGTAACATCCAGGAGACCAAGTGGGTCGATAGCTCCAAGATCTCTGCGAACTCCGTCGTTGCCAAGAACCCGAACATCGGCGTGGGCAAGGGGTCCGATGACTCCTACGTGTTCGTGAAGGTCACGAACAATCTCGGTAATAACACCTACTTCACGCTGAACTCCAACTGGGCTCCCGTTTCTGACCAGGTTGTCAAATACACGGGTGCGGGATCTAACGCAAGCACCTATGTCAGCGGCATCTTCGTCTACACCGGTGAAGGGACCGCGGCCAAGATTCTCAAGGGCGACGCTACCAAGGACGTCTACACCGGTGAGCTCTTCAGCGAGATTCACGCCAACGACTCCTTCACGGGCGTGGCCGACAATGCCAAGACCATCGACATCAAGGCTTACTTCGGTGCCAAGTCCAGCGCCGGCGAGGAGCTGCCGCTGTCTGACATCCAGAACGCGGCCATCGCGAAGCTGAACGCGACCAACTAAATTCAGCTCTTTGCGGTCGCCCGTTCCGGCTTCACGCCGGGGCGGGCGGCTCGCCTGCTCTGAGGAAGGGGGTCTGGGATGACCGAGGAGAACGCGCGCGAAATCGATGCAGCGGCCGAGGTTGCGGACGAGGCGACCGAGACGGCCGCCTCCGCACCCGCCGCCAGCGACGCGCCGGCCGCTGCCGCCGCTCGCCGCAAGCGCACGACGCTGCTCGCCGGCCTTGCCGCCGTGGCCATCGTCGCCGTGATCTTCGCCGCCCAGACCATCTCCTTCATAGCACGCGACCTGCCGCTTTCCACTAAGGGCACCTTCGGCACCGTGGGGCTCACGACCCAGATCAACACCGTCGACGCTTCCGGCAACGAGGTGTCCGCCCACGACGGCGACCGCCTGGGCAACGAGACCGCCTCCGTCCAGCGCATCGTCCGCGCCGCCAACACGGGCAACCACCCGCTGTGGGTGCGCGTGCGCCTCACCCTCACGCTGACGGATGCCAACGGCAAACGCCACGACGTGAGCGACCTCCTCACCTGCTCCGGCGGCGACGACGCCTGGCAGCGCGGTGACGACGGTTACTGGTATCTGGTGAAACCGCTGACCGCCGGCGAGGCCTCCGCGGCACTCTGCCGCACCATCGGCGTGTCCGGCCCCTCGCGTTTCGGCGAGGGAACCTTCGAGCTCTCCGCGCAGGCGTACGGCGTGCAGAGCGAGCACAACGCGATGAGCGTCTGGGACGCGGAAGGGTGGCCCGAGGCATGAGAGTCCACACGCCAAAGCATATGAACCGCGTGGTCGCCTTGGTCGCGGCCGCGTTACTCGTTGTCGCCGCGCTCGCCGGCGCAGCTCCGCAGCGGGCGCTCGCCAAGGGTCTGGAGGCCGGCAAGGAGGTCGGTACCGAGACCGAGCGCACCGACGTGGTCGAGATCAACAGTATCGCCGACCTCTTTCGCGAGATCGTCCTTTCACGCGAGAGCGACGACGCCGGCGGTGACTTCTCCAACAAGAAGCTCGTCCTCACCACGGACATCGATCTTACCGACACCTCGACGAAGGATTTCAACGACGCCATCATCAAAGAGCTCGGCTCGCTCACCTTCGGTACCATCGACCATCCGTTTACCGGTGAGTTCGACGGCCAGGGCCACACTATCATCGGCCTTGACTACAGGCGAGATCTCTTTGTGCCCAAGGCCAATACCGGCCTGTTCGCGGCTACTGACGGCGCCTACATCCACGACATCAACTTCCGCGACGGCTACATCGGCGCCGACTACCGCGGCGGCTACATCGTGGGCTATTCCAAGAACACCACTATCGAGGGCGTGCACATCATCAACTGCACCTCGTCGGTGACCCCGGCGAACAACGCCGTCTCGCTCGTCACCAACGCGGGCCTGGCGGGCGGCATGGTCGTGGGCCAGTGCGAGGGCGGCGTCATCTACAACTGCGAGGTTCAGGGCGGCCGCGTGGTCTGCAGCGCCACGGCGGCCATATCGGGCCTGGGCGGCGAGGGCCTCTACCTGGGCGCCATTGCCGGCACCACCGATTACGGCACCGTGATCGAGTACTGCCGCGTGACGCCGTACGCGTCTACGGACAAGGACGGCAACGCCACCTATTCCTACACCCAGGTGCATAACAAGTACGACATCGCCGTGGGCGCCGTGGCCGGCCAGGCCGTGTATGCCGGCGGTATCGCGGGTGGCATCAACAACGGCACGCAGATCATGGACTGCTTCTCCACCGCCGACTGCTACTGCTACACGGGCACCTACGTGTCGGTGGGCGCGGGTAACGTGAGCTATGTGGGCGGCATCGCGGCGCGCGCCAACTTGGGCGCCGAGCCCAAGTACAAGAAGAACGTCATCGAGCGCGTGCACTATGCGGGCAACCTCCACTCCATGCAGTACAACGCGGTGCTCGTGATTCCTATCATCCAGTACGACGTGAACCTGTCGGGCATCGTCGAGCGTACGAGCGGCGACGACGAGATCGAGGTCCACGACGCGTACTTCAACTACTCGGCCACCAAGGACCTCCGCAGCGGGCGCACCATCATGGCGTACGGCGATCATGCGTCGGGTGAGGACTACGGTCCGGCCGACGACCACTACACCGACCGCACGTGGTGGGAGGGGCGCAACTTCGACTTCGAGGGCGACGCCGAGCGCTCGTCTACGTATATGAGCGGCAAGAAGCACGTGAACAAGTGGACGATGGACTTTGTGAACGACATGCCGGTACACGGCGTGAGCGTGAAGGCCACGCTTGACTTTCCCGGCGCGGGTTCGGTGACCTTTGGCACGTCGAAGTTAGTGCCGGAGGTGTCTGACGAGCAGACGACCAGCGATCCCTATAACTTCGCGGTTCAGGGCGTGCTGCCGAGCGATACCGACCTGTCGCTCACCGAGGCGCTGTCCGAGCGCGAGAGCTGGAAGAACGTGCATGACGAGGCCAATGCCGGCTTCCGCTTCATGGGCTGGTACAAACAGGAGAACGTGAAGGTTAACCACATCGGCGAGGACCACAGCTACTTTGCGGGCATCACGGGCAGCACCGACAAGAAGCTCGGCACGGACGCCGAGCTCAAGCTGCACAACAGCGGTACCGGCGTGTGGGATGACGCCGCGTACAAGGACAACGATCTCTTCGTGGCCTACTACCAGGCGCAGGTGCTCTTCCACGACGTGAGGGGTTTGCAGGTCAATACCAAGGGCGAGGCCAGCACGGACACCTCCGATGACTGGTATGACTACCAGGCGAAGCTGCCCAGCGTTTCCGAGCCGGCGGCGGACAGGGCCGCGAACGGCGTGGATAAGGATGCCACGTTCCTCGGCTGGACCACGATGCCGAGCGCGGTCGGCGGCGGCTACGCGGCCGTGACCTCCACCGAACTGCAGGCCATGAAGAGCGCCGGCGCCTTCTACCAGGGCGGCGAGGTCATCGAGAGCCCCATGGACCTCTACCCGGTCTACGCGACCTGCGGGTCGAACATCATCACGCAATTCGAGGGTTGGGATCTGAACGGCGCCACCGACCAGACCCTGCGCGATGGCGTGGGCACCACGAGCATCACCAAGACCGATAGCGGCTACGTGATCGCGGCGAAGGGCGCGGGCGAGAACGGTGCCTTCCCCGACGGCTACCACTTCCGCGGCTGGTATCACGTGGTGAATGGCAAGGAGTACAAGGTCTCCAACGACCCGGAGTACACCATTCCCGCGAGCTTGGATCTCACGCAGAGGCAGACGTACATCGCCCGCCTCGAGTACCGGGTGGAGTACTACGCCTATTCGAAGGCCAGCGGTAAGTTCCAGTACGACAAGGTCCAGACGGAGTGGGTCAACTACCAGTGGGGCTTCACGCAGAGCCATGCGAAATCGATTGCTCCGGATAACAATAAGCAGTTCATCCTGCATTGGTCTGCCGGCCCGAAGGACGACGGCGAATGCGATGACGACTCCGATGCCATCGTCGATGGGTTCCAGGTGACCGAGCCGCTGAAGGCATACGGGCATTGGAAGGATAATAGCAGCTACAACATTGTTATCAGAAGCGACTTCCCTCTGGCTGCCGCGCTCGAACATAATGGGACGGGCTCTGTTAGCGGTTATACGGTCAAAGCGAGCGTTCATAGCGGCTACACGTTCATCGCATGGGCGGGCCAGGGCGGTAATGTGGGTTGGAAAGAAGTCAACGCCGGCGCTTCCTGGAAAACCTCGGGTGCGCATGACGCCGGTCTCTACATCTATGAAGCCCACCTTGCCGCGCGGGTCGCGTTCCACGATGCGAACGGCAACAAGCTGAGCTTTGGGAATCGCGCGTATTCCAAGAACGGCACCACGGAACTCGATGCCGGCGAGAAGGACTACGTCGAGCGCCTGCTGGACGAGAAGGTTCTGCTCGATGCCGATCAGGCCAAGGCCTATACCTATCCGCTTGACGGCAAAACGGACACCGGCATCGTCCATGTGAGCGCAGCCTCGCCGACCGCTGACAAAGTGGCCGTCAAGACGGACGACGCGAACACCGCCTACACGTTCCTCGGTTGGATCGACCACAACGCTATCGACGCGGGTCAGATGGCGCAGGACGAGTGGGACTACGTGTTCGACGCGGGCGACAACACGACGAAATACATCACCTCCGACGCCGCAAAGGCCAAGCCCTACCTTGTGAAGGCGACCGACACGGTTTCGCGGTCGATGGACCTGTATCCGGTCTACATGAAGACGGCCTTTTCCGCCACCACCAACATCAAGCGGGCGGGCGTGACGGCGAGCTCCGGTCTGAACGTGCCAGCCGACCCCGCGGGGAAGATGAGCGATGCCGACAAGGACGGCAAGCGCACCGTGACCCTCACGGCCGATGCGTCCACCAGACTCTCCGCCGACAGCGACGGGCTCTACGAGCTGATGTCGTGGACGGTCGAACGCTCCGACGGCGCGACCGAGACCATCACGACGGCGGGTGACGCCGCGGTGTCCAACGACAACACGGTGCTGACCTACACGCTGCTGCCGGGTTACACCTATGTCTTCGTGGCCAACTACCAGCCGTTCGCGGTGGTGTACCACACCAATACCGGTAAGACCAAGGTGACCGCGCGCAACGACGGCGACGCGCTGGGCGATGCCCCGACGTCCGAGTTCGACATCGACGCGATCGACCGGGCCGAGAGCTCGGCAGGCTCCGCCAAGATGCACCTCTTCGTGGGCTGGACCGCCACGGCTCCCGCGGACACCTCGCGCGAGTACGCGCTGTGGCGCGACGGCGGCGATACCGGTCCCGCGCTTGCGCAAGCTACCACGGTGGTACACAGTTCTATGGAGCTCTGGCCGGTCTACCGTCCGACCACGGTGAGCGTGAACTCCAACATCGACAGCCAGCTGGCCAATCCGTCCGCGATCCGCAGCCTGAAGCGCGTGGGCGATGACGGCTCTCGCGCGGCGCTTTCGGCATCCGCTTCCGACGTGGACGGGTACCAGTTCGTCGGCTGGTACAAGGGCTATTCCAGCGATGCGGACCGCGGCACCAAGGTGACGTCGTCCGATACCTATACGCTGTCTGCCGACGAGCCGTTCTCGACCACGGTCTACACCGCTGTGTACGAGAGGGTATACGACGTGCGCTACCACGGCACAGACGGCAAGGTGCTCTACACCGTGAAGGTGAAGGCATCCGACAACCGTTCCTTCGTGCAGACGGTGAAGGACGACAAGGGTAACGACGTCGAGACGATGATCGATTACGAGCCCTACCAGGAGATCGCGAACCAGCTCGACAAGGCCAATGCCGCCGACGGGGCCGCCACGCAGGAGATCTTCGCGGCGTGGCAGTGGATCTCGATGGATCGGGCGCTGCCGTACGGCTGGGATGAGTTCAAGAACAAGACGATTACCGGCGACATGGACATCTATCCCGTGACGTATCGGTTCACGGCCATGGACGACGCCGGCGGCGCCGCGACCGGTGACTACACTTCCAAGCTCTCGTGGCAGATCTCGGGCGATCCCACCGCCGCGACGGACGATGCCGAGGGCGTGCACGTGGGCTTTAAGGGACTCTACCGGGGCATGAAGCTGACCGTGCACATGGACAAGGTGAGCTACGAGCCACCTGAGGTGGGCACGGGTATCGTCGGTAGTGCGGTCGAAGCGAATGCGAGCGCCGTGAACGGTGTGAAGGTCGGCCTGTACGACTCCCCGAGCATCGGCTCCGGTGGCACGGCGAACAAGATCGACGTGGAGACCACGGGCGATACGACCAAGGGCTTCAGCGCCGGCGACGCGGTCTTCACCTTCGATACAGCCGGTGAACTCACCATCTCCAAGGAGGCGCCGGCCGAGGCCGCGGGCTCCGTGGTGAGCTTCGTCGTCACCGAGTGCAAGGACGCTTCCGGCGCGACGGCCGATGGCGCCCGGTCCATCACGGTGAGCGCCGAGCTTGCGGCGAACGCTGACGGGACCGCGGCCGTGGCTACCGTCAAGGTCCGCGCGCCCTTCGGTTACTACAAGGTTGAGGAGAACACCTGGGCCTGGCGGTTCACTCCGAGTTATACCGTGCAGGATCGCACTACCGGCACGTGGGCTGCAGGCAACGTGGCCACGGTCTTCACCAAGGGCGAGGTCAAGGTGACCAACACCGTCTCGAACAGCAAGTGGGGTTCCGGCGAGGCGCGTGCCCAGAACATCTTCGAGGGCACGTCGGCGACCGCGAAGGGCGGTGACAAGTGATGACTGGTTTCAAGCAGTCTGAGCATCAGGGGGCGCCGCGCCATATGGCAGTGCCGAAGGCGCGCGGTGTCGCACGGGCTTCCTCGGCTCATACGGCGCGCGGACCACGCGTCCCGCGCGGCCGGAGGGTCGACTTGCCCGTGCTGACGGCCTGCGCGGTCGTGCTCGTGCTGGCGGCGGCCGGTGGCATGTTCGCCTGGTACATGCACCAGGCGTCGCGTACCAACACCTTCCAGTCCGCCGAGCTCGTACCTTCGGTGGAGGAGAACTTCGACAAGACGACCAAGTCCAACGTGACCGTGAAGGCCAACGACACAAGCGTGCCGGTGTACATACGGGCTCAGGTAGCGATCGGCTGGGTGACGAGCGACGGTGCGGACGATATCTTCGCCGAGCCGGTTGCGGGCACGGACTATGTGATGGCGTGGGGCGCGGCCGTGTACGAGCGCGGTTCGGTGAGCGCCGAACAGCTCTCCGCCGGTTGCTGGGTCAAGGGCTCGGACGGCTTCTATTACTGGTCCAAGCCGGTGCAGGCGGGGAAGTCCACGGGCCAGCTTGTTGACACCTGCACGTGGAAGAGCGTGAGCGGCGCGGCCGACGGACGCAAGTTGTCGGTGGACATCTCGGCTCAGGCGCTGCAGGCCGATACCGATCCCGCGGCGTTCGATGACGCGTGGAGTGCGGCGAGCGGTTTGAAGGTTGGGAACGACGGCGTCTTGGCGGTGAGCAACTCATGAGAAAGTCTCGTCTCCTGTCGATCGTCCTTGCGGGGGCGCTGGCGCTGGCGGCGGTCGCGGTCATGGCTGCCGGGTTCGCGGCTTCGCCGCAGACTGCCTACGCCGATGGCGAATCGGAACCCGCGGTCATCTACGATGCTCAGGACAAGAAGCTGTACGGTGAGGGCATCAGCGAGTCCCAGCTGGCCGAGGCGTTCTCAGACATGGTGCCGGGCGATACGCATTCGTTCACGTTTATGCTGCGTGCCGAGCATTTATCCGGCGCGGCAACGTTCTACCTCGCTTCCGACTTCACGGACGAGGTAGAGGACCTGCTCGAGGGCGCGCAGGTGAGTGTGGATGTTGACGGCTCGCGTGCGGGTGAGGGTGTGGTCGGTGAGCAGGACGCGCTGACCCAGGGCGTAAAGCTCATCATGCTGAAGGGCGACGGCACCGCCAGTGTTACCATCAACGTGACCCTGCCGACGTCTGCCGGGAATGAGACCATGGGTCGCACGCTTCCCCTCGACTGGTTGATCACCGTGGCGGATGAGAGCGACTTGGGCGGCGGGTCGACGGACGGCTCCGGCGGTGCCGAGTCGAGCAAGCCTTCAGCCCAGGGATCTCTGGGCAAGCTTCTGCCGAAGACCGGCGATGAGTCCCTGATGCCCATCGCGGTGGCTGTCTGCTGCGGTGCCATCGTGCTCGCCGCCGGCCTCGCCCTCTCCAAGCGCTAACAGGTTGCGCAGTTGCGCATGGTTCTGGGTCGCTGATCGAGAACGGTATCCTCGAATTCAAGCTGGGAGATGGGGGGGGAGGTTGCAGGGTATACGGCTGGTTCGCCCCCAACTCATTCAGATAGGTGAAGAAGCTCGATACAATTACGTAGAGGCGACCATGGAGTTTGAAGCAACGGCCAGTCTCCTTCATCAGCTTTGATGCCGTCGCCTCGCCAAGGCCTGTGAGTTTGCAGATTTCCGGGACATCGAGAAGGCCCTCGCGCCCGAGAGTGATGCGGATTGATCGGATACCGCCGCAGTGGCATTTCGTCTACGGCGGTTCACCTGTCCCCTGCGCTATAATAGAACATGCGTTCGTTAGCTATTCGGAAGGAGTGCTGTCGTGGTGGAGAGCGGGAAATCGATCCGCTTGGTGACCGCCCTCGTGGAGTGCCGTCCGGATGGCGAATACGTCCCTTGGGGGATCAAATGGTATGACGGCGCGATATACCCCTTCGCCCGCATCGAGTGATACAGCCCTCGCTCATGGGCTCTCGGTCCAAAACGCCAGTCCGAATCATGGCGCGTGGTCCTAGAGAACGGCACCTGCCGAGACATCTGCCATTACGAGAACAGTTGGTATGTTGTCCATGACCCGGACAATGACACTCCCGCAGCAAGCGCCCCGCAGGGACCGTGCAAGTAGCGATACTGCCGACTCGCATGTTTACCGAGCTGCACGCCTACAGAGCTACACGCCTACACCCGAAACTTCCCGCCAAGCTCCCCGCAAGACAAAAGGGGTGCCTTTAATTGCACCCCGCAGTAAAGCAGCTCGTTATTATTCTTATTCTTATTCTTCTTTTTATCCCTACACCGCTACCGAGCTACACGCCTACCGAGCTTCTAGCCTACACGCCCAGTAAACCAGCAGGGAGCCCATGAAAGGCTCCCTGCCGAGCCAAACGTCTTGTTATTATTCAAGATTGCCTTTGCGGCGGCGCCGAAATAGCTTCAACCATCTCATCGCGGCGACTTCTCTCACGTCATCGGCCGAATCGTATCCCGCGATTCCTTCCATAGACCGACAGGATAACTATCCTTGATCCCAGGGAGACACTTCCGAGGAAGAGGTTAAGCCAAATGGACCCGAACGAGAAGACCGACCAGTCCGCAATTGTTATCTGAGTTACCGCCTGCCAGGGCGCGTCCTTCGAGACCTACCGCGCCGACCCGGACGCGGGTGCCGAAATCCCCCTGCCGCTGACACCCGCCGAACTCGAAGACAAGCTCGCACGCGAAGCCGCCCGCGAAGGGGTTAAACCGAAGTCCCTGCGCCTCTGTGCATGGAAATACCTCGGCCGCTTCGCGCCCCTCGAGTGGCTCCCCCTCGATGAGTTCGGCACCGCTGGGGGACGCGAACCTGCTCGCAGCTGCGGTCAAGCGCGACCCCGAAATCGACTGCGGCGTCCTCTTCCAGTACTGCGACCTCCGCGAGATCTACGGTCCGCTCGAATACCTCAACGTCGCTCTCCAGTACGATGACCTACCGTATCGCAAGTGGTCGTCCCCGCTCGACTTCAACGAGATCGGCATTGACGGCCTGACCCCGCATGAGGCGTGCGCCCTCCAGCTCGGCTGGGAACTGGCGGGCGGGAACACCACGCGCGACCGCGGCGATATGTCCGTCGCGGAACTCATAGAGCTTGGAGAGAGCGAGACGGAAGATCGGGAATTGGTTGTCTGGCGATGGGGCTTCATGGCCTCCTACGAGGGCGAAATAGACACCGCAAAGTATTCCAAAGACCAAATCCTCACGATATTGTTCCCATAACATCTAGATTGCCAGCCAATTAAGGACGGCGCCGCGAAGGCCGCGCGCCTGAAGGCCAACGCCGACCTGATGGCTTCGCTCTTTAAGCACTGAAAAAAAGTACGGTTATCTATATACGAGGGCCATGCACCGTTGATGGTAATAATCCATGGTACGTGGTCCTAATTGCTGTTTGCGGCCAATAGAAGCAATGCCGTCTGACTCGGTTCGAATGATGCCGGGGTCAACTTCATTCATCGATGCGGTCCCATCCGCGTATCCTCGGCAGAAAGTGGGCTGGAGCGCGTTGCGTGGTGTCTGGTGCCTGGATGCTATGCCATGAGTTATGTAGGCGCTGTGTAACCGGAATTAAGCGTGAAATTGATTAAAAAAAGATTTCACCTCTTTTTCACTCCTCAGGGAATGAGAAAAAGGACGAGTCAAAGAAAAAGCTCAGAAGCAATTATGCTTCTGAGCTGCACTAATGCAATGGAGCCAGCGACCGGGCTCGAACCGGTGACCCCCGCTTTACGAGAGCGGTGCTCTACCAACTGAGCTACGCTGGCGGCCATGTGGTGACGCAACTGAGGCGTCAACGGCTGTCTATGATACGGGACATCTCAAATCCGCGCAAGTGTTCTGACGGCTTTTCTCACTTTAAATGCACTAATATTAGAGGCGTGATGTCTGCGGCGTCCATCTGGCGCTTGACCTGCTGTTGAGTTGGTGGTCGGCGTCCCGCTCGTATGGGTCTCAAACAGAATGGGGCAGCCATGGCGCAACCCAAGATCCTTCTCACACGTATCGATGACCGTTTCATTTACGGGCAAGACGTTGAGCTATGGAACGAAGCCGTGGGTTCTAACCTTGTCCTAATCGTCAACGATGAGATCGCGGCGGATTCGCGCCAATGGGCACCCATGAGGGTGGCGGCGCCAGAAGGCGTTTGGACACGGTTTTTCTCGGTGCAAAGGACTATCGACATCATTCATACCGCAACGCCGCGTCAATGGATTCTGGTCATGGTGGCCTCACCCGCCGATGCACTCGCGCTGGTTAAGGGTGGTGTGCCAATAACCAAGATCAGCATCGGCCATATGCAAGCGGGGGAGGGCAAGCGCTCTGCAACGCCTGCTGTTGCCGTAGACGATACGGACATCTCCGCCTTCAAAGAGTTGCAAAAGCTCGGCATAGAGCTAGAAATTCGCTATCTTCCCAGTTTCGCCCCCGACCCCATCGGCAATCTGTTCAACTGATCCCTTGGGGACGGAGGAAAACGGATTATTTTGCCCTTGCGAGGGACGCGCGCGATGCCGCCTGTCAAAAACTATGCCCATTTACTACGTTTGATCGGCTGTCGCCGAGCATGTCGAATTTGAGAAAAACAAAACCGCAGGTAGACGGCTCGCGAATGTAACAAAAACCGGTGCATGGTCGAGCATCCCGGGCTAAACGTAGTAAATGGGCATAGTTTTGATATGTCACTCATACAGTCGCAGTGAAAATGAGCCCAAAAGATGGAAAAACGCCCGTCGGCGGTGGTGCCGGCGGGCGCTGCTGTGTGATATGTCGCGTTATGGGCTTAGTGTCTCATAAAGTGGTATTCGATCACATTGCTGTAGGGGTGACCCGGGCCCACAATGCCCTGCGGGAACAGCGGCTGGTGCGGCGTGTCGAGGTACATCTCTGCCTCGAGGGCAAAGCCGGCGCCCCAGCCATAGTTGGCATCGTCCTTGGCGTGCTCGTCGCCCAGCCAGTTGCCGGTGTAGAGCTGCACGCCCGGGGCGGTGGTGTAGTAGTCCAGCTCACGACCGGTCCACATCTCCTCGACGTGCATCGCGCGGCGCAGATTACGGCCGTACTGATAGCCATCGATGCACAGACAGTGATCGTAGCCACGGGCCTGCTTAATCTGCGGGTCGTCGGCCTCCATGCCGGGAGCGACGGGGCGCAGCTCGCGAAAGTCAAACGGTGTTCCCTCGACCGGAGCAATCTCGCCGGTGGGAATGTTCTGTTCGTTAATGGGAAGGTAGTGGGCGGCGTTGGCGACAAAGAAGTGCTCACAGTCCATACCGGCGTTATGGCCGGCAAGGTTAAAGTACGTGTGGTTGGTCATGGACACGTAGGTGGCGCGGTCGCTCTCGCAGCCATACTCGATGCGAAAGACGCCGGTGCGCGTAACGGTAAACACGGCCGTAAAGATGCGGTTACCGGGCAGGCCCAGCTCGCCATCCTCAAGCGAGGTGGTCATGCGCACGGCATTGTGCACCTCGTCGAGCTCAACATCCCATACGCGCTTGTGTAGACCGTGCTCAAGATCGCTGTGCAGGTTGTTGGCGCCCTCGTTGGCGGGCATATGCCAGTCCGTGCCGTCGATGGTGATCGTGGCGCCCGCGGTGCGGTTTGCCACGGGGCCGATGGTCGCGCCAAAGCAGGCGGGGTTGTCAAAGTAATCCTCGAGCTTATCGAAGCCCAGCACCACATCGCGCACGTTGCCGGGAATGTCGGGCACGTCGATGCCCAACACGGTGGCGCCATAGTCCATAATGCGAACGCAGATCTCGGGCCCGTTGAGGGTGTAACGATGAACGGGGGTACCGCACGGCGCGGTGCCGAAAAGCTCGGAAGTGATCATTTGGTTCCTAACATCGAGATATTTCGGACAAACTGTAGCGCGAACAGGCGAGATTATCACTACACCCCACTAAAGCAGGGGGTATTTTTCTCAAAAAAGTGATGAATGGAGCTGTGCGGGCGTTCATTTTTGACGCGCACGGGTCTGATACAATTTGTTCGTTACTGTTTGAATTGACGCGAGCGTGGAACGGCGAGGATTCATCGTGATTAAAGCGGAGCGACAGGATAAGGTTCGTCAGCTGCTCGAAGAGCAGGGCACGGTCTCGGTCAAGGAGATTTCGGATGCGCTGGGCGTCTCGGACATGACGATCCGTCGCGACCTTGAGGAACTTGCGAGCCTGGGCGAGATCGAACGCGTGCACGGCGGCGCCCGTAGTGCGCAGGGCCGTCCACACGCTATGTTGCGCCATGAGTATTCTCACAGCGAAAAGCGCACTAAGCATGCCGAGGAAAAGCTGCAGATCGCGCGCCGCGCTGTGGAGCTTATCGAGGAAGGCTCGACCATCTTTTTGGGTACGGGCACCACGGTTGAGCAGATGGTCTCGATGCTGCCGGCGTTTCGCCTGCGCATTGTGACCAATTCGCTCTCGGTGTTTAACCTGCTCGAGGCGCGCGAGGACTGTGACCTGTGCCTCGTGGGTGGTATGTACCGTCGCCGCACCGCCGCTTTTGTGGGACCAACGGCCGAGGATACCCTGCGTGCGCTGGGCATCGACGCGGCGTTTATCGGTGCCAACGGCATCTTGGACGGTGACGTGTCCACGTCCAACATGGACGAGGGCCGTATCCAGCAGCTCGCCTTTAGCAAGGCAGACTCGCGCTACCTGATCGCCGATTCCAGCAAAATCGGCAAGCGCGACTTCTACACCTTCTGCCGCCTGGACAGCCTGGACGCCGTGGTGTGCGAGCCGGGTATCGCTGCCGAGAATCGCGCCGCCATCGAGGAGCACACGCAGGTCATTTGCTAGCTAACGCTGCAGGATTGCCAGCAAACGCTGTGGGAGGACTTTTGTCTCCTGTCATTGTGGGGAATCAGCGCGTCAGCGCTACGCGATATGACGCGCAAATGAGGACTCCACTATCAAATTGTCTCAACCTGTAACAGGTAGGGGTGAAATCGCCAACCAGATGTTACAGATTGAGATTTTTGGCCCGGCCTATTCCGTTTGTCTCGATCTGTAACAGCTAGGACCCAAAAACTTGACCAGGTGTTACAGATCGAGATTTTGTCTACCCAGCCATCGTCTTTATCTCGATCTGTAACAGTTAGACGGCCAAAAGCGAGTCAGATGTTACAGATCTAGATATTTCGAACCGGGCGCCTCCGTTCGTCTCAATTTGTAACAATTGGGGCCGAAAATCCCTGCTAGATGTTACAGATTGAGACGAACGGCCTGCTCGGGCCCACCAAAAACAAAAAGGCCGCATGCGAACCCGTGGAGGGATTCTCATGCGGCCGACAGGGGGTATGTGGCGGAAACTAGGCCATGAGCAGGCCGGTCTCCGCGACGTTCTTGTACCAGTACGCGCTTGCCTTGGGATAGCGCTTCTGGGTCTCAAAGTCGATGTAGAACAGGCCGTAGCGCTTGTTGTAGCCGTTGGTCCAGGAGAACTGGTCCTGCAGCGACCACACAAAGTAACCGTCGACGTTTACGCCGCCGTCGATTGCCTTGAGGACCCATGCGAGATGCTGACGCATGTAGTCGATGCGAGGGGCGTCGTCGATAAAGCCGTCCTCGAAGTCGTCCTTATAGCCCATGCCGTTCTCGGTGATGTAGATCTTCTTGTAGTTGGGGTAATCGTTCTTAATACGCAGCAGCAGGTCGTACAGGCCCTCGGGATAGATGATCCAGTCCCAATCGGTGGTGGGTACGCCTTCGCGCACGCATGCCTCGCCAACGCCCTTGAGGAACCAGCGCGAGGAGCCCTTGTCGCCGGTGCCATTGTGGTTGATGTCGTTTTCGCCTTCGGCGGCACGCAGGAACTGGCACTTGTAGGTGTTGATGCCCAGGCAATCGTTATAGGGGAGCGCGGCGGTCAGCGCGGCGATGTCCTCGTCGCGGACGTCGAGCTCGCCGCCGGCGATATGGGCCAGCTTGGTCGCAGTCTCCATGGTGTCGGCTGCATAGTGGCCGCGGAAGGTGGCGTCGAGCACCCAGCGGTTGTTGATGACGTCGGCCATGCGAGCTGCCTCGCAGTCGGCGGCGCTGTTGGGGTCGAGGGGATACTTGGGCTCCAGGTTCTGGACAATGCCGATCTCGCCCTCAAAGCCGCCCTCATGGAAGGCGACGACAGCCTTGGCATGGGCCACCATCATGTTGTGCATGAGCTGGAAGGCCTTGTCCAGGCGATACTTCTCGCCGTGCGGCCAGTTGCCAACGATAAAGCTGCCCTCGGCAGTTGCAGGGATCTCGTTAAAGGTAAACCAGTGCTTGACCTCGGTGAACTCGGCAAAGCAGAACTTGGCGTACTCGACAAAGGCGTCGATCGTCGTGCGCGTCAAGAAGCCCTCGCCGCCGTTCTGGTAAAAGGCTTCGGGCGTATCAAAGTGATCGAGCGTGACATAGGGAATAACGCCGGCATTGTTGCAGGTGGCGAAAAGCTCGTGATAGAAAGCGACGCCCTCGGGGTTAATCTCGCCGGTGCCGTTGGGGAAGATACGGCTCCAAGCGATGGAGACACGAATGCCGTTAATGCCGAAGCGCTGGCACAGGTCGATATCGACTGGATACTTATTGTAGAAATCGCTTGCGGGGTCGGGGGAGAAGCGACCCTGAGCTGCCAGGAAATCGTCCCAGGGCACTTTGCCCTTGCCGTGCGTGCGGGTCTCGCCCTCAACTTGGTAAGCGGCGGTGGCGCCGCCAAACACAAAACCGTCGGGGAACTGCATGGGGTTGGTCATGAGTCATCCTTTCTGTGGGATACGAATAGGGAGAGGTGCCCGAACTGGGGATCCGAGCACCAACAGAGGGAGGAACTAGTCGAGGTTCTCGCGGAGCCACTTGATGGCGCCGGCGGGGTCGCGGGTGAGGTCGATATATTCCTTGCCGCGCGGAGCGAGCAGCTTAATGCCCAGGCGATCGGTGTCGGCCTTCATGTCGTTGTAGTAGCTACGGACCTGCGGGGCAAGCACGATAACGTCGTACTGATCCATGATGGCAGTGTGCTGGCCATAGGCGCCTGCGGAGGAAGCGATGTTCTCTCCGGTCTGCGCAGCACCTTCCTTGATGGCGTTGGCAAGCATGGCAGAGGTGCCGGCGCCGGCGCACAGGACGAGGACCTTCAGGCCATCGACATCCTTCTTAGCGGATGCGTCGGCGGCGGGCTCGGGCTGGTCGGCAACAGGCTTGCTGTCGGCGACAGCGGCGGTCGGCTCGACGGCAGCGGCGGTCTGCTCGATGACAGGCGCAGGGTTGCTGGCGGCGATGGAAGCGGCACCATCGGACTCGAGACCCAGCTCGGCGGCGCGCTCGGCCTCCTGGTCGCAGAGCAGCTTATCGTATGCCTTCAAGAACGGCAGGTAGATGATGGCGTCCAGCAAGATGATGATCGCGACAAATACCAGGGCGATAAGCTGGAAGTTCGTGGTGATGAAGATGCCGATGGGGGCGGGGGTGGCCCAAGGCACCACGAAGGAGAAGCCGTTCATGCCCACGTTATCGATAAAGAACTTGGCAACACTTACGTTGACGCAGCCGGCGGCAACAAAGGGTATGAGCATGTAGGGGTTAAGGATCATCGGCGCGCCAAAGAGCAGCGGTTCGTTGACAGCGAAGGCCACAGGAACAATCGAGGCCTTGCCGACGGCTTTGAGCTGCTTGGACTTCATAAAGAGAATCAGCAGAAGCGGCACGATGAACGTGGCGCCGGTGCCGCCGAACTCACCCACGAGCGACATGTTAAAGGTGAGGGAATGGGCGGGGTGGCCGCCTGCCAGCAGAACCTGCAGGTTCTCGGCCTGGTTGGCAAGACGGATGGGGTCGATGCCCGGCTGGACGATCGAGGGGCCGTGGACGCCGATGAACCAGAAGAACGCGGTGGCTGCCTGGATAAGGATAAGGCCAGGATAGGTTTCTGCAGCGGTGAAGAGCGGGGAGAGCAGTTTGATAAGCAGCTCGGAGAACGGAACGCCCATGAGGTTGCGCACGACGACATCGATGATGCCGCAGATGATGACGGCGCCGCCGAAGGGGATGATGTCGCGGAAGTTCTGAGCGATGGCGCCCGGGACCTCCTTGGGCAGCTTAATGGTCAGATCGCGCGAGACGCAGAATTTGTAGACCCACACGGTAATGAACGCGGCGATATAGGCCGAGAACAGGCCGCGCGTGCCCATGCTGGTGCAATCGAAGACCGAAAGTTCGGAGCCGTTGAACTTGGTGGTGAACTGCGTGACTGCGAGCAGCAGCATGCTGCACTGGGCGGCCACCATGGTGGAACCGTCGTTGAGCACTTTGCCGGCGGGCATACGACGGTTCATGGATGCCGTGAAGTTCTTGGCAGTGGTGCCGGCAACCATGATGCCCATGACGCCCATGGTGAAGTTGTAGAGCTTGTTGCACCAGTCGATGAGCGGCTGGGGCAGCGTGATGCCGACTACGCCGGGAAGGGTGGCAATGAGCAGAAAGATCGAAGAGGTGAGGACAATGGGCATGCACCCAAGGAATCCGTCCTTGATGGCCTGGAGGTATATGTTCCTCGAGATCTTCTCAAAGAACGGCTGATGCTTTTCGAGCATTTTTACGATGGCGTCCATAGAGCTCCTTTACTACTTGATGCGCGATGCATGTGGATGGAACTGGTCGTCGATGGATGGTCAGGACTGCCCGGAAGCCTTCCTACTTAAGGAAGGCATTGCGAAATGACAACGTTGTCATTTCGTTAATGACAACGTTGTCATTTCGTTAATGACAACGTAAGACATTATTGGAAGAGCAACAAGGATATACGGGTGAGTGGTCGATATTGTCCGGTAAACGGTTGATTTATCAGTCAGGCAGGTAGTGTATGCTAGAACGCAAAAAGCAAGCGATGCAAAACCGACTGGAGAAGCAGTGGCAACGATGGACAAGAAAAACGTCTCGATGAACGATGTGGCGATTGCCGCGGGTGTTTCTCTCAAGACGGTTTCGCGTGTGATCAACGAGCCCGATAGCGTGCGAGAGTCGACACGCGATGAGGTCCATTCCGCAATGGAGGCACTCGGGTTTCGAACTAACTTTGCCGCGCGTTCGCTCAAGTTGGGCCGTTACGGGTGCATCGGCGTCGTGCTGTTTCACTTGTCGGGTGGTGCCGTGGACATGATTGACGGTATCGCCGATGCCGCCGAGGAACGCGGCTTTGCGCTCACGATGATTAAGAAGCGCGCAGGGGAGAAGATGACCCTTGCCGATGCGGCGCGCAGGATGTCGCAGCTGCCTGTTGATGGCATGATCTTCAACCTGCGTCAGATGGTCGATGACTTTGATACCTTTGAGGCACCGAAGGACCTCAAGACTGTGATTATCACACCGATGGAACATCCTACCTGCTCCACCGTCAGTGACGACCAAGAGGGCGGCGCGCGCATGGCGTGCGAGTACTTCTTGGATCATGGTCACAAGAACGTGTATTTCGTTTCGGGTAAGAAAGAGTCGCTGTCGAGCCAGTGCCGTATGAAAGGTTGGCGTGCGGCACTCGAGGCGCGTGGCATTGAGCCGCCCGAGCCTCTGCAAGGCGATTGGAATGCGGATAGTGGCTATGCCGCGGGCCTTGTGCTTGCCGATAAGCCCGATTGCACGGCGGTCCTCGCCGCTAACGACTGCATGGCAAACGGCGTGATGATGGCTCTACGTGACAAAGGGCTCAGTGTGCCCGACGACGTGTCCGTGATCGGCTTCGACGATGAGCTCTACAAGACGATTCCCAACTCGATTCTGACGTCGGTGAAGTTTCGCCATCGCGAGCTGGGCATCCGTGCGCTTAACGAGGTCGTCGCAGGTCTGGAAGCCCCGAGCTCCAGAAGCCGTACGCTCGTCTCGGGCGTGTTGGTCGAGCGTGCGAGCGTGCGGGATCTGCGAGCGTAGACGTGCTCGGCTCGTTCATCTCAATCTGTAACAATCAGACGTCCAAAATCGGTTTTAGTGTTACAGATTTAGACAATTCGGCCCCGCCTATTCCATATGTCTCGATCTGTAACAGTTAAGGGTGAAATAACCAGCTAGATGTTACAGATTGAGATATTTCTGCTCGGGCGTTCTGTCTGTCTCGATTTGTAACAGCTAGGGACCAAAAACTTGGCTAGATGTTACAGATTGAGACAAACGTGCGATACGGTCCGCCCAAAAAAAAGCCGGGGGCGGCGTGCCGTGTGACGTGCCGCCCCCGGCTGAGAAATGGGGGCAGGTTATGTGGGCAGACAACCCCGCAAGCCGCTAGTCCAGACGACGGGTCTGCGCTACGTGCTTGTACCAGTAGGCGCTTGCCTTGGGCGTGCGCTTCTGGGTCTCAAAGTCAACGTAGAAGAAGCCATAGCGCTTGTTGTAGCCATTAGTCCAGGAGAACTGATCCTGCAGGCTCCACAGGAAGTAGCCGCCCACGTTGACGCCCACCTCCATGGCCTTGAGCAGCCAGCGCAGGTGCTGCTCGATGTAGTCGATGCGCGGCTGATCGTCCACAAAGCCGTCTTTGTAGGGGTCCTTGTAACCCATGCCGTTTTCGGTGATGAAGATCTGCTTGTAGTTGGGGTAGCGCTGCTTGATGTAGACGAGCAGGTCGAACAGGCCCTCGGGATAGATGATCCAGTCCCAGTCGGTGGTGGGGATGCCGGGCTTATTCACGTGCTCGCCAATACCCTTGACGCGCCAGCGGCCGGTACCCTTCTCACCCGTACCGTTGTGGTGCAGGTCGTTTTCGCCGTCGTAAGCCTTCAAGAAGCGGCACTGGTAGTTGTTGACGCCCAGGTAGTCGTTGTAGAGCGCGGCCTCGCGCATAATCTCGAGGTCCTCGTCCAGGATCTCGATGGTGCCGCCCGAGACGGCAGCCAGACGGTTGGCGCACTCGAGGGTGTCGGGCGCGTAGTCGCCGCGGAAGGTGGCGTCGAGCAAGAACTGGTTCTGCAGCACGTGCTCGTTGTTGGCGGCCTTGATGTCGGCGGGGTCGTTCTCGTTGAGCGGATACTTAAACTCCAGCGACTGGATAACGCCGATCTTTCCCTTAAAGCCGCCGTTGTGGAACGCCAGCACGGCCTTGGCGTGGGCGAGCATCATGTTGTGCTCGCACTGGAAGGCCTCGGCCAGATGCGCCTTGACGCCACCGGGGAAGGTACCCTCGATGTAGGTGTTGGAGGCGTCGGCCCAAATCTCGTTAAAGGTGAACCAGTAGGTCACCTGGTCGGCGTACTCCTTAAAGCAGAAGGTGGCAAAGTCCACAAAGGCGTCGATGGTCTCGCGGTTGAGGAAGTCGCCCTTCTCAAAGAGGGGAAGCGGCGTATCGAAGTGATGCAGCGTGACAAACGGCTCAACATGGTGCTTGTGGCATTCGGCGAAAAGGTCGTGATAGAACTGGACGCCCTCGGGGTTAATCTCACCGGTGCCGTTGGGGAAGATGCGGCTCCAGGCGATGGAGAGGCGAACGCCGTTGATGCCGAACTCCTCGCACAGCTTCAGGTCGACGGGGTACTGGTTGTAGAAGTCCGAAGCGGGATCGGGGGAAAAGCGCCCCTGGGCCTCCAGGAAGTCGTCCCAGGCAACCTTGCCCTTACCGTGAGTGCGGGTCTCGCCCTCTACCTGGTAGGCAGCAGTGGCGCCGCCAAAGACAAAGCCCTCGGGAAACTGCGCGGGCGGGTTAGTGACGCTAGCAGGGTTAACGGACATGATGATCCAATCGTCTAAATCGAAGGGCCAGCCGGCTGCTGATGGTCGACTGGCCCTGGACGTTACTTACTTCGAAAGCTGCTCGGAGACGAAGGCGAGAGACTTATCGCCGTTCTGGGAGAGCTCGATGTACTGCTTGCCACGGCAGGCAACGCACTTGTTGCCCACGCGCTCGCAGTCTTTCTGCAGGTCGGCCAGGTAGCTGGCGGCTTGCGGGGCCAGGACGACCAGATCGAAGTCAGGGAGCATGTCCACGTGGTTGCCATAGGCCTCGGCAGCGGTCTCGAGGTTAATACCGCGCTCCTTGGCGGCCTTGGCCAGCGCGTTGGCGAGCAGACCCGAGGTTCCGCCGCCCTGGCAGAGCACGAGCACGCGCTTGCCGTTGAGGTCGCTGGCGGTCGTTGCCTCGGCGGCGGGTGCTGCGGGAACGGCGTCGGCCTTCACGGCCTCGGCGGCGGCGCCGGCGGCAACGCTCTTGGCGTCGGCCTTGCCCTGGAAGGCATCGTTGAGCTTGGCGGCCTTCTCGGCGTTCTTGGCGGCGAGCTCCTCCTCGGAAATCTCGGCCTCCTCAGCGCACTTCTGGGCGTCATAGGCACGGAAGAAGGGGTAGTACAGAAGGAAGTCGACGACCAGGATGATGGCGAGCATCACAAAGGCGAGCGGCTGGAAGCCCAGGCCCATGATGGTGCCGATGGGGCCGGGGACGGTCCAGGGCAGGGTGTACATAAAGCCGTTCATGCCCAAGAAGTCGATAAAGATCTTGAGGATCCAGATGTTGGCGATCGGGGCAAAGACAAACGGAACAAAGAAGACGGGGTTGAGCACGATGGGCGCGGCGAACAGCAGCGGCTCGTTGACGGCGAAGCACACGGGGACGATAGCGGCCTTACCGACGGCGCGCATCTCTTGGGACTTGGCCAGGAAGCAGAACATAAAGACCAGGACGAGCGTGGCACCGGTGCCGCCCATGCAGACGACGAAGTACTGGGCGCCCTGCGTCAGGACGGCGGAAGCGTGCTCGCCGGCCTGGAATGCAGCCAGGTTGTCGGTCATGTTGGCAACGAGGGCGGCTGCGATGGCAGGCTCGACGATCGAGGGACCGTGGACGCCGACGAACCAGAACAGGCTCATGGCGCCGTAGATCACAGCAAGGCCGATGTAGCCGTCGGCAGCGGTGAACAGGGGCTGGAACACCTGGATGACGCCCTGGGCAAAGCAGAAGCCAAAAGCAGCGCGGAAGACGATGTCAAAGACCCAAAAGACGGTGATGCAGACGGAGAAGGGGATGATGTCCTTAAAGGTCTGCGAGATGTTGGGCGGAACCTGATCGGGCATCTTGACGGTGATGTTGCGCTTGATAAAGAACTTGTAGATGATGCCGGTCACAAACGCAGCGATGAAGGCGGTCAGCAGGCCCTTGGAACCAAGGTAGGTGGTGTTGAAGCCGCTGGCGGCGTCCGTGGCGATCGTGTCGCTCGAAAGGAGCAGGAAGCCGATGATGGCCGCGCACATGCACGAGATAAAGTTGATCTGGTTATTCTTGGGCAGATCGCGGTTCTGGGCGTCGGCGAAGTGCTTGGCCGTGGTGGCGGCGCAGGCGATGGCCAGGATGCCCATGGAGTAGTTGTAGCACTTCCACAGGGCGTTGTTGATGTCATCGGGCCAGTAGAAACCCCAGATGTTGGGGACCGAGGCTACCAGGCAGAAGATGGACGAGAAGATGATGATGGGGATGACGGAGATAAAACCGTCGCGGATCGCCTTGAGGTACTTGTTGCGGGCGATCGCGTTGAAAAAGGGCTGGCCCTTTTCGATGGTGGCGATGAGTTGCTCCATGCAAAGCTCCTAAGAGTCGGTGGGTTAGCAACGATGGTAGCTTTTGACGTTTGGTTGCCAAAATGTTGACGTTGCCATTTTGCGACACAAAAAAGACGCGAACCGGTGGTCCCTGTGCCTGTGGACCGTCGATTCCTTGCGCGTAAACGTTTGAGCCGCCCGGTGGCTCTGTGTTTGCACAATGGCAACGTTAACATTTGTGCTACAAAAGCCGCTCGGGGAAGCAAGATTGTCGGTGAACGGTAGGTTTTGGGTGGTAAGCGTATTGTGAGGGAGGCGTTGGATATACTTGAAGGCGTTAAAAATGACTGCGTAGGATGCCACCAATGGCATCGTTGACACAGAAAGATCGACCTATGGCCGCTGTTAAAAAATCGGTATCCGTTAAAGACGTAGCGCGCCTCGCGGGCGTCTCGGAGCAGACGGTCTCGCGCACCGTGCACGATTCGCCCAGCGTGCGCCCCGAGACCAAGGAGCGGGTGCGCGCCGCCATGCACGAGCTGGGGTATCGCCCCAATTTTGCCGGCCGGTCACTGCGTCGCGGTAAGTTCAAGACTGTCGGCGTCGCCATGTTTAACATTACCGGCACCGGCAACCTCGACCGCATGGAGGGCTTTGCTGCCGCCGCCGACAAGCACGGCTATGCCATCACCCTTACTAAAGTAGATGGACATCCCTATACCCTCGAGAGTGCATCATCGCGTATGAGTGCGCTGCCGGTAGACGGCATGGTTGTGATCATGAACCGCATGCCGGCGGACTTTGGCACCTTCGAGCCGCTGCCCGGCATGCAGACGGTGCTCGTTACGATGTTGGAACACCCGCTCTGTTCTACGGTCGATAACGACCAGTTCGATTGCTCGCGCCAGGTGGTCGAGTACTTGCTGGGGCAGGGACACAAGACCGTCCACTTTATCTCGTGTCCCGAGCGCTCGCTTTCGGGCATGCAGCGCGAGGAGGGCTGGCGCGAGACATTGCGCGCACATGGTATTGAGCCGCCGCGACTCATCCGTGGCGATTGGACGGCGCAGAGTGGGTATGCCGCAGGCCAGGCTCTGGCGGACGATCAGACCTGTACTGCCATTTATGCCTCCAACGACGCCATGGCCTACGGCTGCATTCGTGGGCTCGAGTCGCGCGGAAAGCGCGTGCCCGAGGATGTGAGCGTAGTGGGTGTTGACGATAGTCTGGGCGATATCGTGCCTGATCGTCGCTTGGCCACCGTGCGCTTTGACAACAAGCGTGTCGGCATGTGGGCAGTCGACAAGATCGCCGGTGCCGAGGGAGTTGCATCTGGCGTGGAGCACATGCTGATCCCCGGCGTGCTCGTAGAGGGCGATACGGTGCGCGATTTGCGTTAGGGTGCGGTCCTGTTTGGGTTTCCGCTAATCATGTTTGATATTGTTCGAAATGGTTTGGAAACCGTTCACGGGCGAAAAAAGACCGTTCACGGCTCGAAATAACGGTTTGCATTGTTCTTTTTTGTTTGAATGTTATTGTTTCTGTCATACATAGCGCAGCGCGTATGCCCGGACGCGATGCTCTCCGTTGGTTCATATGTGAAAGGAACGCAATATGGCAACCAAAGAAGAAATCTCGATGGTTGGATTCGAGATTGTCGCATACGCAGGTGACGCCCAGACCGATCTGCTTGCAGCGCTCGATGCTGCTCGCGAGGGTGATTTTGAGAAGGCCGAGCAGCTGCACAAGGATGCCAGCGATGCACTCATCGGCGCCCACGACACGCAGACCAAGCTGCTTTCGCAGGAGGCCGGCGGCGGCGAGATGGAGATGACCTTCATCATGGCTCACGCTCAGGATACTCTCATGACCACTATGATCCTGGAGAAGCAGACCCGCTTTACCATCGATGCCTACAAGCGCATCGCCGAGCTCGAGGCTAAGCTCGCCTAACGAATCCTCACAACCAAGTCCCCTTCCAAAAGCCCTGCCGCTACCCGCGATAGGGCTTTTTCTGTTTACCCGGCACTCGGGGACGTTCCTTATCTGCCGGCAGTTAGGGACACTCCTGCCATGCATCTGATCCTTTGAGGATGGAAGAAAACGGGTCATTAGGTTTGCTGCGGTGCCGACTCGGCTTGTCGGTTACAAAACTATGCCGGTTTACTACGATAAATCGCATTCTTTCAACTATGGAAAGAACGGCGTTATCAAAGCCGCAGGTAGAAAGCTTGTCATTTTCTGCTAATAGCAAATGTGGTCGGTCCTATCGGTTTTACCGTAGTAAACCGGCATAGTTTTGAAATGGCACTATTCGACTAGCAGCGTTATGAAGCTTCTGCACGCCCTCCCGTTCGGTTTATCGATGGGTGGGTATACTTCCATCCGCAATACAGGCCGGACTGAGGAGGTATCCAAATGCCGGACAACGGATCGATTCAAAAGAGAGGCACGCACGAGATGGCTCATGGGCGTCCTGTCCAGATAACCGAGCATACGACGGTAACCGAGCTGCAGCCCAGCCTGTCCGATGTCGTGTGCGCAAACAAAAAGCTGCAGATTGGCTTTATCGTTGCGCTCGTGGTACTGGCGCTGCTGTCGGGCTTTGTAGCTCGTCCGCATTTCGCCGATACCAAAACTTGGGACTCCACCATCGAGGTCATCGATCAAAAGAAAGGTAACGTACTGGCGCTCACGACCTCGTGCGTGGCGCTGTCTGCGGGTATTACCGCGCTGCCGGGTGATACGGGTACGCCGGTCGCCGAGCAGCTAGCGGAGCTTTCAGGCAACCTTGGTATCGTGCTTGCCGTGCTATATCTAGAGAAGTATTTGCTCACGATTTTGTGGTCGGTTGGCTTGGGCATCTTGATCCCGTTTGCGCTGGTGCTCTTTGCGGCGTCGCTCGGCATTCACGGGCGCTGGAGTACGAGCTCCGTCCTGCGCCGCGTGGCGACGCGCGTGCTGGTGGTCGCCATGATCGGCATGGCGTTGGTGCCTGCAAGTGTATGGGTGTCGCAAAAGGTCGATGAAACATATCGAGTGAGCATTGAAGCGGCCGAGCAAAAGGCGGCCGACGCTGCGGGTGCGGCAGATAGCGACAGCTCCAAAGCAAGCAAGAAAAAGACCGAGTCCACGGAGTCCAAGAATGTGCTTGAGCAGCTTGCCGACGGCGCCTCGGGCCTCGTCACGTCGGTGACCAGCGGTGCCAAGCAGATGACCGATGAAATTGTGCAGCAGGTGACCGATCTGATCGAAGGCGTCATCGTGATGATCGTGACCTCGTGTGTTATCCCATTGCTGGTGCTCGCAGCGTTTCTGTGGCTGGGACACACGCTGCTGGGGATCGATATTTCCGGCCCGGCGAACTATTTAACGGGCCGCTTTCTGAGCGCTCCGTCCAAGCACACCAAAAAGGGTAGGCAGGCCGAGTAGCTAAAACAGCTGTATTTGCTGGGGCATACCGCAAAGGGACGGCCGAGACTCGTTCTCGGCCGCCCCTTTTGTTTGTTGAAGACGTGCCAGGACGAAGCTTTCACGATCCCAAACGGTCAACAGTCGTTCGCGAACGGTCTTTGTTCAAAAAAGAACAAAGATAAACAAATAATTCTTGCAGTTGATGTTCGAATGTGTTCAAATAAACACGAACAGTGAAGAACCGCACATTCAGATGCCCGGACCTGAACGCGATTCAACACTTCCAAACAGAAACTACGCACCTGCGTATCTCTCAAGGAGGATGTCATGAGGGTTGTAATCGCTTCCGATGCCGACGGTATGTCGATGAAGGAGTCCATCAAGGAGATGCTCATCGCCGACGGTCACGAGGTCGTCGACTATTCCGAGACCCCTGCCGCGGACTTTGTCGATTCCGCGACCGCCGTTGCCAAGGACCTGCTGGAGCACAAGGATTCCCAGGGCTTCGCATTCGATAAGTACGGCGTCGGCTCCTATATGGCCGCCGTCAAGATCAAGGGCATGGTCGTCGCCAACATTTCCGACGAGCGTTCCGCCTACATGACCCGCGAGCACAACGGCTCGCGCATGGTCACCATGGGCCCGGGCGTTGTGGGCACCGAGGTTGCCAAGAAGATCGCCCGCGAGTTCCTGCGCGCCCAGTACGCCGGCGGCCGTCACCAGATCCGTGTCGACATGCTCAACAAGATGGCCTAACGAGAGCCACCGAGAACTCGAACTTCTACCTCAACTTGTGAATTCAGACGAAAGGACGTTCTGATGAAGAAGACCATCGCAATCGGTTGCGACCATATCGTTACGGACGAGAAGATCTATCTGGCCGACCGCCTGGAGCAGGCTGGCTACAAGGTGCTCGACTGCGGCACCTACAGCCACACCCGTACGCACTATCCCATCTACGGTAAGGCCGTGGGCGAGGCTGTTGCCAGCGGCAAGGCCGACTTTGGCGTGGCCCTGTGCGGCACCGGCATCGGTATCACCAACGCCGTCAACAAGGTTCCCGGCGCCCGCTGCGCCCTGGTTCGCGACATGACCTCTGCCCTCTATGCCCGTCGTGAGCTCAACGCCAACATCGTGGGCTTTGGCGGCAAGATCACCGGCGAGTTTCTGATGGCCGATATCATGCTTGCCTTCCTGGAGGAGCCCTACGAGAAGACCCCCGAGCACGATGCCCTGATTGCCAAGATCGATGCTTGCAATAAGGCCGACGCCGAGGCTCAGGCTGACCCGCACTTCTTTGACGAGTTCCTCGAGAAGTGGGACCGCGGCGAATACCATGATTAGCGGGTATCCGGCGTAATTAACTAGTCCGTTGACGGCTCGCGTTTCTGTGAGGGGGCGCGGGCCGGTTTTCTATCAGCCCTATTGACTTGGCGGGCTGTCGTAAGAAAGGGAAGGCTCCTATGGAGTTTGTTCTTGATAACGGTTCTATCCGCGTAGCACTGAGCACGGCGGGCGGGTCGTTCACTTCTATTGCGGCCAACGGCCGTGAGTACCTGTGGCAGGGTGATCCTTCGGTCTGGTCGGGCCAGGCACCCATTTGCTTCCCGATCTGCGGCGGCCTTCGTGACGGTCGCGCGATGACTATGGGTGGTCGCGAGGTCAAGCTCGCCCGCCATGGTTTTGCCCGCAAGCAGGAGTGGAAGCTCGAGAAGCAGAGTGACAACATGGTTGCGCTGAGCCTAAGCTCTGCCGACCATGCCGAGTTGCTCGAGCAGTACCCGTATCCGTTTAAGATCGTTGCTCGTTACACGATCGATTCGGAAAAGGTGGCCGTGTCGTACGAGGTGACCAATGAGGGCATCGAGGATATGCCATTCTTTGTGGGTGGTCACCCCGGCTTTAAGTGCCCGCTCGACGAGGGCGAGTCCTACGACGACTATGAACTTCGTTTCGATCAGCGTGAGGCGACCGAGCTTTGCACCGCTGTTCCCTCCACAGGCCTGATCGATGTCGAGCACCGTAGCAAGAACCCGATGGTCGGCCATGATCTGCCACTTACCCATGAGCTCTTCGACTTCGCCGAGACCATCTTTGATGTGCTCGAGAGCCACGTGGTTACGCTGACCAAGAAAACCGAGGACAAGGGCGTGCGCCTGACGTTCCCCGATATGCCGTACCTGATTGTGTGGAGCAAGCCCGAGGGCGACTTTGTGGCCGTGGAACCGTGGGGTGGTCTGTCCACCTGCTCCGACGAGGACGATATTCTGGAGCACAAGCGTGGCTGCCTGGTTGCCAAGCCGGGGGAGACCGTCACCCGCGGCTTTGAGATCGAGATCCTTTAACGAGCTATCGTATGTTTGGGGCCGCGCGTGCCGTGCCCCGGGAACAGGAGTTCAATATGATTCTGACCGTTACCATGAACCCGTCGATTGATACGCGCTATCAGCTTGATAAACTGGTCATCGACGATGTTAACCGCGTGACGCCCGAAAAGACCGCTGGCGGCAAGGGCCTCAACGTGAGCCGCGTGCTGCTGCAGCTGGGCGATGACGTGCTCGCGACCGGTCTACTCGGCGGCCACATGGGTGCCTATATGGCCGAGCTTATGGATGCCGACGGCGTCAAGAACGACTTTGTGCCCATCGCCGGTGAGACGCGCATTTGCCTGAATATTCTGCACGAGGGTAATCAGACCGAGCTTTTGGAGAGCGGTCCGCAGATCGCCCCGGCCGAGCTCGAGGCCTTTACGGCCAAGTTCGCCGAGCTTGCAGTGAAGGTGGACGTTGTGACGCTTTCGGGCTCGCTGCCGCGTGGCGTCGATTCCGGCTACTATGCCGAGCTCGTCAAGATCGCCGAGGAGGCGGGTGCCAAGGTGCTGCTCGACACCTCGGGTGCATCGCTGGAGGCCGCGCTGGAGTCCGACGCTAAGCCTGAGCTCGTAAAGCCCAACCTGACCGAGATTAACGGCCTGCTGGGTACGTCCTTTACGACCGATGATGTCGATGCCCTGCGCGAGGCGCTTGCCGCTGATGGCCGCTTTGCTGGTATTCCCTGGGTTGTCGTCTCGATGGGCGCCGCCGGTTCGGTGGGCTTCCATGAGGGCCGTGCGTTCCGCGCCAAGACTCCCGCGATTGAAGCTGTGAACGCGACGGGTTCCGGCGACTCGACCATCGCCGGCTTTGCGCATGCCATTGCAGCTGGTGCCGACGACGTCACGGTGCTCAAGACCGCCAATACCTGCGGCAAGCTCAACGCCATGGATCCCAAGACCGGCCACCTGGTCATGGATCGCTGGGACGAGGTCTACAACAGCGTTGTCGTGACTGAACTGTAGGGTTACGGCGTTTTACCAAACGCCGTAACGGCTCGACGCTGCAAACGCCCCTAAGCGGCAATCTGACGTTCAATCGTCGGGCATGACCAGAAGGTCAATGTCCTCCTCTTTCACGTCACCTTGCTCGCTTGGGGGCGTTTTCGCTGACAATGCCAAGACATCGATGTTACTTTGGTCGCAAGTGGTCATTGGGGACGTTCTTGTTTGACTAGTCGTTTAGGAACGTCCCCAATGACTACACTCAAAAACGGCGCCCGTTGGCGATGTTGCCGGCGGGCGCCGTTGCCTTGAGGACGAAATGATTCGTTTTCCTCCGTCCCCAAGGGATCCGAACTCGTATGCTACAGCGAGTCGATAAAGCGCTGCTGGGCGGCGCGTCCTGCCTCGTCCCACTTAAAGACGCCGGCGTTATCGAGCACGTGGCCAAACACCACGCCGACCTCCTCGTGCAGGATATCGATGACGTTGTCCGCCGTAAGCTCGTCGGCGCGGCGGGCAAAAACATCTTCGGCCCATGCGGCGTGGCTGCGGCAAAGGTCGTCGCCCTCGAGCGCGCTGGCAAGGTCGTAGCTGGCATCGGCTTTGGCCGCCAGCAGGTGACCGCGGACAGCACTGAGCTCGGGAACCAAGCGCGGCGGCAAAATGGCCAGGCCCATGACCTCGATCAGGCCGATGTTCTCCTTCTTAATGTGGTGATACTCGGCATGCGGGTGGAACACGCCCAGCGGATGCTCGTCGGTCGTGATGTTGCAGCGAAGCGCCAGATAGGCCTCGTAGATCTCGCCGCCGGCATTGCCGCGGGAATCGACGCGGCGGATGACGGGCGTCACGGTGTTGTGCGCTACACCGTCGGCTGTGTGCGCGACGATGCCAACCGACTCATCGGTCCACTCGCGCCAGGCGAGGATAATCTTCTCGGCAGCGTCGAGCAGCTGAGCGCGGTCATGCGAGCGCAGGCGCAGCACCGAGAGCGGCCATTGCAACACAGTGCCGGTGACCTGGTCAAAGCCGGGCACGCTAAACTGTGAGACCTCGGCGGCATGCATCATGGGGAACTCGTGCGCACCGCCCTGGAAGTGGTCGTGCGAAAGAATCGAGCCGCCCACGATGGGCAGGTCGGCGTTGGAGCCAATAAAGTAGTGCGGGAACAGGTCCACAAAGTCGAGCAGGCAGGTCAGTCCCTTACGGTCGACGTGCATCGGGCGATGCTCGGAGCTCATGGCAATGCAGTGCTCGTTAAAGTACGCATACGGGCTGTACTGGAAGCCCCAGCGCTCGCCGTCGAGCTGGATGGGGATAACGCGCAGATTCTGGCGGGCGGGGTGAGCGCCGCCGCCGGCTGCGGCGGAACGTCCGGGATAGCCCTCGTTTTCGATGCAGAGCTGGCAGGCGGGATACTTCTCGCCCGTGTTCTTGGCTGCACCTGCCGCGGCGATATCGCGCGGGTCCTTCTCAGGCTTGGACAGGTTGATAGTGATCTCCAGGTCGCCCCAGTTGGTGGAAGTGCTCCATTTGATGTTGCGCGCGATGGCGGCGCGGCGCACGTAACCGGCGTCACAGCACAGGCCGTAGAACCAGTCGGTCGCGGCGCGGGGCTCGTGGACGCCCATACGTCCGTTGAACTCCTCGTTTACAACCGAAGGCCTCGGCATGAGCCCGCCCATGATGCGCATGGCGATGCGGTCGCGGCCCGACGCCGTGTCCTCGGCAGCACCGTTGGCCACGGCGGCCTCGGAAAGCACGGCAAGCGTGCCCTCCAGGTCAAAGTCGGGGAGTGTATCGGGGTGCAAGAGCGAAATCTTCTCGGTCTTGAGCGCCCAAGCCATGTCGAGCGCGGGACCCGTGGCGCCGATGCACTCCAAAATGGTGTTGTATGCCCAGATGCGATCGTCCTGGCCGATCATCGATCGGTGAATAGCGTACTCGATCAGGTTCTGCGCGGCCTCGCGCACGTCAGTCATTACAGCCATGCCGCGTAAGCCCCCTTGTCAGAGATGGCGTAGTGACGGGCAGAGCCCTCGCCCAGCCAGCTGTTCATCTTGGTGATGAAGGTGTCGACCAGATCGAGCGGCACGAAGGCCTGGATGGTACCGCCAAAGCCGCCGCCGTGAATACGAACGGCGCCACGGCCGTCGAGCACATGCTCGGCAAGAGCAAGCGCGTACATGGAAGGCTGCTCGGCACCCAGTTTGGCAACAACATTCTGCAGGTACATGGCAGAGCTGGCGCCGGACTCGCGCGTCAGGACCAGGAACTGGTCAATGTCGCCGGCGTTCAGGGCCGCCCAGCGCTTATCGACCAGGCCGTTTTCGTACCAGTAGTGAACGGCGCGCAGGCAGGCACGGTCGCCCAGCTTGGCGCGCAGCTCGGGGAGCTTGGCGTCAAAATCGGCAACGTTTACCTCGCACAGGCGTGCCTTGCCAAACTCGGCGGCGACGTCTTGCATTTCGCGCGGAACGGCGGCGTAGTCATCGGTGGCGGCCACGTGGTCGGCGCCGACCTTAACGAGCACGAGCGCATAGCCGTGGTCCTCAAAGTTGAGCTCGAGCTTCTGGGTCTTAGGCTGAGCCTGGTCCTCAAAGTCCATGTAGGCAAGGCCGCCCAGACATACGGCGGCCTGGTCCATCAGACCGCAGGGCTTGCCGTAGTAGTTGTTCTCGGTGCGCTGGCTCATCTGAGCGAGCGTGACGGGCTCAATGGCGGGCGCGCCCCAGAGCGTCTCCATGGCACGACCGTACGCGGCCTCGACGGCGGCAGAGCTGGAAAGGCCGCCACCCGAGGGGACGGAGCAGGTGAAGGCGAAGTCGAAGCCGTGGGGCTCAACGCCAAGGGCTGCAATCTCGTGCGCCATGCCGCGGACGAGGCTTGCGGACGTGCCCTTCTCGGACTCCTGAACATCCAGCGTGTCGAGCGTGATCTCAAACGTAGGATAGCCCTCGTCGGCGACGCGAATCTTGTTGGAGTCGGTTGCCACGGCAATACCGTCAACGGCGACATCGAGCGAGCCGGCGATAACGTGACCGCCCTCGTGATCGGTGTGATTGCCGCTGATCTCGGAACGCCCGGGCGCGTGCACGTAGAGCACCTGGCGGTCGCCGATGGGGCCAAACTCCTCCTCAAACAGCTTGGTGAGCGTGGCGAGTGTCTTTTCGTCGGGGGCGGTCATGGTGTCTTCCTTTCTTGGTTATCCCGAGTTACCGGGCTTTGCTTATGAGTACGTAAACATATCAAGGTGTGAGGAAGTAGGCGGGAGTCATAACGCTGCTCCCTTGCACCTTGACGAGGGCGGGTTAACAAATCGTCGAGAATCGGTAGACGATCGTCGAGCTAAACGGGTGGTCAGGCGTGCAGACGGGATGCGCCCAATCTGTGTGATGGTTGTTGTCAGGCCAAAACTCGGGCTCAAATGCGACGCCGTCGCGGGGACCGTAACTGCAGCCGTCTTTGGCGTCGTTATCGCTGAGCCAGTTGCCGGTATACAGATGCGCGCCCGGTGCGGTTACGAAGATGTCGAGCGTGCGGCGCGAGTTTGGATCTTGCAAGCGCAGTGCGTGGCGCGGGTCGGCGTCGGGGGTAAAGCCATCCAGGCAGAAACAATGGTCAAAGCCCCGTGCAATCTTGAGCTGCTCGTCGTTCGCCTCGATGTCGCGGCCGAGCGCCTTGGGTGCGCGGAAATCGAATGGCGTGCCGACCACGGGGCGAACCTCGCCAGAAGAGACGTTGTCCTGGCGCTGGGGGAGGAAAGCCTCGGCGTCGATAGTCGCGACCTGGTCCAGAACCGTGCCGGCATCGTGCCCCGCAAGGTTGAAGTACGTGTGGTTGGTCATGTTGACGAAGGTGTCGGCATCGGTAACGCAGCTTTGCGTGCAGGTGAGCTCTGCGGCACCCGTTGGCCCTGCCTGCAGGACATAGGCAACGGTAAAGGTGCGGTTGCCCGGGAGACCCAGTTCGCCGTCAGCCAACTTGCATGTAAAACTCACCGTGTTGGTAATCTCGTCGACTGTGGCGTTCCACACGCGCTTATGAAGGCCATGTTCAAGGTCGGTGTGCAGATTATTGGCTTTGTCAGGACCATCGTTGCATGCCATCTGATAGACCGTGCCGGCAATCTCGATTTGGCCTTTATCCGTTCGGTTGGCCGAAGGGCCAATAGTTCCGCCGTAGCACGCCGGATTGTCGAAGTAGCCATCGAGGGCATCGAAGCCGAGAGCTATGTCGGCAACATCGCCTGAGGCATCGGGAACCTCGATGCTAAGGATGGTCGCGCCATAGTCCATGACGCGCACGCGGGCACCTGCGCAAACAAGGTTATAGACCGTAACCGGCGAGCCGCTGGGGGCGGCGCCGAACGGAGTTGTGGTAATCATGAGCGTCCTTTCGAATACGACGCCATGGCCTGCACGCCCGGAGCGCAGGCCATCATGGTATCGGTGTGCTTACGCTTTATGTTAACGTACTCATAGCCTGGAACCACGGACTTCTTCGCTTTCCTGCAACCGGTCGAAAATGAGCCGTGAACGGTATTCAGGTGGTGTTGAGGGCGCTGCATAACTGCTGATAGGTATAGTAGAGTACGTTAACATTATCGATAGACAACAAAGCCTCCCGCGTGACCAGCAATTTCGCACGGGGTATTTCGGCTTCCTACAGGAGCGAAGGTGATTTTGTGGCAAGGCGCCCTTCCAACGACACGGGTTCGCGTCCGGTTTCCATGGTCGACGTTGCCCGCGCTGCCGGTGTTTCGCAGCAGACGGTTTCGCGCGTTGCCAACGGATTGCCCAACGTGAACGAGCAGACGCGTCAGCGCGTGCAGGCAGCCATGCAGGAGCTCGGTTTCCGTCCGAGCTATGCCGGTCGCTCGCTGCGCGACGGCCGCTACCATTCGGTCGGGCTGTGCGTTAACGACGTCACCAAGTTCGGTAACCTGACGATGATCGACGGCATTGCCAGTGCGGCCCGCGAACGCGGTTGTGCTATCACACTGGTCGAGATGTCCAAGACCGAGGAGTTTTCGCTTGCCGAGGCCACTCGTCGCATGGCAGCGCTGCCAGTGGATGGCATCATCATCGGCATGAGCCGACTGGCGCCCGACTTTGAGACGTTTGTGCCTCTGCCGGGTATCGGCACGGTCATCGTCACCATGTATGCTCACCCGCGGGTAACCACGGTCGACTCTGACCACTATGGCTGCTCTCTACTGCTTATGGATCATCTGTTTGAGCTGGGCCACGAGCAAATTCGCTTTATCGGCGGTCCGTCCTTCTCGGTCGACGAACAGTTCCGCCGGGCTGGTTGGAGAGATTCTCTCGAGCGCAGGCATATCAAAATGGCAGAGCCGCTCGAGGGCGACTGGTCTGCCAACAGCGGTTACGAGGCCGGCAGATATCTGGCCGAGCACGACCGCACCATGACGGCGATTTACGCGGCAAATGACCAGATGGCAAACGGTGCGATCGCTGCGTTGCGCGACAGCGGATTGCGTGTGCCCGAGGACGTGAGCGTGGTGGGCGTCGATGACTCGCTCGACGACTTTGTCGCACATAA
Source organism: uncultured Collinsella sp. (assembly GCA_959023295.1). Taxonomy (GTDB): domain Bacteria; phylum Actinomycetota; class Coriobacteriia; order Coriobacteriales; family Coriobacteriaceae; genus Collinsella. Next base: position 29,038 of record CAUFBM010000013.1, on the reverse strand, counting down.
CGAGCTCACGACCGTACGATTCGATCTACATCAGCGCGGACGCGAGGTATTCGAGCATGCGGTTCCCAAGGCGGGAGCAACGGGCAAGACTGTTGCCATTCGTATTCCGGGCAAGCTCATCGTTCGGCGCACCACGGCAGAGCCTCGCGTATAGTTTTTGCAGGTCAAAAGCGATATATTCCGCACCAATAACAATCGGTAGGGATGCTAGCAGATAGCCGTGGCTATGAAGGCGAGTGCTATGATAGACGGGTTCTTTTGTCTATCTAGGAGGCTTTGCCTGATGGAGATCACCAAGGATATCCGCTACATTGGCGTCAACGATCACGACATTGACCTGTTCGAGGGCCAGTACGACGTGTCCGAGAATGGTATGGCATACAACAGCTATGTCGTCTTGGGCGATAAAATCGCTGTCGCCGATTCGGTTGACGCTGGCTTTGTCGACGAGTGGCTCGGCAACCTCGAGACCGTGCTCGATGGCCGTACACCTGACTACCTGGTCGTCCATCACATGGAGCCCGATCACTCTGCCGGTATCGCCGCCTTTATGGAGCGCTATCCCCAGGCGCAGATTGTGGCTAGCATGGGTGCTTTCCGCATGATGGTCAACTACTTTGGCACCGACTTCCCCGAGCGCAAGATGGTCGTCAAAGATGGCGACGTGCTCGACCTGGGCGGCCACAGCCTGACGTTTGTCGGTGCTCCCAACGTGCACTGGCCCGAGGTGCTCTTCTCCTACGAGTCCACCGACAAGGTGCTCTTTAGCGCCGATGGCTTTGGCAAGTTTGGAGCCAACGACATCGAGGATCCCGAGGGCTGGGCTTGCGAAGCGCGCCGTTACTACTTTGGCATCGTGGGAAAGTTCGGCAAGTTTGTGCAGGCCGTGCTTAAGAAGGCCGCCAATCTGGACATCCAGATTATTTGCCCGCTTCACGGTCCTGTTCTTAGCGAGAACCTGGGCTATTACCTCGACACCTACAACACCTGGTCGAGCTACCAGCCCGAGGACGAGGGTATCACGATTGCCTATGCGAGCGTGTATGGCCATCTGAAAGCTGCCGTTGAGGAGCTCGCATCTGCGCTCGAGGCCCGCGGCCAGAAGGTCTCCGTCTTTGACTTGGCTCGCGATGATATGGCCGAGGCCATTGAGGATGCGTTCCGCTATGACCGCCTGGTGCTCGCCTCCATTACCTATCAGGGCGAGATCTTCACGTTCATGAGCACCTTCATCCACACGCTTGCCGAGCACGCCTATCAGAACCGTACGGTGGCACTCGTTGAGGCCGGCTCCTGGGCGCCCACCGCTGCCAAGGTTATGACCAAGGAGCTCGAGGGCATGAAGGACATCACTCTGGCGCAGAACAAGGTGACCGTGCTGGGCTCGCTCAACGATGCCTCGCGCGCTCAGATCGAGGCCCTCGCCGACGAGCTTTCCAAGTAGCGACACGTTCACTTTTGACGCTCAACCGCCACAACCACCACAAAGGGGACAGGCACCTTTGTGGTGGTTTTTGTTTAAGGGCAGATACCGATGATAAAACGCTTGACCGCGTCGTTACCTGCGGTGACGGAACGGTATTTATTTGTAAAACACCCTGCTTTACCTTGATTTTTTCAATTTCTCACATACCGTTCGCGCGCCCGAATCGACCGTTCGGCGTCTTCGATAAAACTCTGGGCAGTCTTTATTCCTCAGACTGTTAACGTACTCATTAACGACTCGTCCTTGCTGTTGCGCTATGGCAGGGAGTAAGAGCCCGTCGAGGGGCGAAGGATGTTAGCGCAAGCATCTAGCATCCCCCCGGCGCTCGTTTTGGTAGTCAAAGCGCATTAAGGGATGCGCTAAGAAAGGGGAAATCCTCATGGCACTTTCTCGTCGTCAATTCCTTCAGGCTTGCGGCCTCGGCGTGATGAGCGTCGCTACTGCCGGCTCCCTCGTGGGCTGCGGTGGTTCCGGTAGCGATGGCGGCTCTGCTGCAGCTGCCGGCGGTACCGCCAACGCTCAGAAGCCGGTCGTTTTCTACAACCGTCAGCCTTCTAACTCTTCCACCGGTGAGCTGGATATGACCACGCTCAAGTGGAACGATGACACCTACTACGTTGGCTTTGACGCCAAGCAGGGCGGCGAGCTCGAGGGCCAGATGGTCGTCGAGTACATCAAGGCTCATGCTGCCGACATCGACCGCAACGGTGACGGCGTCATTGGTTACGTCCTCGCCATCGGTGACGTGGGACACAACGACTCCATCGCTCGTACCCGTGGCTGCCGCAAGGCCCTGGGCACCGCTGTCGAGAAGGACGGTCAGATCATTTCCGACCCCGTCGGCACCAACACGGACGGCAAGTCCGACAAGGTCAAGGACGGCGAGATCGAGGTCGACGGCAAGAAGTTCATCGTCCGTGAGCTCGCCAGCCAGGAGATGAAGACTTCCGCTGGCGCCACTTGGGACGCTCCGACCGCCGGTAACGCTCTGTCCGGCACCTGGGCTTCCGCCTTCGGTGAGCAGATCGATATCGTTGTCTCCAACAACGACGGCATGGGCATGTCCATGTACTCCAACTGGGCCAAGGAGAACAAGGTCCCCGTCTTTGGTTACGACGCCAACTCCGACGCCGTTGCCGCCCTGGGCGACACCGACTTCCCCTATGGTGGCACCATTTCCCAGAACCCCGCTGTCCAGGCTTACCTCACCCTGCGTCTGCTCCGCAACTCTCTTGACGGCGTCGACGTCAACACCGGTGTGGGCGAGGCTGACGATGCCGGTAACGTCATCGCCGAGGATGACTTCAAGTTCAGCAAGGACGATCGCTCCTTCTACGCTATGAACCTCGAGGTCACGGCCGACAACTACAAGGACTTCACCGACCCGGCGAATACCCTGTACGAGACGGCTCAGGCCCAGCTCGACGAGAAGGACAGCCCCAAGAAGAAGGTTTGGCTGAGCATTTACAACTCTGCCGACAACTTCCTGGGCTCCACCTATAAGCCGCTGCTCGAGAAGTATGCTCCGCTGCTCAACCTCGATCTCGAGGTTGTCCAGGGCGACGGTCAGAACGAGTCCTCCATTACCAACAAGCTTGGTAACCCGGCAGACTTCGATGCCTTTGCCATCAACATGGTGAAGACCGACAACGGCGCTTCCTACACGTCGATTCTTGGCCAGTAGGTCGTGATTGCTCGCGAGAGCATGTAGGCATGTTGGCAAGGGGGATCAGGAGACTGCTCCCCCTTGCTTTTCAGAGACCATGAGTACGTAAACATTTCGTAATGGCCTCATATCAGGACGTTCTCCCTATCGTAGCTGCGCAAATAAGGTTGCACAGGGAGGACATCGAGGGAAACGAGGGGTGAATACATGTCAGACAAGCAAGACGACATCGTCCTGTCGATTCGAGGGATGAGCAAGACGTTCGGGCGTAACCGAGTGCTCGACCACATCGACCTCGACGTCCGCCGCGGCACCGTCATGGGCCTGATGGGTGAGAACGGCGCAGGCAAGTCCACGATGATGAAATGCCTGTTCGGCACTTATCAAAAGGACGAGGGTTCGATTTTCCTCGATGGCAAGGAGGTGAGTTTCTCCGGTCCTAAGGATGCTCTTGAAAACGGCATCGCCATGGTCCACCAGGAGCTCAACCAGTGCCTCGAGCGCAATGTGGTCGATAACTTGTTCTTGGGCCGCTATCCGGTTAAGGGCGGCGTGATCGACGAGGCGCGCATGCGCAAAGAAGCTTCGGATCTGTTCCGTCGCCTAGGGATGACCGTCAACCTGACCCAGCCCATGAAAAACATGAGCGTCTCTCAGCGTCAGATGGTCGAGATCGCCAAGGCTATGTCCTATAACGCCAAGGTTATCGTCTTGGACGAGCCTACGAGTTCGCTGATGGCGCAAGAGGTCGACAAACTGTTCGAGATGATGCGTAAGCTCAAGGAGCAGGGAATCTCTCTGATCTACATCTCGCACAAGATGGACGAGATCTTCGAGATCTGCGACGACGTGTCGGTCCTGCGCGACGGTAATCTGGTTATGACCAAGCGTACGAGTGACACCAACATGAACGAGCTCGTGAGCGCCATGGTCGGTCGTTCGCTGGACAACCGTTTCCCGCCCGTTGATAACGTTCCCGGCGACAACGTTCTTTCGGTACAGCATCTGTCTACGAAGTTCGATCCGCACTTGGTGGACATTACCTTTGACGTGCGTAAGGGCGAGATTTTTGGTCTGTATGGACTGGTCGGCGCAGGTCGTACTGAGCTGCTCGAGACGATCTTTGGTATTCGTACCCGTGCTGCAGGTCGTGTGTACTTCCGCGACCGCCTGATGAACTTTTCCTCGGCGCGCGACGCCATGGAGCATGGTTTTGCTCTGATTACCGAGGAGCGCAAGGCAAACGGTCTGTTCCTGAAGGGCGACTTGACGTTTAACACCACCATCGCCAACCTTGATCAGTACAAGAGTGGTCCCGCGTTGTCCAACGACAAGATGCTTCGCGCGACGAACAAAGAGATCAAGACCATGCATACCAAGTGCATGGGCCCCGATGACCTGATTTCGAGCCTCTCTGGCGGCAACCAACAAAAGGTCATTTTTGGTAAGTGGCTTGAGCGCTATCCGCAGGTGTTCCTGATGGACGAGCCCACCCGTGGTATCGATGTCGGCGCTAAGTACGAGATTTACCAGCTCATCATCGACATGGCAAAGAAGGGTACTACGGTGATCGTGGTTTCCTCCGAGATGCCCGAGATTCTCGGCATCACCAACCGCATCGGCGTCATGTCGAACGGACACCTTTCGGGCATCGTCAACACCAAGGAGACGAACCAGGAAGAGCTGCTCCGTCTGAGCGCCAAGTATCTGTAGACGAAGGGGATGGAACACATGCCTACCGTATCCGGTAAGATTCTGTCGGTCGATGAGGAGACGAAGCTCCTCCAGCCGATCGACAGCTATGTAAACGAGATTCAGAAAAAGGTCGACGCCCTGCGCGCCGACGGTACCACGCGTGTCGTCGAGCTGCAGAGCAGCATTGATGCCGCTAAGAGCGACCGCGTGCTTACCAAAGCAGAGCGCGATGAGGCCATCAATGGCTTTAAGGTTGAGATGGAGCAGGCTAAGAAGGTCGAGGCCCAGAACAAGGGTCAGATTGACAAGCTTGTTGCCGACGCCGAGAACTACCTGAAGGCCCACTATGAGACTGAGTACCTTGCTCCTGTCAAGGTCAGCTGCGCTGCCGAGCGCGAGGCCGCCAAGGTCGCCTACCAGAAGCAGCTCGCCAAGCTCGAGAAGGAGCACCAGGAGGGCATTGCCGGTATCACCGACCAGGCCGAGATTAAAGAAGAGAAGTACGTCTATAAGAACAAGCAGTTCGACGCTAAGGTGACCTATCAGCAGGAGCTGCAGCAGATCAAGGATCGCGAGCACGAGGCCTTCGCCTATCGTTACCACCTGATCGATTTGCTGCGCATCGGCAAGTTCACCTTTGCCGAGAATATGGCTCAGCGCTGGGAGAACTACAAGTACACGTTCAATACGCGTACGTTTTTGCTCAACAACGGTCTGTATATCGCCATTGCGCTGGTTTTCATCGCTCTGTGCGCTATCACGCCGGTTGTTAAGGGCACGCAGCTGCTCACGACTCAGAACGTGCTGAACATTTTCCAGCAGGCTTCGCCCCGTATGTTCTTGGCACTTGGCGTCGCCGGCCTGATCCTCCAGACTGGTACCGACCTGTCGATTGGCCGTATGGTCGGTATGAGTATGGTGGCGTCTACCATCATCATGCACGCCGGTCCAAACACCGGTACCGTGTTTGGCATCGCTTTCGACTTCTCCACCATGCCCGTCGTGGGCCAGATTATCCTGGCACTTGTTGTCTGCGTTGTCCTGTGTACCGCATTCTCTGCCATTGCTGGCTTCTTTACCGCTAAGTTTAAGATGCACTGGTTCATCTCGACGATGGCCAACATGCTCATCATCTTTGGTCTTGTCACCTATGCCACCAAGGGCGTGTCCTTCGGTTCGATTAATCCTCTGATTCCTGCCATGGTCACTCCGCGTATTGGCGGCTTCCCGTCGATTATCCTGTGGGCCATCGCTGCTATCGTGGTTGTGTGGTTCATTTGGAACAAGACCACCTTCGGTAAGAACATGTTCGCCGTCGGCGGCAACCCCGAGGCTGCTTCCGTCTCTGGTATCAACGTCTTCGCTGTTTCCATCGGCGCCTTCATCCTCGCCGGCATCCTGTACGGCTTTGGTTCTTGGCTCGAGTGCATCCGCATGGTTGGTTCTGGCTCCGCTGCTTACGGCCAGGGCTGGGAGATGGACGCTATCGCCGCGTGCGTTGTCGGTGGCGTTTCCTTCACCGGCGGTATCGGCAAGATTTCCGGCGTCACCGTCGGCGTGCTGATCTTCACCGCTCTTACCTATGCACTGACCATTCTGGGTATTGATACCAACCTGCAGTTCGTGTTCTCCGGCCTGATCATTCTCGTCGCCGTTACGCTCGACTGCCTCAAGTACGTCCAGAAGAAATAGCGATCTTCGCATCTCCGCGTGGTATAAAAGGGAGCCGGCTGCCATCCTCCGGCTCCCTTTTTAAAGGCGTGGAGTGCAGCCTGTAGTTATTTGGAATTGGCGAGCGAGGCGCATGGCTCGGTCGCTATGCTCGTATTCCAAGTTGATAGCCGTTTTGTCTTGTGGACAAGATTAAAGAGGAAGGCAGGGTTTCCTTATGAAAAGGGTTCTCGTCTGCTGCAACACCGGTGTGACCACCAGCCTGCTGGTCGCAAAGATTAAGGCCGTCGCCGAGGCTCGTGGTCTCGAGATCGAGATTGAAGCATCGCCGATTTCCACCGCCGCCGATCATATCAGTGACGCCGATGCCGTTTTGCTGGGGCCGCAGGTCGGCTTTGCCAAAGAGGCTTTTGAGGAAGCCGGTGCCAAAAACGTTCGCGTTATCACCACCGAGGATTACGCCACGCAGAATGCTGAAAGTATCCTAGACAGTATTGAAAGCATCCTGTAGTCGCAATCCAGTCATGAAGGCGTCGCATAGGGGGCTATCCCTATGCGACGCCTGATTTTTCCGCCACAAAGGGGACAGACACCTTTGTGGCGGTTTTGCTTCGAGGCCCAATTACCTCGTTTCTATCGACGTTTTGGTTGAAACCATCACGAAGGTGCACCGTCCCCTTTGTGCTGGTATTAGGCGACGGCGATGATGAGGTTGGGGCTTGCGCGGTCTGAGATTTCGAGGAGGGAAGATTCGACGATGCCGTTGGGGTCGTTGTCCATGACGATGGCGTCTACGTCGGTAAGCTGCGCAAAACGATACATACCGCGCCCGTCGACCTTGCTGGCATCCATAAGCACCACGCTTTTACGGGCGGCTCCAATCATGGCGGTTTTGGTTTCGGCCATCTGCGGAAAGTCGGTCGTAAAGCCGCAGCTGGGGACAAAGGCGCCTGGGCACATGACGGCCAGATCGGCATGGACCATTTGGAGCGCCTGCATAGTGAGCGGTCCGTACAGATAGCGATGACCTTTGCGCAGTGCCCCGCCCAGCATGACGACATCAACCGAGGGCATACTCTCGTCGATGTAATCGGCAATGGTAATGTCGACCGTGATGACGGTGATGCCGTCGCGCTGATCGAGGAGCCGAACAAACTCGAGCGCCGTGGTGCCCGAGTCGACGAGCAGCGTGTCGCCGTCATTGACGAGCTTGATGGCGCTTTGCGCGATGGCTTGCTTAGCGGCGACGTTGACATTGATGCGGCGATCCTGCGTGGAGACGGTTAGGCGTTTGTGGAGCGATACGGCGCCGCCATGCGTGCGGCGCAGCTTACCAGACTCGGCGAGTGCGTCCAGGTCGGCGCGAGCGGTGACAGAGGACACGCCAAAGGTCTGGGCAATTTCTGCCACCTGCACCGAGGCGTTATGCTCGAGCATCTCCATAATGGCGGCACGACGCTCATCGGCGAAAGCTCGGGTTGTCGCATGGGCCATAGCTGCTCCATTCTCACATTAATTTGCAGGAATTGTGTTGAATCCATTTTCGTTCATTTTCTTTTTGAGTAAGAAAACGCCTTTCGATTACTTATCTTTTCTATAAAAGAAAGATGATTCGCTTGAAAACTTCAATATCGCATAGAGGAATCCGGTGCGATTCCCTTCCGTTTGCTTTTCAAAAACGAGCATCTTGACCTGCGTACCGGTGATATCTCATACGTGCGACACCGTCGATTTTCATACAATGGGCGCAGCAAAACGCAAGGTAATAGGCTTTGCGGACACGTACGCCCGATGTCCAGATGCGGGCGAGGGAGAGGAGCAAACGCTCATGGCACTTGTTACCACCGAAAAGATGCTCAAGGACGCTCAGGCCGGCCATTACGCCGTTGGCGCGTTCAACGTCGAGAACCTCGAGTTTGTTATGGCCGTTTTGGCCGCCGCCGAGGAAACCAAGTCCCCCGTCATCATGCAGACCACCCCGGGCACCATCAAGACCGCTGGTCTGGACTACTTCTACGGCATGGTCAAGGCTGCCGCCGAGCGCGCTTCCGTGCCCGTCGCCCTGCACCTCGATCATGGCGATGGCTATGACCGCTGCATGCAGGCTTTCCGCACGGGCTACACCTCTGTCATGATCGACGGTTCGCACGAGTCTTTCGAGGACAACATCGCTCTGACCAAGTCCGTCGCCGATGCTGGTCGCGCCATGGGCGTGCCCGTCGAGGCCGAGCTCGGTAAGGTTGGCGGCAAGGAGGACGACGGTCCTGCGGTTGAGGGCGAGAGCCCCTACACCGATCCGGCCGAGGCCAAGGAGTTCGTCGAGCGTACCGGCTGCACCTCGCTGGCTATTGGCGTTGGCACCAGCCACGGCGTGTACACGAGCGATCCGCACATCGAGCAGTCCGTGGTCAAGGCCATCCGCGACGCCGTCGACGTGCCGCTGGTTCTGCACGGCACCTCCGGTGTGCCCGATGAGCAGGTCGCCGAGGCCGTGAAGAACGGCATCTGCAAGGTTAACTACGCTACCGAGCTGCGTCAGGCCTACACCAAGGGCTTCATGGCCTACATGGCCGAGAACCCCGCCTGCTTCGATCCTAAGAAGCCGGCCAAGGAGGGTATGCGTGAGATCACCGAGCTGGTTAAGATCCGCATGACCAACCTCAACTCTGTGGGCAAAGCAGAGTAACAGCAAGGGTACTCCGACTCGCTACATATCCCGGGGAGGGACGAGGGCTTAGTTCCCCAATCGTCCTCGGGCATGCAAAAAGCCTCGCTGCGCACTTCGTGCGGCGAGGCTTTTTGCCCCCTGCGGAAAGATTGGGGAGCTAAGCCCTCGTCCCTCCCAGGTTGACCTACTCGAGGTCGTCGCCCTTGTGGCGTTAGGTCTGAAAATAATAAGAAGCCTTCGCGCTGCGGAATGATTTTGGAAACTAAGTACGGGACCCGCCCAAACCGTCCTGCTCAATCGCCCTTGTGGCGTTGGGGCTGAAAGGGTGGGGCGCGGGGGTTACTTGGTTGTTAGGGTTAGCAGGTCGTTGGGGGTTTTGAGGTTGTAGGTGGCGTTTGGGATGTCTTGGTGTGATCCCCATGCCGCTCTGGCAAAACTGACCCCTGCCGAAGTTGCGCATTGTTCGTCGTAGACGGTGTCGCCAACGTAGACGACGTTGCCAGGATTCGCGCCCGTACGCCGGAGATATTCGAGCATGGGTGCGGGTGCGGGTTTATGTTCGGTTGTGTCTTCGACAAGGATGATGTGCTCAAAATACTTATCGAAGCCAAGGGGTGCAATTTCTTCTGCGTATTCGTCGTGCGCACGTGAGGAGACGATGCCAAGTTTGCAGCCGTTGTCGGAGAGTGTTGCGATAACTTCGTGCAAGCCGGGAAACACGCTGATGGTGCTTTTAAAGCTGGCGGCAACTTGGCACCAGCGATCCAACGTTGCCTGCGAGTAGATCCCAAGTTTCTCAAGGGCATCCTTGCCGGGTATGCCGAGGGCAAAGTCAAGCTCGTGTCGGGGAAGCGTTTTGCCGGTTTCTTCTTGAACAATCTGGACAAGCGATGACAGAACGCTTTCTTCTGTATCTGCCAATGTCCCATCAACGTCAAATACGATATGGTCAAAGTGCTTCATATGATTGCTCCTCTCTGTTGTTTGCCTGCAAGTTTGATGCAGTGACAGAAGAAGGGCTAGCGGGATTTCTGCCTGGTGCTATCGAGATTCTGCCTCGCTGCTCGATAGCTCGAAGGAGTGCACCCCATTTGTTCTTTAAATACCTGGCCAAGATGGCTCGCTGTTATAAATCCGCATTGGCGCGCGACTGTCTGTACCGTTCGCGTGGTGTGTGCCAAAAGTTCGCAAGCACGGTTTATGCGGTATGCGCGTAGATATGCCGCCGGGGTCGTTCCTGCACAAGTTTCGATAATGCGGTAACACTCTCTTTCGCTTACGCCGGCTGCAGATGCCATCTGAGGCACATCTATAGCGGCTGCATAGTTTGCGCGGATAAAGTCCAGGATTGCCTTGAACTGTACGTCGCGGCTGGTCATCCAAGAGGCGCCGTCGGAAGAAAAGAGCGGTTCGGCCTTGGCGTTAATCTGAATCCAGAGCTCTGACAAACTATTTCGAAGCGCCATCTCGTTCTGCGGCCGTTGAAGGTCGTGGCTAAAGGAGCTCTTCAGCAAATCGATAAAGGGCATATCGTCGGGATTGGTGGGCGACCATTTGAGCACATCGACGCCTCGACATTGAAGCAATGGGTTGATGTAACGCTTTTGGAGACGTCCCGCGGGATCGCCGAGCATCGACGGCTGAAAGATATGCAGCATTTGAATGGCTGGCGCCGAATTGGGTGATTGCAGCGTGCTGTGCAAAACGCCGCCGTTGATAAAGCCGGCGGACCCTTCCTCAAAGCGTACGTGCTCATGAGCCGCGCGCGTTCGATAGTCAATCGCTCCCTGCTCCATGTAGAAAAGCTCAACTTCGGAATGCCAGTGCCAGGGGACGGAATTGCCCGGATAGCGAGCGAATTCTGCGCGTTCGGCAATATAGGGCCAGTCTTCGGCGGTCTCGGGAAACGCTTCCTCGCGTCCTCCGCGGTGCAATTCTATGTGATCCATGTTTCGCATGGCATCAGTATAAAGCGCGATGGGCTTAGATTGCTCTTGCCTGTTCGGGGAACGCCTTGTCTAGGGATGCTTGGAGCTTTTCGAACGATGCTCGCAAGTTGTGGCTCTGGTCGGTTGAGCGTTTGGCTTTTGTGGTGGGGGAGTCGAGGAAGCCGTTTCTCTGTGTCGGGGGGAAGGAGAAAAGGTTCGCATGATTTAGGGATGGCTGCTGTGCTGCGTCATTGGAAGAATGCATGCTTATGCGGCCTCCTCGATGTCCACCAAAAGTTTGCGCACGGGGTGTGCTGCTAGATCCCGTGCGTTGGCAGTATTATGCCGCGGACGTCGCAAAGAAGCGCTAAAGAAAGGCTTAACCTGGTTTGGTGTTACGATGAAACCGCAGGTAAAAACTATCGAGTAACACTCTTGAAAGGTTTTGGGCTTAAGAGCTTTCTAAGGTTTGTGACGTGGATGTGGCGCGGACGTGCGGGGCGTGTGGACGGCTCGTTCCTAGCGCTGCAGCTCTGCGGTGCGCACCTGCTCGATGACCTTTTCCATCGTGGCGTCGATGCGGTCCTTTTTGAGCTCACATTCCCAGATGGTTATGGGTGTCCAGCCCATTTGAGTGAGTGCTGCCACGGCGGCTCGGTCGCGCTCGACGTTGCGGCGGAACTTTGCCTCCCAAAACTCAACATTGCGCTTGGGCTGACTTGGGTTGCATTTGGGGCAGCGATGCCAAAAGCAGCCGTTGACGAAGATGGCGATCTTGCGCCCGGGAAAGGCGATGTCGGGTTTTCCGGGCACCTTCCATTCCAGACGGTATCCCGTAAGGCCTGCGGCGCGCAGGCGCTGGCGAACGAGCAGCTCAGGTTTGGTGTTCGCACGCTTGTTGCCCTTCATGGACTTTTTTATAGCGGCGCGACGGCGCACGAGCTCACGCTCGTCGGCAGAAAGGTCCGAGGTATCGATGCCGTCCAGCAGGCCGGGCTTGGGGCGCTTTTTGCTACGGCGCTTAGGTGCGCGCTTGGGTTTGGCGGCAGACTCGTCGGCCATGGCGGCCTCGGCGTCATCGGCGGCGCTTGCCTCAAGCCGGTCTTCCTTCAGCTCAATTAGGGCATCAATGAGCCCCTTGTCGGCGGGCATCCATTCCACCGTGGCAAGCGAGGTGCGCGGAATCCAGCGGATATCGAGCTGACGGTCGTGCTTCTGAGGCTCATCGGATTCATCGGCGAGCGAGCAGTAGTAGCACTCCATGGAGAGATGGAAATCGGGGTAGTCGTACTCAACGGTATAGAAATTGCGCAGGTTGGTGACTTTGACCTGCAGCTCTTCCATGAGCTCGCGGCGTACGGCGTCCTCGGGCGTCTCGCCGCGCATGAGCTTGCCACCGGGGAACTCCCAAAGTCCCTGCATGTCGCCATAGCCGCGCTGCACGGCAAGCAGCTCGTCAGATCCTTCCTTGCGAATGATCCCAGCGGCAACATGAACGGTCTTCAACAGGAGTCCTCTCTCAATATCAACACGTGGCAGGCTAGCTACCCGTACCTTACACAACGGTAAGGCAAGCGTAAGCCATATCGATGGTAGCCGACTCGGCTTCTTGCGACTATAGATGCCGTAGACTAATCGCAAGAAAGGACTCGGTATGCAAACCACGCACATGGCGACCCCGGTACTGGAGGTCGCGCATCTCGAAAAGGTATATGGAGCGCTGGGCAACGTGACCCGTGCGCTCAACGACGTCAGCTTTACCGTCAACCGCGGTGAGTTCGTGGGCATCATGGGCGCTTCGGGCTCGGGCAAGTCGACGTTGCTCAACTGCGTGTCGACCATCGATAGCGCCACAAGTGGCATGATCCGCATCAACGGCCAGGACGTGACGCGTATGAAGCAGGCCAAACTCTCGCAGTTCCGCCGCGAGGAGCTCGGCTTTATCTTCCAGGACTCCAACCTGCTCGATACGCTCACGGCACGCGAGAACATCGCCCTGCCGCTCACTATCGCCCGCACAAACTCGGCAGAGATCTCGACCCGCGTGCAGGATGTGGCCGCGCGCCTGTCCATCAGTCAGGTGCTCGACAAGTATCCCTACCAGATGTCCGGCGGTCAGCAGCAGCGCGTTGCCGCGGCTCGCGCGCTCGTCACCGACCCCACCATGATCATGGCCGACGAGCCCACCGGTGCCCTCGATTCCAAGAGCGCTCGCCTGCTGCTCGAGAGCCTGGAGGCGCTTAACCGCCGCCTGCGTGCCACCGTGCTCATGGTCACGCACGACAGCTTTGCCGCCAGCTACACGAGCCGTGTGCTGTTTATTCGCGACGGCAAGATCTTCACCGAGCTGCGCCGCGGCGACACCGACCGCCGAGAGTTCTTCGACCGCATTATGGAGGTCGTTGCCATGATGGGCGGTGAGGGCTCCGATGCTCTGTAAACTCGCTTGGGGCAACGTCCGCCGCGCCGGCCGCGACTACCTCGTCTACCTTTTGACGCTCACCCTGGGCGTTACGGTCTTCTATGCCTTTAACACCGTCTCGATGCAGGTTGACATCGCCGGCATCGATGAAGAGGGCTTGGCGCAGGTTATGGGCAGCATGCTCGGCGACCTGACGTACTTTTTGGCCGGTGTCATGGCCTTTTTGATGGTGTACGCCAATAACTTCATCATGAAACGCCGCAAGAAGGAGTTTGGCCTGTACCAGGTGCTTGGCATGGGGCGCGGGCGCGTCGCCACGATCATGGCGCTCGAGACCGTGATAGTGTCGGTCGTGGCCTTTGTCGCCGGCATTGTGCTGGGTGTGGGACTCTCCCAGCTCATGACGTTCTTTACGGCCTCGCTCTTTAAGACGCAGATCGCCAATTTCCACTTCTTTTTCTCGGTGCATGCGTTCAACCTGACCCTTGTCTGCATGCTCGTGATGTTTGTGCTCACGCTACTGCTGAACCTTCGCGCCGTGCGTCGTACCAAACTTATCGAGCTTATGGGTGCCGAGCGTCGCAACGAGAGCATCAAGACACGCAACCCCTGGATTGCGATTGCCATCTTTGCCGTGGGCGTGGCGCTTGTGGGCGTGGCCTATTACCGTCTGCTACGTGATGGGTTCCCGCTAACCGCGACGGACAGCAAGCTGCAAGAGGCCATGAACCAGTTTGGTATTACGACCGCTATGGTTACCGTGGGCACCTTTGCCCTGTTCTGGGGACTCTCAGGCATGCTCATCAAGCTGCTGCAGAGCCTGCGCGGCGTGTATTGGCGCGGCCTCAACATGTTTACCGTGCGCCAGCTTGCGGCCAAGGTCAACACGGTGTGCTTTTCGATGGGCGTCATCGCGATGCTCCTGTTTTTGGCCATCACCTCGGTGACGTGCGGTATGTCGATTGCCAACGTGATGAACGAGAACCTGGAGCGCTATAACCCTGTTGACGTGTCTCAGACGTATGTCTATTACACGCCCGATACGCTTGACTACTACAAAGAGTACATCAATCCGTCTGAAGCCGATCGCATGGTGCTGGCCGATACAACGGTCGATTTGTACCCCGCATGGCACGGCGATCCATGGCACGGCGATCGTATCGATTCCGATAACGTTGCGGACGGCATTAAGGGCAAGTCGGCGGACAACAACGACGAGACCAGCAAGAAGGTCAATATCGCCGATATTGCCGGTGAGCATGTGCAGATCGATTCGTATCTGAGTTACCCGGTTGGCGGCTCGAATCCTTCGGTGACCCCAAGTGAGATGTGCAAGATCATGGGCGAAAAGCTTCCCAAGGCGTTCGGGGGTAGCAATGCCGATGCGATGGGTCTGTTTGTGACGCCGGCGAGCCAGTACAACAAACTGCGCCAGATGATGGGCGAGGAGCCGGTGCACATCGGTCACGACCAGTATCTGCTCACGTGTGATATGGGCGGCGAGCTGGTCGACCTGTACACCAAATACATGGCCGACGGCCATACCCTCACCTTGGGCGGGCATACACTCAAGCCCGCAGCCGATAAGTCGGACGAAGATACGGCGGCCATCGCCAACTCGGCGATGGGCAGTAATCCGGGTACCGTCGTCGTTGCCGACGAGCTGTTGTCCCAACTTAATCTGCAGCCGTATTCCAGTAGCCTGCTCGTTAACTACAAACAGGGGATGGATACGACCGAGGCAGACGAGAGTATTAAATACACTGTGCTCGACAATCTGCTCGTTGACGGCAAGGAGCCGGGGTCGTGGGGAACCTTCATCACACGCTCCGAGATGTACGTGCAAGCAGCGCAAATGAACGGTCTTATTAGCTACCTAGCCATCTACATCGGCTTTGTATTGGTCGTTGCATGCGCGGCGATTCTGTCGATCCAGCAACTCTCCAACGTGGCCGACGGCAGCCGCAGCTATCGTGTGCTGGCACAGATCGGCTGCGACGACCGCCAGATTCGCCATTCGGTGATGGCGCAGCAAGCGGTGTTCTTCCTGTTCCCGCTGGCAGCGGGCCTGGCTCACTCCTTTGTGGCGCTCAAGGTGATTATCGAGCTAGTGAGCATATTCGGAGATATGAGCATCGGCGGCACCGTGGGCCTCACCTGTGCAATCTTCCTGGCAGCATACGGTGGCTACTTCCTGGTGACCTACCTCATGAGCGCCGGCATGGTACAAGCTGCCATCGCCACCCGCTACAGCGAGTAACAAGCGAGCAAAACCGTTGCAAAACCAGTGCGAACAACCGCTGCGAAGGGAGTCCAGCCCCCCTTCGCGGCGTTTTTTGCCTGACTGATGAGTCTCAAGACCAAGTGAGTAGACTTTTTTGGATCTGTCGAGCACATCGCGGGTGGCGCCCAATAAAACAGCAGGTCAGGGCTGTGGCGTTTTGGGGCGTGCTTGGCCTCCTGCAAAAAGCCTACTCACTTGGTTTTTTCTGCTAGAAAACCGCCGCGAGGGAAAGCAGCTCCCTTGCGGCGGTTGGCGTTTGCCCAGATAAAACCTGCCAAAATAAACCTGTCCCTTTTTAGCAGGTTATCGCTTCCAAAAATGGAGGATCAGCGTGGTGCCTTTTGGTGGAGGGGGGATATTGATTAATTCGGGTAACAGTTTTTTTAACGCCGGGAACGATGTTAAAATAACCAAAATGCTATCTAGGAGCTTTGATTTTATGGCAACCGAGGCAGCTACCCTGCAAAGCGTGACGCGCTCGTTCCTCTGGCATTCAATTATGTTGTTTATAGGGGCGGCTGGTCTGTATTGTGTGGCGCCAAGTATTTATACGGGCCTTTCTGGCACCGTTCTTATCGGTCTGCATCTGCTTTCGGGCTTCTGTGTGGGCCTCATCTCTCGCCCTGTGAGACAGGGTATTTCCAAAAGGCTTTTTGGACTTATGCTCGTAGACATTGCACTTCTTGTGATGTACACGATATCTCTTAATGTCTTTCATCAATTTCATGTTGTGGTTTCGGCGTTCGCGTTCATTTTGTTGTTACTAGCCCCCTTGCTTGTCGCTTGCTGTTCTTGGGCGCTTGGCGGTGAATTCGCAAACATACGTGCGGGATTAAAGGGGAAACATGTGGCCGATGGCTCTGCTCTCCACGGGTATCCTGAGCTCGCACTTTACAGCCCCGTTGTGCTCTTGATTGCTTTGCTTGTTGGCCTTCAGTTTCTTCTCGTCCCGTTGATGGACTCCATCGGTTCTTTCCTTTCCGTTAACGCCGAGATGGGGGTTGCTGCCTTGCTCGTCGAACCTCTTGCGTTTGGTAATGCCGCCGTTATTCTCGATACGGATTGTTTGTTTTCGCGCAATATAAACATCGGAGCTGTGCTCCTGAGCTTTGGTGGGCATCAAGAGATCGTATTGCTTCTGGTTACCGTTTTGGGCAGTATCCTTGCCAGGGCCATAACGCGATTTTTCCCTGACTTAACGAGCGCTTTTTCTGCGGCCGCCAAATTAGGAGGAAAACACTCTGCAGTTGCCGATATCCCTACGGCTTCGGGTTTTTCTCAAAGGGAGTCCGCGGTTTTCTCTATGAGGATAGAGGGAAAAACGTACGAGGAGATTGCTTCTGCCTTGGACATTTCCCCGTCTACTGCCCGTACCTATTTGTCGCGGGCCTTGACTAAAACCGGATATAAAAGCATTTCAGAGGCGACGGCTGGACTTCTCTTGTCAAAGGATGCGTGGCATCTTGACGCAACAAAAGGCCATGATCACCGTTCAGAATCGCTGGGGTCCTCATCGTTCAATCAGAACTGCAGGATAGTCTTCGTCTGCTTCCTGTTTATGTATGCGTCTGGAATGGGCATCGAGGAAATCCTCGTATGCTTCGGCTTTGAGCATGATGCGATAATCCTATCGATAGCTATAGTGCTTGTGGCCCTGTGTTGCCGTGCGGCTATACGGTGGATGTCTGAAATGCACTTGTGCCTTTCGCCTGAACTCACCCTTTCTTCGGTGTCTGTGGGTGCTGGAGCAGCGTTCTGGGTTCACGATGTGGTAAGTCGACTGTACATTTTCTTTGAGTCCGTTGGGAGCGGTGAGGCCGTTGGCGGCCTTATGCCTGCCTTACGCGTGACTGCGTTCCTTGTCGTACTTATCCTTATGGCTAATTCGCTGCTATTCTTGCGTTCGAAAGATACGGTTCGGGTGGGTGATCGACGCGATACCGTGCGTGAGGCCTTCTTGAGGCTTGGTTTCACGCCGCTTTATGCCGATATCATGACATGCGTTTTTGATGGCAATAGAACCACCGAGATTTGCGCGCATCTTAACGTTGCTCGGGGAACCGTCAAAGAGGCCAAGAGCAAGAGCTATGCCTTGCTTGGAGTTCACTCGGAGCGTGAACTTAGAGATAGGGTTTTTAGTCTTATGGCAGATGTTATAGAAAATAGCAGGTAGAAGCCTGTAGACAAATAAGATTGTAAATCCATCCTACACGTCTACAGACAGTTCTGACGATGAAGGCGATACTTCCGGACAACGGGTCCGACGACTCGTGTGTTGCGAACCGGAGGTGCTTGCTGTGAAGACCTGTGATTGCCTCACATATGTACGGCTTAATTTAGAAGTTCTTGCGCGCAACCGGGGAATTATGTTGCTGACGGCGCTGCTCGCGCTCGTATTCTGCATCCCGGTATTTCTATCCGTTCCAACGGGAGCAGATTATCTATATGGTAGAGCTTCCATCGAAGACCAGAGAGCCCTTTTGGTCTCTCAAGTCTCTGACGGCGTTTATGACACTGCCCCACAGGAGCTCAACAGCATCATTGCCGACGAAAGGGCGTGCCTTGATCGGGCGCTTGAAAGCAAGGCGGACTCCAGAGAGTATTACGATGCGATTGCCGATTACGACAATCTATTGCTCAAGGAATACCGACTCGGTTATTTGAATGGTGTTGATTCGGAGTTATCGCTTGAAGCCCAAGAACGTCTTCCCCGAGCCATATCGATGCTGGCCCATCCGGAATCGTACGACTCAACAACAAAAATGCCCGGGATGATTCTTCTCGCATATTATTGCGGCGCTGTTCCTGCAATAGCGTGGCTTTTGGTCCCGGTCCTCGTCCTCTATATGTCGCTTGAGGGGGATGGAAAGCGGTTCTACGATCGAGCGTTGTTGTCAAAGTTAGAGATGAATGCATGCCGCGTTCTCGTCTCTGGTATTGCATCGATGCTGGTTTTGGTTCTGGCGTTGGCTCCCTGTTTTGTATTGGCAACGGTGTTTAACGGTGTAGGTCAGACAGAGTACCCAGTCGTATTCATTCAGTATGGTGACGTAGTCGAAAGAACTGTGTTAGTTCAGCTAGGGCTATTTGCCGTCTTTGAAGCTGTGCTGTCGATGATGTTTGCTTGCTTGAGCGTGTGCGTGTACGCCGGAAGCAGAAACAGGGCCATTTCGTCCATGGTGATCGCTCTTGTGGGGGGCATAAGCCAGCTTCCGTTTTATGCGAGCAAAGATGCTCCATGGCATGCGTTGCTGCCGTATATGGTGTCGAGCTATTCTGCCTCTTCGTTTGCGCTCGGCGGCGCATCTTACGCCAATGGAGCGGAGGTATCTCTCGTTCCTGAAGCCAGTGCATCGCACTGCCTCTTTGCCGTGATGGGCGCGTTTGCTGTTTGCGCGTTGGGGGTCATTTCGTTTTCGTGTCTAAAAAGCAAGAATCGCTGGGCCTGGAACCATATTCGCCCGGATAGTTTGGGCGAGAAAAGCTTGCTCTCTCTGTCGCTGGATGCGTTGACGGTTGGAAAAAACCAGCTGGTAAAGGGATTGCAGTTTGATATGCCCGCTGGCCAGATATGGGGTCTTGTCGCGCCAAATGGACATGGCAAGACTACGCTACTGAATACTCTTTGGGGAGATGCTGGGCCATCAGTGCGCGTGTCAGGTTCTCTCTGTTTTCATGCAAAAGTATGCGTCGACCGTGAGGAAATGAGAAAGGTATTCTTTTTGGTTCCGAATAGGCCGTCGCTATTGATTCCATACATGACCGTCGCTTTTCATCTCGACCGATGCAGGAGAATTTGGCATTCACCTCGCACTTTGGACCAAGTGCTTGATCGCTTTGACTTGACTGGGTTGAAGAATACGCCCGTATCTAGGCTGTCTGATGGAAATAGACAATTACTTAATGTCGCGATGGCGTATATGTCCTATTGCGAAGTCGTCCTTTTGGATGAGCCCATGAATGCACTCGATGTGAGACACGTTGCGATTGTTTCGAATGCTCTTAGAGATGAAGCGGGTAGAGGAGCACATGTCATTATCTCTTCTCATCTTATCGGAAACCTCGAATCGCTCTGCGATGCCTCCGTATTGCTCACAGGGGATGACTCGCGTGTCGTTACCAGAGAAATGGGACGTGATTCGAAGTGGATCGGTAATGTATACGCGCAGCTTTTCAAGACGAACGACAGTAAAACTAGGAAAGGAAGATAACCATGAAACGCCATGTAACGAAGAACTTTGTGAAGGCAATGTTCGCATGTTTTATGCTTACCCTGTCGATGGTCACAATTCCCGTTTGTGCGACGGCGAAACCAGATGCAGGTTCTGTCGCGCCTTGTCGTCTTGTGACAGCGGACGTCTTGGACACTTACAAGTCGTTCTCCACTGCGAACCACCCGAGCGAGAATGTTGATTGTTTCGACCAGACATACAAGAGGCTGTCTTTCAAAACTTCGTATTCTCGTACGGGGCAAACGATTCTCTATACGGGTGCAGCGTTAAGCCCACGCGGCAACGGGATGCCCGGGTTTGAGACAAAATATCAGTGCACATATCGTACCTGGTAGACAACTCTAGGATCGGATCTCTCCGAATAACTTTGTGGCGGACTTGTTTAACGCTACCGCTCCTTCGTTTATCTCAATCTGTAACATCTGACTGGCAAAAACGCTTCTACCTGTTACAGATTGAGATTATTCGACGCGCGTTCTGTAACTCGTCTCGATCTGTAACAGTAAGACGGCGATTTGGTCTCCATATGTTACAGATTGAGACGAAAGAAAGCGTGAGCCAGAAAACCGCCGCGAGGGAAAGCAGCTCCCTTGCGGCGGTTGGCGTTTGCCCAGATAAAACCTGCCAAAATAAACCTGTCCCTTTTTAGCAGGTTATCGCTTCCAAAAGTGGAGGATGAGCGTGGTGCGGTTTTGCTGCTCGGTTTTGACCAAGATGTTGTGGATGTGGGTCTTGACGGTGTCCACGGCAAGGAACAGCTCGTCAGCAATCTCTTGGTTTGATTTGCCCAGCACAACCAGACGCAAAACCTCGGCCTCGCGGTTGGAGAGCTTGTAGTCGTTGGGGACGTTCTTAAACGACTAGTCAAACAAGAACGTCCCCAATAACTACCCCAAGGAATGTCCCTGACTGCCGGCAGAAAAGGAATGTCCCTAACTGCCGCATCCGGAGCAAGGCAACGCCGCATTCAGAGGACGGACGGCGAGCGGGTCGCATTTGAGACAAGGTGACGTGAAACGAAAGGGCGCTGACCTTCTGGTCGCGCCCTTGAAGTTGAACGTCAGATTGTACAGGTGCGGCCCGCGCAGCGTCGAGCCGTTACGGCGTTTGGTAAAACCGCGTAACTAAATCCGTTCCGCGATCTCGTGGATGAGGTAATCGGTCTTTTCCCAGCCTAGGCACGGGTCGGTGATGGACTTGCCAAAGACGCCGCCATCGACCGGCTGGTTACCGTCCTCCAGGTAGGACTCGATCATAAAGCCCTTGACCAGCTTGGAGATGGACTCGTTGCGGCGGCAGCTGTCGAGCACCTCTTTGCAAATACGGTACTGCTCCAGCGGGCGCTTGCCCGAGTTGTCGTGGTTGCAGTCGATGATCGCCGCCGGGTTGGCGTAACCGGCATGCTCGGTATAGCGCTCGGCCAGGCGCTCCAGGTGCTCGTAGTGGTAATTGGGGTAGGTGCGACCGTCGAGACCGATATAGCCACGCATGACGGCGTGTGCGAGCGGATTGCCGTCGCACTCAACCTCCCAGTTACGGAAGATGAAGCTCTGATGCGCCTGAGCGGCGTAGATGGAGTTGAGCATGACGGTGGTGGAACCAGCGGTGGGATTTTTCATGCCGACGGGCACTGAAATGCCGCTCGACACCAGGCGATGCTCCTGGTTTTCGACCGAGCGCGCGCCCACGGCAACATAGCTCAGCAGGTCGACGAGGTACTGGTAATTAGAGGGGTAGAGCATCTCGTCGGCGGTAAAGAAGCCAGTCTCCTCGATGACGCGCAGGTGCATGTGGCGGATGGCCTTAACGCCTTCGAGCAGGTCATCGGGCGCCTCGGGATCGGGATTGTGCAGCAAGCCCTTGTAGCCGGTGCCCTTGGTGCGCGGCTTGTTGGTGTAGACGCGCGGAATGATGATGAGCTTGTCCTTGACCTCCTCGGCGGTCTTGGCCAGTCGGTTCATGTACTCAAGCACCGAATCCTCGCGGTCGGCAGAGCACGGGCCGATGATGAGCACCTTACGTGCGTCCTCGCCGGTAAAGACTTTGGCGACCTCGGCGTCGAATGCCTGCTTTTTGGCGGTAAGCTCGGCGGAAAGCGGCATTTCCTCGCGGATCTCCATGGGGATCGGCAGCCTGCGTTTGAAATCCATGGCCATGCGGGGCCTCCTCAATCAAATAAGTCAAAGCGTGAATTGTCGAATGCACGGCATTATCCGCTGTCGTACGCTAAAGTGCAAGCCCTTGTCACCCCGAAACCTACCAAAAAGGGACAGGTTTATTTTGGCAGGTTTTATCTGGGTAAACGTCAGCTGGCCCTGGAATGGAATGATGCCACGTGGCTTGGAAGAGGCCGTCGATTGAGTTCCAGGGGAGGCGGTTCGAGGCCGCAGAACGAAAAACGGGGGTGCAGTTCAAACAGCACCCCCGTTCTCGGGCGTCATCCGTTCCCTGCGGTCGAATTTATGCTGCTTCTTCGAACTGCGAATTGTACAGATCGGCGTAGAAGCCGCCCTGGGCGAGCAGTTCGTCGTGCGTGCCCTTCTCGACGATGTCACCGTCGCGGATTACCAGAATCACGTCGGCGTTTCGGATCGTGGACAGGCGGTGCGCGATAACAAAGCTGGTACGGCCCTGCATCAGCGCATCCATAGCGCGTTGAATGAGTTCCTCGGTACGGGTATCCACGTTGGAGGTCGCCTCGTCCAAAATCAGCGCCGGGCGGTCGGCCAAAATGGCGCGGGCGATGGTCACGAGCTGGCGCTGGCCCTGCGACAGGTTAGTGCCCTCCTCGTTGATCATAAAGTCGTAGCCGCCGGCGAGCGTATGGATAAAGTGGTCGCAGCGTGCGGCGCGTGCGGCGGCTTCGACCTCGGCATCGCTCGCATCGGGGCGTCCGTAGCGGATGTTCTCGCGGATGGTGCCGTTAAACAGCCAGGTATCCTGCAGCACCATGGCAAACTCGCCGCGCAGCGCCGCGCGGTCCCAGTCGCGCACGTCGATGCCCTCGACGCGCAGCGAGCCGCCGTCCACATCGTAAAAGCGCTGCAGCAGCTTAATGAGCGTGGTCTTGCCGGCGCCGGTGGGGCCGACGATGGCCACGGTCTGGCCGGGCTGTGCCTCGCAGCTAAAGTCGTGGATGATGGTCTTGTCGGGCGTGTAGCCAAACTTGACATGGTCAAACTCCACGTGGCCGGGGCGCTTTTCGGGAATCTGCGCGTCGGCCTTCTGTTCCTCCTCGGGCGCGGCCAGGAACTCAAAGACGCGCTCGGTGGCAGCTGCCATCGACTGCATCGTGTTGCTTACGTTGCCCAGTTGCTGCACGGGTTGCGTAAAGTTGCGAACGTACTGGATAAAGCTCTGGATGTCGCCGGGCGTGGCATTGCCGGTCAGTGCGAGTTGTGCGCCCACCACGACGACGCCCACATAGCCCATGTTACCCACCAGGCTCATAAGCGGCATCATCAGGCCCGACAGGAACTGCGAACGCCAGCCGCTAATAAAGAGTCGGTCGTTTTGACGGTCGAACTCCTCGATTGAGGCCTCGGCGCGGTCGAACACCTGAATGACGTTCTGGCCGGCAAAGTCCTCTTCGATAATGCCGTTGACGGTGCCCAGAACCTGCTGCTGCTCTCGGAAGTACGGCTGCGAGAAGTGAATCATTACGGTCAGGATAATCGCGGCTGCCGGCAGCGTGAGCACGGTGACGCCGGTGAGCGGCAGGCTGATCGACAGCATCATGACGAGCACGCCGATAATCTGCGTCACCGACGTGATGAGCTGCGTCACGCTCTGGTTGAGCGACTGGCCCAGCGTATCGACGTCGTTGGTGATGCGGCTGAGTACGTCGCCCTTGCTGTGGCCGTTAAAGTAACTCATCGGAACAACGGCGATCTTGGCGGCGATCTCCTTGCGCATGCGGTAGCAAATCTTTTGCGTGACGCCGGTCATAAGCCAGCCTTGGATGAGGCTGCAGACAGAGCTTGCCAGATACAGGCAGAGCAAAAAGCCGAGCGTCTTGGCGATCCAGGCAAAGTCGACATCGCCGGTGCCGTTGACCTTGGCAACCAGACCCTCGAACAGTTTGGTGGTAACCTGGCCGAGCACCTTGGGCCCCACAATGTTAAAGATGACCGAGCATACGGCAAAGGCGACGGCGGTAAACACGGCAATCTTGTGCTGGCCGATATAGCCGAGCAGCTGCCTCATGGTGCCCTTAAAGTCCTTGGCCTTTTCGCCGCGACGCATGCCGCCCATGCGGCCCAGAGGTCCACGCTGGCGGGTGGGCTTGGGAATCTGAGTCTTGGTCTCGTCTGCCATTAGCGCTTGCCTCCTTCCATAACGGCTGCAATTTCTTCTTGGGTAAGCCCCAGCTCCTCGGCGGAAAGCTGCGACTGTGCGATCTCCAGGTACGCCGGGCAGCTGTGCAGCAGCTCCTCGTGCGTACCGGTGCCCACCACGTGGCCGTCGTCGAGCACAATGATCTGGTCGGCGTGCATGATGGTCGCGATGCGCTGGGCCACGACCACGAGCGCGGCGTCAGTGACGTTTTTGGCCAGCTCCTCGCGCAGGCGGGCGTCGGTCTTGTAGTCGAGGGCACTAAACGAGTCATCGAACACCACGACCTCGGGCTTTTTGGCCAGGGCGCGGGCGATGGCCAGGCGCTGGCGCTGACCGCCCGAGACGTTGGAGCCGCCCTGGCTGATGGGGGAGTCGTAGCCGCCCTCGCGCTCGGCGATAAAGTCCTCGGCCTGGGCGATGCGTGCCGCCCGGTGCATGTCCTCGTCGCTTACCATGTCGCCGGCAAACTTGAGGTTGCTCTCGACGGTGCCCGAGAACAGACGTCCCTGCTGCGGGATATAGCCAATGCGGTGGCGCAGCTCGGAAAGGGTCATGTCGCGCACGTCGATGCCGTCGAGCGAAATGCTGCCGCCCGTGACGTCGTACAGGCGCGGAATCAGCTGTACGAGCGTGGACTTGCCCGAGCCCGTGGAGCCAATGATGCCGAGCATCTGACCGGCGTGCGTGGTGAAGTTCACGCCGCTGATGACGTCGGCGCGGGCATCGGGATACTGGAAGCTCACGTCACGGAAGGTGAGCTCACCGCGCGGCGCGCTGGCAGCAGGCAGTTTGGGCGAGGCAGGGTCGTTGATGCTCGTGGGGCAGGTGATGACCTCTTCCACGCGCTCGGCTGCGACCTCGGCGCGGGGCAGGATGACCGAAACCATGGTGAGGATCATAAACGCCATGACGATCTGCATGGTGTAGGAGATAAACGCCATCATGTTGCCGACCTGCATCACGCCGTTGGACACGCCCTGCGCGCCAAACCAGACGATGAGCACGGTGATGCAGTTCATGACGAGCATCATGAGCGGCATCATAAAGCTCATAGCGCGGTTGGTGTAGAGCTGCGTGGTCATCAGGTCGAGCGAAGCCTTGTCAAAACGCTCGAGCTCATGCTCCTCGCGGTTGAACGAGCGGATGGGCATAAGGCCGTCGAGCAGCTCGCGGGCGGTAAGGTTCACGCGGTCCACAAAGCTTTGCATCTTTTTGAACTTGGGCATAGTGAGGCCCATGAGCACGCCGACGACGGCTGAGACCGCGATGATGGCAACGGCGATGGTCCACTCCAGGCCGGTGTGGTTGGCCAGGACGCGCATGACAGCGACGATGCCCATGACGGGGGCCATAAGACACATGCGGATAAACAGGGTTGCGGCCATCTGAATCTGCTGAATGTCGTTGGTGCAGCGGGTGATGAGCGAGGCCTGGCTAAACTTGCCCACCTCGGCCGGCGAGAAGTGCATAACCTTGTTGAAGGTCTCGCGGCGCAGGTCGCGGGCGATGGAGCAGGCGGTGCGCGAAGCCACGGCGCCGGTCAGGATGGTGGCGACCAGCGACACCAGACACAGACCAAACATCGTGGTCGCCATGCGGCCCAGGTAGGCGTTCTGCACGTCGGCGGGGTCGATGCCCTGCGCCTTGTACTCGTCCTGTACATAGCTCACGGCGCGCTGAGTGACGATGGAGCCCGACATGGAGCCCATTTTATCCGCCATTTCGTTGGCGCCCTCGACGAGCTTGCTTTGGTCTACCAGACCGCCCTCGACACCCAGGCGCAGGCTCTTCATGGTGATCTTACCGCCGTCGGCATCAATCTGCTTTTGCATGTTCTGCGCCGCCGCGGCCTTCTGCTGCATCTCGGCGAGCTGCTCGGGTGTCATCGCTGCCATTTGCTCGGGGGTGGGCATGGCCTGGGCAGCGTTGTCGTCTTTCTCGCTGGACGAGCCCATCATGTCGCCCATGGAGTCGGCGTCGATACCCTGGTCGAGCGAAAGGACGACGGTCTCGGGCAGGCTCATAATGTCGGCAATCTTGCCTCCATCGGCACGCTCTTCCTCGGTGCCCATGTACGTTCGAATGCCGTTTTTGTCAGCCTTGCTAAACACGGCCTCCACAGCCTTGGCGTCCTTGGCGCTCATAAAGAGTTCGAGGTTGTCGAGCGATTCGGCGCGAATGGTGTCAGGCACGGGCGAGGCGATGCCGCCTTGCTGCACGCCCACGTCGACGATATCGCTCATGTAGGTAGGCAGTGCTAGATCGGCGTTGCAACTGATTACGATAAGTACGATAGCTGCGAACAGTGCCAGGATATGCTTTTTAAAGAGCTTGAGAATCCTCACTCGGCATCTCTCCTTTCTTGATTGCGGTCGATAATTTCGTTGGCACGCCTTAGAAGACGCACCATCTCTTGGGTATCTGTTTCGCCGAGCTGCTCGAGGAAAGCCGCAGTGCGGTTCTCGAATTCCCGACGTTTGATTTCGAGATCCTGAAATCCCTTGTCGGTCACTATGACGTGTACGCGACGACGGTCAGTCTTTGAGTGCTCGCGCTCGACCCAGCCCTTGGCCTCGAGGGCGCGTAGGATATTGGCGATGCGGGCGCTCGAGACCCAGGCGCGATCAGCGAGTTCGCTCGGCGTGAGCGAACCGCCGGCGAGTATGAGGGCGCGCATGACGGCCATCTCGCCGCCGAGGGCTTTGTCCGCAAAGCGCGAAATGCGCTGATGCATGCTGCCGAACTCGGTAAGGAGCTGACGCCCAAGCTCACGGAAATCGGTATCTTCCACCGAAAACCCCTAACACTAGAAACTATTTCCGGTGAAAGATGATACCCTTGCACGCGCACTCTATACGGTAGATTTTTGGGTCATGCCTAGAAAACTACCTTTAGGCGACCTCCGTGCACCGTCGGTATCAGCAAAGCCAGGGGTAGATCTCTGGGCATGTCCCAAAACCTACTCAGAGGTACTTTATCCTGATAAAGTTGGCATAACAGCTAGAGTGAACGTCGTACAAAGGCAAGGAAAAATACCATACAAATCGGTGAACGGTAGTTGTTCGCGCTCGCATTTCCTGCGGGTTTGTAAAAAACGCCTTTATGATATAAAAAAAGAAACATATAACAGCCCAGATGGAGAGGGTCGCTATGTTATCCTTCTCAAACGGGTGAAATCTTGGGTTTTGGGTTGTAGTTCCAAGGTGGACAAACGTTTTTCCTGCACCAACGTGTGGTGAAGAACGGAAGAAGCCGGTAGTGCAAGCCGATAATTCAAGAATTCAATAAGCAGCGGTGTGAGAGAGCGCCGCATTACACGTAACTAGGAGCGTGGTTACACAATGCAGGAGGCATGGGAAGGCTTCAAGGAAGGTATCTGGACGGGAGAGGTTGACGTCCGAGACTTCATCCAGAAGAACTACACCCCCTACGAGGGCGACGAGTCGTTCCTCGTAGGTCCGACCGAGCGTACCAAGGAGCTGTGGGGCGAGGT
Source organism: uncultured Collinsella sp. (assembly GCA_959023295.1). Lineage (GTDB taxonomy): Bacteria > Actinomycetota > Coriobacteriia > Coriobacteriales > Coriobacteriaceae > Collinsella. The sequence goes on along the minus strand of CAUFBM010000013.1, from coordinate 1,155 downwards.
TCTCGACCTGCTGCTCAAGGAGCGCGAGCAGGGCGGTGTCCTCGATATGGACACCAAGACCGTCACGGGTATCGTGAGCCACCCCGCTGGCTACATCGATAATGCCCATCGCGACAAGGAGACCATTGTTGGCCTCCAGACCGACAAGCCGCTCAAGCGCGCGCTGCACGTCAACGGTGGTATCCGCATCGCTTGCCAGGCTGCCAGCCAGCACGGCTACAAGGTCGACGAGAACGTTGTCGAGCGCTACACCTTCGAGCGCAAGACCCACAACGCCGGCGTCTTCGATGTCTACACCCCCGAGATGCGCGCCTGCCGTTCGGCTCACATCATCACCGGTCTGCCCGATGGCTATGGCCGCGGCCGCATCATCGGCGACTACCGTCGTGTCGCCCTGTACGGCGTCGACTACCTGATCAAGGACAAGGAGGCCCAGAAGGCTTCCACTCCGACGGTCATGACCGCCGACAACATCCGTGATCGCGAGGAGCTGCAGGAGCAGATCCGCGCCCTCGGCGAGCTCAAGATGATGGCCGAGACCTATGGTTTCGATATTTCCAACCCTGCTACCAACACGCAGGAGGCCATCCAGTGGATGTACTTCGCCTACCTTGCTGCCGTCAAGGAGCAGAACGGCGCCGCTATGTCCATCGGCCGTACCTCTACGTTCATCGACATCTACGCTGAGCGCGACCTTGCCAACGGCACCTTCACCGAGGAGCAGATCCAGGAGTTCGTGGATCACTTCATCATGAAGCTCCGCATGGTCAAGTTTGCCCGTACCCCCGAGTACCAGGCCCTGTTCACCGGCGACCCGCAGTGGGTCACCGAGTCCATCGGCGGCATGGGTGTTGATGGCCGTACGCTCGTTACCAAGATGAGCTACCGCTATCTGCACACGCTCGAGAACATGGGTACCAGCCCCGAGCCCAACATGACCGTTCTGTGGTCGACCCGTCTGCCCGAGAACTTCAAGAAGTTCTGCGCCAAGACTTCTGTCGCCAGCTCCTCGATCCAGTACGAGAACGACGACCTCATGCGCGTTTACCACGGCGACGACTACGGCATCGCCTGCTGCGTGTCCTCCATGCGCATCGGCAAGGAGATGCAGTTCTTCGGCGCCCGCGCCAACCTGGCCAAGTGCCTGCTGTACGC
>CAUFBM010000012.1 GCA_959023295.1 uncultured Collinsella sp. | reverse complement strand
TGACTATCTTTGCAACAGTACTCATATTTGGCGTTTTTTGCACAGTGGGTATATAACTGACCCTCTATACAGCCTAAAACGCCTATTTCGATGCGCACTCCGCCGCTTCAATCACGTGTTTGGCGAGAACCGCCGTCGTTACAGCGCCCACGCCACCCGGCACGGGAGTAATTGCGCCAACGATCGGCTCCACAGCATCAAAATCGACATCGCCGACCAGCTTGCCAGCGGCCTCGTCCCAATTAATGCCAACATCGATGATCGTCTGGCCCTCGCGAACCGCATCCGCGCCAATCGTACGCGCGCGTCCAACGGCCGCAACCACAATATCAGCCGCGCGGCACTCGGCAGCCAAGTCGCGCGTATGCGTATGGCACATTGTCACCGTGGCATTGCGAGCCGTAAGCATGGCGGCAACGGGACGGCCAATCACCAGCGACCTACCAACGACCGCGACCTTGGCCCCATCCAGCTCAACGCCGTAATAGTCCAGCAACGCTAGCACGGCCTCGGCCGTGCAGGGAGCAAAGCCCTCGCCGCGACCCGAAAGCGTGGTAAGCAGCGAGGCCGGCGTCATGGAGTCAACGTCCTTGGCAGGATCGAGCGCCGCGGCAACCGCATCCTCGTCAAGGCCGGCTGGCAGCGGGCGAAACATCAGGCAGCCATGAACAGCGGGGTCGGCATTGATGTCCTCGATGGCCGCCAGCAGCTCGTCCTGCGAAACATCGGAGGGAAGCAAAACGCGGCGAGCCTCAATGCCAGTCTTCTCGCAGCGCTTGAGTGCGCCACGCTCGTAGGACAGGTCGTCCTCGCGCTCGCCCACACGCACGATGGTCAGCGTCGGCACGATGCCCTGTTCGCGCAGGGCGGCGCAACGAGCGGCAAGTTCCTCGGTCAACGCGCGGGCAACGGGAGCACCCTTGAGCAGCTCGGCCATGGCTACCCCCTCTTCCTTGCGGCGTCAGCAGCACGGCGCGCCAGTGCATCGGCGCGCGGCAGCCACGTATCCAGCAGCTTATCGCACGCCGCCTCGAGTTCCTCGGCGCGCCCCCGGTCTTTCATAGACGTGGTATTGGCAAAAAGCGTCAAGCTCGCGCCCTGCATGGCGGCGCGGCAGAACACGGCACCGCACGCCACGTCGGACAGCAACTGGCGCGAGCCCTTGTCGGCCATGTCCTCGAGCAGCGCCAGTGCGCGTCCGCAGGCATCCATAATCCGATACGGAGGCATGGCCGCCACGCGCAACGCATCCTGAATCGCCGCGGGTCGAGCCGGATCATCACGGGAAATACCGTATGCCGCGGACACCTGGCCGTATGCACGAACATCCTCGGCAACCAGACCCACAAGTTCCTGCGCCAACTCGTCTGCCTGGGCAAATGCGCGTGTCAGATCGTCCGCGCGATCGGCAAGCGCGGGATTGGTCGCACCGTAACGCGCAACCATCCCACAAAGTGAGGCGCCCAGCGCGCCCACAAAGGCGCTCGCGCTGCCGCCGCCGGGCACCGGCTCGCGTGCGGCAAGCGCCTCGGCAAACTCTCGACAGGTTTTATCCATCATCTCTTGGCTCATGCGCACGCACCTTCAAGTCATATACATCGGTCGGGCGGCAACCGCCAACCAACCGCATCGAACACGTAATGGTGCTAAGTCTAGCCCATAAGCACATGAGCGTCAGCGCACCTGGCCATCGCGGATTTCTATGACACACGATAGGCGGCAGCGACGCAAACATGGGACACATGGCCCACGTTTCGGGACTCTCGGACGGCGGCAACTGGGGCATACATATAGATAAGGAGCCCCATGCTGGGGCAACGCTCGCCACGGCGCCGGACACAGAACGGAGGAATCACCACACAGCAAATAAAGCCATCATGTGCAAGCGCAACCGCCGATTGGCGAACCGCTGCACACGATGCCCCTAACAGACAAGGAGGACGCCACCATGAAGAAAAAGACCCTATCGATCCTTTCCCTTTGCATCGCCCTCTTTGCCGCGCTCGCCCTTGTGGGCTGCGGCGGGATCGCATCGGGCGGAGGCAGCAGCACCTCAAAGAGCGAAGGCAAGGAAAAGGCCCCCGTCGCCGAAAAGACTGACTTTATCTGGTTTAAGGTCGAGATGCCCGAGAGCGTTGGCGTGAGCGACTCCGCCGGCAAGAACGCCGACAGGGTCCAGCTCACCTTCCCCGAGAACGAGAACACCACAGTCGACCGCTTTATCCCCGTTTGGGAAGAGAAGATGACGGCAGAAGAAGCTCTTGCCGATGAGGGTCGAAAGAACAGCATGTTCCAGTGGAAAGTTGGCGACCCCGTCGAGTACAACGGCAGGACATGGCTCACCGGAACGTGCGAGGACAACCGCGGCACCCATACCTATCTCTTTACCGACGTTGAACCGGGAAGCGTCTGCGTTCTCATCGCGAACTTCGATCAGCACGAGAAAGAAGCCGAGACGCTCCTCAACTCCATCGAGTTCCCCGATGACATGGCGGAGGCGGTTTCCGAGGCACGCGAAGTCGAGATTTCGAGCATTGAGATCAAGCATTAGGGGCTCGCACGCAGCATCGCATGCGCAGTCATTACATGATCGGACGCCCAGCCGGGGGAGGATCGGATCAGCCGATCCTCCCCTACTTATATTGCGACATATTGCCACTTGTCGGCGCAAATCCTGCCCCCAGAATGGGACATGTGGCCCACCCGAACGAGCCGCTCGCGCGTACAGTAAAGGCAGGTAATCCATGGGCGGTTACAGATCGAGGAGGACACGACCATGAAAAAGAAGGCCTTTGCGATTCTCACCCTCTGCATCAGTCTCTTTGCCGCGGTTACCCTGGTGGGCTGCGGCGGCAGCGGCGGCGCTACCGGCAGTGGCGGTGGCGGCGGAGCAGAAAAGCCAGCCGTGGATATGAGGACCGACTTCATTTGGTTTAAGGTCGAGGTCCCCGAGGGCGTCGAGATCACCGACGTTGCCGGCGACACCGCCGACAGGGCCCAGTTTAAGTTCACCGAGAGCGAGCATGCGAGCGACCGCTTCATTCCCGTCTTCGACCCCGATAAGAACGCCGACGAACTGTTCGACTACGAGGCAAAGTGGAAGGCCAACTCCGGATGGACCGAGAGCGACCCCGTTAAATACAACGGCAAGACCTGGCGCAGTGCTTACTTTACGCACTCGGGCGGCGTAACGACCGAGTACTTTACCGACGTTGAAGGCGGCAGCGTTTACGTGCGCATCGACAACGTCGAGGAGCACAAGGACGCCGTCGAGACCATGATGAAGTCCCTGGAATTTGCCGATGATATCGCCAAGGCCAAGACCGAGGCCATGGACGTCAAGCTCGAGGATATCGAGATTAAGCGCTAAAGCTCCAACGGTATGCAGCAACGCCGTTTTAGCTCAGCCGGGATGCAAGGTGCAACTCCTTGCATCCCGGTTTTTGTGTTCAAAAGCGCCCGGTCACATCACCATATTGAGCACGTTCACAAATTCCTGGGCCTGGGAGCGGCTGCTGAGGCTAAAGACACAAGCAGTCAACAGCATGTTGCGCAGAAAAACATTGCGGCCCTTGATTCTGCTGACCCCCGTGATGTCCTTAAGGTAGACAATCTCGGTGTGCTTGCCGCCGAAAGTGCCCTTCTTGAGCACCTCGATACGGTTAGGGTAGATCTTGACGTCTTTAAACCCGCCCGAACCCTTGTCCTGGAACAGCAAAGTGTTGTTGTCCATACGCATCGCTCCCCATGGACTCGCGCAAACTACCTTTAACTCCTCATTTTAGTCATTCCGAGACCCCCACGCGAAGGCGGTTGGAGGCATCTAGATTTGTGTCCGCGCGAGGCTTTATGGTTCAGTTAATAGATACGCCATTGCGGAGGAAGACAAATTCGACGCATCCTTAATCGCTCGACACAGGAGGAGTCATACATGGCAGAGGCATCAAAGGCAACGCTACGCGACTGCATCTATGGGCTTGCCGTCGGCGACGCGCTGGGCGTTCCTTACGAGTTTAGGCCCCGCGGCACGTTCAAATGCACGGACATGATCGGCTACGGCACGCATGGGCAGCCCGCCGGCACCTGGAGCGACGACACGTCCATGACGCTTGCTACCTGTGACTCGATTAGGGAGCTCGGGCACATCGACACCGCGGACATGCGCGACAAGTTCATCGGCTGGATTGCCCGTGGCGAGTATACAATCGACGGCGTTTTCGATTACGGCGGCACGACCGCCCGCGCCTTGCACACCGGCAAAGGAGGCTCCGGCGAGCGCGACAACGGCAACGGCTCGCTCATGCGTATCGCTCCCCTGGCGTTCACCGATGCGACGAACAACGAGATCCGCGAGGTCTCCGCAATTACGCACGCCCACAGAACGTCGACCGACGCATGCATCATATTTGTCGAGCTGATGAGGGATGTGATGAACGACGCGCTCCCCTCGTGGGCACTCCATCTGAAAGGCATGCCTGAGCAGGAGATCAAGTCAGGTGGCTTCGTGCGCGACACGCTTAAGGCAGCCACCTGGTGCTTCGTCAACACTAACAGCTACGAAGATTGCGTGCTTGCCGCCGTCAACCTAGGCGACGACACCGACACCACCGCAGCCGTCGCAGGCGCCCTCGCCGGCACGGCCTACGGTATCGACGCAATTCCGCAGGAGTGGATCGATACCCTGCGCGGTAAAGAGTTGATAGAGCAGTGTTTGTTTTGGGACACGCCTTCAACGAAGACAATGTCAGTCAACGCAAATGATTAAGGGACCGCATAAATGATGATTACAGAATGCGCCGTCATGGGTCCGTTCGTCACAGAGCAAAGTACCGTGGGACCGTGCACCGTATTGGTATTCGAATCCCCGCTGCCACAGAAAAGGGCCGGTTGCCCCGGCCCTTTAGACATTAGCACCTGCGTTGCCCGCGCTTCCAAAGTTGACCGACTGAGGAGCGGGTTCCGCGGCACACCTTGATTTTGCCCGGTGGGGCGGCTCTTTTGCAGCCGTCCCACCGTTTATTTAGATCTACCACGACGGACAGCTCGCACTACTGCGCACTGTCCCGTACCGTTCCCCTACTTCCCAAAGATCGTTGCAAGCAGCCCCTTGCGTTTGGGCTTTTCTTCTCGGTAGGAACCCTCGGCAACCGCTGCCACCTGACGCGGCTGTTCGCCGTCTCCACGACGCACGATCTGGTATAGGAAGGGCGATTTAACGTATTTGACCTCGATGGGCGTGGCATGCACGGTACTTTCGTTCGATAGATGCAGGCTCGGGTTGAGCGGCGCCACCACATGCGTCTCACGCTTGTCGCTAAACGCCACCGCGGCCGCGCGGCCCGTCTGGCCGTTTACGGCAATGCGCACCTGCTCGCCATCGCGGCTGTCCGTCGCTGGGCGATCGACAAAGTAGACCGGTACCATCACCAGGCCGTCCTTATGCTTGCGAGCCTTGCGCGCCCAGGTGCGGATGCTCTTTTTATTGAGCCCCAGCACCGCCTCGGCATCGTTGCCGGCAATGTCGAGCGCCAGCTTATCAATGACCACCTGGTCCTTGGTAGACGCATCGACGGAGACAACGCGGAAGTCGCCTTCCTGCATGGCCGGGTCAAACGGCCCAACCTTGGCAAAGTCCCACGGCTCCAAAATGCCCATAAGGCGAACGTCCAGGTAGTTTGCCCGCGGATACGCCCAGTCGAGCACCTCGTAGTACACCAAGGTCTCCTTGCTCAGCCCCTTGCCCGGGAAGCTTGCCATCATGCGCAGGTCCGCGAGCGCCATGGGGAAGTAGAAGAGCGACATGTCATTTTGAATCGCGTCTTCCACGTCGTGCCCGGCAAAGGCATCGGGATACTGGCGCACCAGCTGCAGCGCGTTGGCACGTGCCTGCTGCGGCGTTATCTCGCAAGGAATACCCTGCTCAGGCACGTACTCGGCACCAACGCCCATGGTCAGACGCTTGCTAAAGGTACCGGGCTTGAGTAGGTCGGCAACGCCGATCTTATTTCCGCAGGACGGGCACTCAAGCACGCGCTGAGTGGACTCGCCTTCAAAGGACGCTCCACAGAAGGGGCAGGGAATGCTCACGTGCGTGGCTTCTTGGAACTCCTGCGCCGTGCCGCGGTCCTCCCACAGCAGATGCTCCAGAACCGACTGATTGCGCCAGTGTGAATTAAAGAAATACCAGTCCGGGTCCTCCGGGCGCTCGAGCTGCGACACGTGGGTGAGCTTAAGCAGTCCATCGACAACCGTCAGTGGCGTATGGCGAATGCCCAGGGCGCTCTTGGGCTCCCCCGCATCGGCCTGCCACGGAACGACCGTGCCGCAATAGGCGCACTCAAAGCTGCGTTTAGCCTGGTGTGAGTACATAGGGCCGCCGCAGTTTTGGCATTTAATGGCAAACATCTCGTCCATGAATACGTCCTCCTTTGCGCAGGGGCTGTCGACATTAAGTATGTCGGGCAGGCAGGCACATGCCCATACCCATGTGGCCCAAAATGGAGCACCCGGTCGGACAAGAAGGGCCGCTCGTTAGCTCCAGCAGACCATTACTGCATTTTCTGAGCACCGGCGCACGGTGCGCCCATGCGAGCTACACTATCCCCTTAACCATGATTGTGAGGACGATCGCCATGCTATTTGTAAATCGGCTGGTACATACGCTTGTTCCCGGCAGCGAGGGCGAGCCGGTCGATACGACTCGCCGTACCAACGCGGGCTTTGCCGCAAGCCTCATTTGCATTGGCCTCAACATTACCCTGTGTCTGGCCAAGGGCATCGCGGGCCTACTCGCCGGCTCCGTCTCGCTCATCGCCGACGCCTTCAACAATCTCTCCGATGCGTCGAGCAACATCGTGAGCCTGCTCGGATTCCGACTTGCCAGCCGCCCGGCAGACGAAGACCACCCCTATGGCCACGGCCGCTACGAATACCTCGCCGGTCTGGTTGTCGCCGTCCTCGTTTGTGCCGTCGGCATCAACCTGGTGCTCGAGTCCGTTACCAAGATCATCAAGCCCTCCCCCACCGCTTACACACTCGTTTCCCTTGCGGCACTGGCTACATCCATGCTCGTCAAGTTCTGGATGGCGGCGTTCAACCGCACGCTGGGCAATCGCATCGACTCGGAGACGCTCATCGCCACGGCGCAGGATTCCAAAAACGATGTCATCGCCTCGGGCTCGGTCTTGGCGGCGGCGCTCATTTCGCAAACGACCGGCTTTGACCTCGATGGCTGGGCGGGCCTGGGCGTGGGCATCTTCATTTGCATCAGCGGCATGGGCCTGGTGCGCGACGCCATCAGCCCGCTGCTGGGACAAGCGCCCGACCCCAAACTCGTCCAGGAAATCCGCGACAGGATCATGTCGTACCCCCAGGTCCTGGGCACTCATGACCTCATGGTGCACGACTACGGCCCCGGCCGCCAGTTTGCCAGTGCACACGTGGAAATGCCCGGCGAGGGCGATGCCTTTGAGCACCACGAGATTCTGGACACCATCGAACACGATATCAAACGCCAGATGGGCATCGCCATCACGTTGCACTGCGACCCCATTGCAACAACCGGCGATGACTTGCGCGGCTGGGTCAAGCGCGGCGTAGCGCAGATCGACCCCGCGCTTTCCATCCACGACTTGCACGAGCACGACGGCTTTGTTTCGTTTGACCTGGTGCGTCCCGACGGCTTTGACATATCCGACGAGGAGCTGCTGGAGCTCGTCACGCGCATCGTGCACGAGCGCAGGCCCGATGCATCATGCGTCGTCACGTTTGACTCCGGCTTTAGCTCGCCCGAGCGTCCGGCAGAGCAGCTGTAATCGACAGCAAAACGGGACGCAGGACCGCCGACCAGCGCGCCTATGCGCCCGGTCACGCGATCCTGCGTCCCGTTTTTGTTTGCACCGCTAAGGCTCTAGCCGCTCGGCCGCTAGTTTCCCTGTGCGCCCGAAATGCCGTTTTGTAGGGCGTTCCAGGCATCCGTCGCCATGTCTCCCAAGTTCTGCGCGGTATCGCCCAGGTTTTGTGCCGTATCGCCCAGCTCTTGCGCCTTGTCTCCCAATTCCTGCGCCTTATTGCTCAGGTCCTCCAGCGTGTTGGAGCTCGAGCTGTCCGTGGTGCCTTGATCGCCGGACGCATTGCCCGACGAGCCGTCCTTGCGCGTAAGCTGGACCTCCAGGTTGCCGTCAGCGTTGTAGTAGGCAGATGTGACGACCCAGTTGGCATCGACAACAGGCGTCGAGCCGTCGTCAGTCAGAATCACAGCATTCGAAAGATCGGCGCCGCGCGACTTGAGGAGCTTCTTGGCGTTGGACCAGTACTGCCCCGGGATATCGCTCAGATCGACGGTGCTAGACGAGGCGGACTCGGTTTGCTCGGCAGTGGTATCGGCCGTTGAGCTCCCCCGCTTGTTGAGCATGCCCGACACGATGGCAAACACAATCGAGAGGGCAAAGAAGATCGCCAGCACAATGAGGATCTTCTTGATCACACTCGACGAACGCGACGGCGCCTCTTCCTCGTCCTCACCATACTGCGGAATCGACTTGGGGTACTCACGATAAGGCTGGCGCGCATACGGATCGCGCGACTCATAACGAGGCTGGGACTGTGCCGTGCGCGGCATATACGTCGTCTGCTGAGGCTGCGGAATGGGATTTTGCGGCAGGTTATTATAAGCGCCTGCCGCCGCATTGCCATACGGGTCCGGCGTTGCATTGCCATACGGGTCCTGCGGTGCATAATCAAACGGATCCCGCGGTGTATCGCTATAGCCCATAACTCGTGTGGGTTCGGCGGACGCCTGCGTCGCATCGGGGGCAGCATTGCCGGGGTTCGACACAACGCGGGTCGCATCGGCGCTGCCGCCAGCCTGTGCGGAGCCATATCCGCCCATCACAGTCGTCTTGTCCTGGTCCATGCAACGTTTCCTTTCCGTCGCCTGTAAGCATCAAGTTATCCATGCATTCTACCCGCGCAAAAGCCTATGATGGGCAAAGGCCGTCGGTATCTACAAGACATGCGCGTGCCTAAGGATCAAAAAGCCCCGCCGGGCCTTGGGGCACGACGGGGCGGGCAAGCGGCTATAAGCAGCAGGCTTAGAACAGGCCGGTGATGTTGCCGTCGTTGTCGACGTCGATGTTCTCGGCCGCGGGGACCTTGGGCAGGCCCGGCATGGTCAGGACGCTGCCAGTCAGCGCGACCACAAAGTGGGCACCGGCGGAAACCTTGAGCTCGCGCACGGTGATGCGGAAGCCCTCGGGGGCGCCCAGCGCCTTGGCGTTGTCGCTAAAGCTGTACTGGGTCTTGGCGACGCACACCGGCAGGTTGCCAAAGCCGTTCTCGCGCAGCTCGGCGAGCTGACGCTTGGCAGCCGGCGTAAAGTCAACGCCGTCGGCGCGGTAGACCTTGGTGGCGACGGCCTCGAGGGCATCAGCAACATCGGCGCCGTCCTCGTAGGCAAACTTGAACTCGCTCGGCTGCTCAATCAGGCGCATGACCTCATCGGCCAGGTCGAGCGCACCCTCGCCGCCCTTGGCCCAGACCTCGGAAAGCTTAACGTTAACGCCGAGCTTCTGGCACTCGGACTCGATGAGCTCGAGTTCGGCCTCAGTGTCCGTCGGGAAGCGGTTGATGGCGACCACGCAGGGCAGACCGTAGACATTCTGAATGTTGTCGACGTGGCGCAGCAGGTTGGGCATACCGGCCTTGAGGGCCTCGAGGTTCTCGTCGTTAAGGTCGGCCTTGGCAACACCGCCGTTGTACTTAAGCGCACGGGCGGTGGTGACAATCACGACGGCGCTGGGACGAACGCCCGTCATGCGACACTTGATGTCGAGGAACTTCTCGGCACCCAGATCGGCGCCAAAGCCTGCCTCGGTAATGGCGACATCACCAAAGCGCATGGCCATACGCGTGGCCATGATGGAGTTGCAGCCGTGGGCGATATTGGCGAAGGGACCGCCGTGGACAAATGCGGGCGTGCCCTCGAGCGTCTGCACCAAATTGGGCTTGAGCGCATCCTTAAGCAGCGCGGCCATGGCGCCCTGAGCCTTGAGGTCGCGGGCGCGGACGGGCTCGCCGGCATAGCTGTAGCCGACGACAATCTCGCCCAGGCGCTCCTTGAGGTCGTTGATGCTCGTGGATAAGCACAGGATCGCCATGACCTCGGAGGCAACGGTGATATCGAAGCCGTCCTCGCGCGGCACGCCCTGAGCCTTGCCGCCGATGCCGTCGATAACATGGCGCAGCTGGCGGTCGTTCATGTCGACGACGCGCTTCCAGGTGATGCGCTTAACGTCGATACCGAGCTGGTTGCCTTGCTGAATATGGTTGTCGAGCATGGCGGCCAGCAGGTTATTGGCGGCACCGATAGCGTGGAAGTCACCGGTAAAGTGCAGGTTGATGTCCTCCATGGGGATGACCTGGGCCCAACCGCCGCCGGCGGCGCCGCCCTTGACGCCAAAGACGGGACCGAGCGAAGGCTCGCGCAGGGCCACGGCGCTCTTGACACCGCGACGGCGCAGGCCATCGGCCAGACCGATGGTCGTGGTGGTCTTGCCCTCGCCGGCGGGCGTGGGGTTGATGGCGGTCACGAGGACGAGCTTGGCCTGGTGGTCGGTCGGCTCGTTGAGCAGCGAATAGTCGACCTTAGCCTTGTCGAAGCCGTACGGAATCAGGTGCTTTACGTCGACGCCGGCGTTCTTAGCCACCTCGGTAATGGGCAGCGGCGTGACGGAACGTGCGATTTCGATGTCAGTAGGCATGGGCGGTCCTTTCGTTACCGGATGAGAAAAAGACCAATTCAGCATAGCACGGGCGCGCAATAGTAAAACACCCGTAACCGATGAATGGCGATATGTTTATCCAATGCTCAGCGATAGCCTACAGACTAGCCAAAACAAACCCGACTCTAAACGGCTGGCTCGATACCCAAATGCTCAAAGGTGCGAAGCGTTGCCTGACGGCCCTGGGGCGTGCGAATCATCAAGCCGCACTGCAGCAGATAGGGCTCATAGACATCCTCGAGCGTACCCGGGTCCTCGCCCACCGCGCTGGCAAGGGTCGTCAGGCCCACGGCACGGCCGGAGAACGTCTTGGCGAGCGTCTCCAAGATGCGAATATCCATCCAGTCCAGACCAAGCTCATCAATCTCGAAGAACTCGAGTGCCTGACGGCAAATATCAAGCTCAATAGGACCGTTGCCGCGCACCTGCGCATAGTCGCGCACGCGTTTGAGCAGACGGTTGGCCAGGCGCGGCGTGCCACGCGAACGCGAGCCGATCTCGAGCGCACTCGGATGGTCTATCGTCACGCCCAAGATGGTCGCCGAGCGGGTCACGATCTGGGCAAGCTCCTCGACCGTGTAGTAATCCAGGCGATACGAAATGCCAAAGCGGTCGCGCAGCGGGCCGGTCAGCATGCCCGAGCGAGTCGTTGCCGCCACCAGCGTGAACTTAGGGATATCCAGGCGAATCGAGCGCGCCGCCGGACCCTTACCGATAACGATATCGAGCGCAAAGTCCTCCATCGCGGGATACAGAACTTCCTCGACCGAACGGTTGAGTCGGTGGATCTCGTCGATAAACAGTACGTCACCCGGCTGCAAGTTAGTCAGGATAGCCGCGAGGTCGCCGGTACGCGCAATGGCCGGGCCACTCGTCGTCTTGATCTGAGCGCCCAGCTCGTTGGCGATAACGGTAGCCAGCGTGGTCTTGCCCAGGCCCGGAGGACCCGAGAAGATCACGTGGTCGAGCGTCTCGCCACGGCTCTGCGCCGCCTCGATCAGCACGCGAAGGCTCTGCTTGATATGCTCCTGACCGCAGTAGTCGTCCAGGCGCTGGGGACGCAGGGTACGGTCGACATCGAGGTCTTCGGGCGTCAGCTCCGAGCCCACCATGCGCTCACCGTGCGCCATGGATGCCGCCGGCGAGTTGCCGGGCGTCGCCCACAGGTCCTGAGAGTCATCGGCTTCCCACATCACGCATCCATTCCGAGTCGCTTAAGCGCCGCGCCGAGCAGATCCTCGACACGCATATCCTGCCCATCATACCCGCTCAGGGCAACCTCGGTCTCCTGAGGGCTAAAGCCCATGGAAAGGAGCGCCGCGCGGGCGTCATCGATCGCCGAGGGAGCGGCGGCGGGAACCGGCATCGCAACCTGACCGGGAATTACGTCGACCGGAACAAAGCCCTTGTCCTTGGCAAAGGTACTCTTGAGCTCCAAGATGAGGCGTTGGGCGGTCTTTTTGCCCACACCGGGCACCTTGGCCATGCCCTTGTCATCCTCGGCCATTACCAGGGAATACAGCTGTCCCACGGTATAGGTGGAAAGCACGGCAAGCGCCAGGCGTGGACCGACGCCCGAGACAGAAACGAGCCGATCGAACATCGTGCGCTCGTCCTTGGAAGCAAAGCCAAAAAGCGTCATGGCGTCCTCGCGCACCTGCATGCGGGTATAGAGGCGAACCTCACCGCCGGGCGTAGGCAGCGTGGCGGCAGTGCTGCCCGAAATACCGAGCTCAAAGCCCACGCCCGACACATCGACGACGGCCGAGCTCATCGTGGCCTCGATAAGCGTTCCATGGAGCTGGGAGATCATCAGTATCCGGTTCCTCTCTGTTGATAGAACTCGCCGCCGGTAAGCGCCCGGGTGCGGCTTAGGTTAACGTGACAGATGGCGCAAGCTAGGGCATCGGCGGCATGGTCTGGGTGAGGGTCGTGATCGAGCTGCGTGAGCGTGCGCACCATGTAGGCAACCTGCCGCTTGTCTGCGGCACCCGTGCCCACCACGGCCTGCTTAATCTGCATGGGCGTGTATTCGCCAATCTCGAGCGCGCATTCCGAAAGCGCCACGAGCGCGGCACCGCGGGCATGCGCCGTGGGGATGGCCGAGCGGACGTTAGCGCCAAAGTAGATGCTCTCGATAGCCGCGGTATCGGGACGGTAGCGTTCGACGACGCCCTTGAGGTCGTGGGCGATATGCGACAGGCGCACCGCGAGCGGGCTGCCCGCGCTGGTCTCGATACAACCGTAGGCACGGCAGCGAACCTCGCCACGTCGCTCCTCGATAATCCCCCAGCCCGTATGGGCCAAACCGGGGTCGATACCCAAAATGACCAAGCCAACCTCCCCTCGCCTTTTTTCCAAGCGCAAGGCAAGGCCCCGCGCATCATTCACGAACGTCTGTTCTAGAATAACACAACGCTAGCCCTATAAGTCAGCCGAGATCGAATTGTAGGTTGAGCATACGCAAGCGAGCGCCCGCCAGAGCGAGCAAGGTGCCTTGAAAGAGGAGGGCATTGACCTGGTGGTCATGCCCGACGATTGAAAGGCAGATTGCCGCTCTGGCGGGCGCGCAGCGTCGACTCGTTACGCGGTTTGGTAAAACCGCGTAACCTTTTTAGTTCTGCGAGAAGAATGGGAACTGTCGGGGGTCTACCGGCGGATGCGGCATCGGACCACCCTGCGGTCCGCCCTGGCCGCCCATCATTTTTTCGATGGCGTCCTGGACCTCGCCCTCAAACCGCTTCATGCCCTCATGCAGACGACGCTGACCGTCCTCGGAGCGCAGCTCTTCCATCTGCTCGGGCGAAATACCCAACAGCTCGCCTAATAAGCCCATCATCTCGCCGCGCATACGGTCACTCGTATCGTCGTCGGCAAAGCGTCGCACCTCAGCGCGTGCCAGCGAATCAACCGTCATGCGCTCCTTGCCGTTGAGCCCCAGATCGGACCACGCAAGCATGTACGGCCAAGCGCGCTCGGCAAACGAACGGGCCGAGACGATCGGCACCGTCGGCAGCATGTGACGAGCAGCCTCACCTTGGCGCACGAGTATCAACAGCAGCGAGCAGGCCTCGGGCTTGCCGGCGGCCATCGGGATGTCGTCGAAAGGTCGATTGCGGTCTACGTGCGACTCAAGCGCACCATCGACCTCGCCCGGCTCAAGCCCGCCAAGCAGCTGCGCCGCGCGGTCGAGTATGTCGACCGGACCGGCGAGCGTCGAGAGCGCCTGCGCCAGCACGCGATCCATGCAATCCTCTACCGCGTTGAGCGTCACGAGCTCTTGGGGCACCACGGCCGAGGCGCGGTTGCGCACGCGTGCCACAAACTCGAGCGTCGACAGATACACATCGCCAAAGGGCGCATAATCGCCCTGGTAGCCACCGCAAAGCGCGGGCGCCGCCAGCGCGTACTCGGTCTTGGAAAGCGGGCTCAGCGCCATAGCGCCCAGCTCGAGCGCCGTATCCTCGAGCATCAGGCCCAGCGCACGCGAACGCAGGCGTTCGGCATCGCCCGCCGACACGTCGCGATCGAGCACGCGCGCCGCATCCGGCGCATCGCGCTCGACAGTGCGAATGTGCAAGCGCTCGGCGATTGAGCGAACAGCGGAACAACGGGCGGCCTCGGCCTCCTCCTGCGCCGGCGTAAAGATGCGATTGCGCCCCAGCACCAGGCCAATCACATTACGCGGACCCAAGGCATCGACGGCAAGTGCCGCCAACAGGGACGACGGCAAATCGCCCTCGAGCGCCACCACGGCACGCGACGCACCGCGGGCGCGGGCATTGTCGCGCACGGCAAGCACCAGCGCCTGCCACAGCCACTCCTCGGAGCGAAACTGGGGCAGCTCATGGTCCTCCAGGGCATCGAGCATCACGCCGCGCTGAATCTCCTGAACCAGCAGGCTCTCCTCAAAACACGGCGCCTGGGCCACCACGCGACCGCAGTCGTCGAGCACAAACGAACCGCCGGTATACACCGACTCGTCATAGGCACCGATCGGCGCCATGCAGGCAAACCATACGCTGCGCTTGGACGCGATCTTGCGGTAGGCACCGCTGCGCACGGCGGCGACGGCAGCTGTCTCGCGGTCGGTCATGTCAAACGCGTTGAACTGGAAATAGGCAATGAGGTCGACACCGGTCGGCAGCATTTCGAGCTCGCGGTCCAGGTCAAACACCACGGCGATGCGCACGCCGTCCACGTCAAACACCGGAGGCGCCCAACGCGCGTCGTTGCTCTCGCCACGTTGCAGGGCGATGCTTGTGCGCGCGGGCACCACGCGACCGTCTTTGAGCATCATATAGTCAAGCAGGGGCTGGCCCTCAAACGAAACCGCCGCGGGCACGATGCAGATCATGTCGAGCTCTTGGATGCGCTCGGCAACGCCCGTCAGGCCCATCAACATATCGTGCTCAAAGTCGGCAGTGCCCACCAGGCCGCCGGGCAGAGCACCCATAAAGAGCGGAGCCGGAACGCACAGTACGCGCGCCCCGCGCTCGTGGGCCAAACGGGCTTGATCCTCGATGCGACCGCAGATACCCTCAATATCACCCAGGCGCATATCGATCTGTGCAAGTGCGAGCTTCATGGCCCAGCCCTTCCCATCGTAACTGTCGTTGTCGTAGTAAAAGCGCCGGCCGCATAATGCAGCCGGCGCTCGCATGTGCATATGCTAGCTATGATACCCCGAGCGGGGGCGCGCTCCTAGAACGTCGCGGACCACAGCCCATGCAGGTTGCAGTAGGCATAGACGGTACCAGTCTTGGAGCCGCCAGCGAAAAACGTCGTGGGCTTCATGCCGGGCTCGAGGTAATGGACCTCCAGGCGCCCCTCGGCCTCAAGCGCAATCCACTCGATGTAGTGCTCGGGCAGCATAGGATGCTCCGTCGAGCCCACGCGCGCGCGAATGACGTGGCCGTCGCGCTCGATCTCGACAACAGGCACGTGCTTCTCGTGCGCCGCGTCCTCGGTGTTTGCGGTCAGCTCCGTGCAGCCGGCAGGAGTCGCAACGTCGTCGCCAAGGGCAGCGATGAGCTTACCGTCGGGGTCCTTAAAGAATTTCGCCATGATGTTCTCCTTTGCTGATGTGCCAATGTTCTTGATGGTTCTTATGCCCAAAGGCAGGCGAACCATCCACGGCATGGCAAATGAACACATAACGAGCGAGGCTAGCGACCGTCGCCACCGAGCAGCGCCAGAACATCCTCGCGCGTAAACAGTGCCGACGAGATACCATCGCCGCCGAGCACGCTGTTGACCAGATCGCGCTTGGACTCCTGCATCTGCATAATGCGTTCCTCGATCGTGTCCTTGGCGATGAGTTTGTACACGGTCACGGTGTGCTGCTGGCCAATGCGATGCGCGCGGTCAGTCGCCTGATCCTGCGCCGCCACGTTCCACCATGGGTCGTAGTGGATAACCACGTCGGCAGCCGTCAAATTAAGGCCCACGCCGCCCGCCTTGAGCGAAATCAAGAACACCGGCACCTCGCCCGCCTGGAACTGCGCAACCATCTTGGCGCGACTCTCTTTAGACGATGCGCCCGTAAGCTTAAGAAAGGCGATATCCTCCTTGGCCAGGCTCTTGCCGATGATATCGAGCATGCCCGTAAACTGGCTGAACAGCAAGATGCGGTGACTGCCGTCGAGTGCTCCGTGGACGAGCTCCATGCACGTATCGAGTTTGGCGCTTCCCGCCTTGTAGTCCGCATAGTGCAGATGCGGGTCGCAGCAGATCTGACGCAGCTTGGTGAGCTCGGCAAGCACCTTGAGTTTATCTTTCTTAAACTCCCCGGCCTCGCGGTGCTGCACCTGCTGGGCGATGCGGTCCTGGTTTGCCAGGTAGAGCTTGCGCTGCTCGCCGGTAAGCTGCGCCATCACCGTATCCTCGATCTTCTCGGGCAGGTCGGCCACCACGTCTTCCTTGACGCGACGCAGCACAAACGGCGATACGAGCGCCTGCAGACGAGCGGCACTATCGCCCTCGGCATGCTCGACGGGACTTTCAAAGCGCTTGGCAAATGAGTCGCGCGTGCCCAGAAGGCCCGGCATCAAAAAGTCGAAGATGCTCCAGAGCTCGGACAGGCGGTTTTCGATGGGCGTGCCCGTCAGGGCAAAGCGCACGCCGGCAGGCAGGCGCTTTGCGGCGCGAGCCACCTGGGTAAGCGGGTTTTTAATGTACTGGGCCTCATCGAGCACCACGCGGGCAAAATCCTGCTCGGCATACTCATCGATATCGCGCCGCATAAGGTCATACGACGTTACAACCACGTTGTGCTCGACCACGCCAGCAATTTGCACGCGACGCTGGGCCTTGGCGCCCACAATGGCGCACACATCAAGCGAGGGGGCAAAGCGCTCCAGCTCGGCGGTCCAGTTGTACACAAGCGACGCGGGGCATACCACGAGCGTGGGCTTGGTATCCCCCGCTTCCACGCGCGCCAGGATATGTGCGATCATCTGCAGCGTTTTGCCCAAGCCCATATCGTCGGCCAAGATGCCGCCGAGGCCCAAGTGCTCAAGCGAGCCGAGCCACTGATAGCCGTCGACCTGGTAGCCACGCAGCGTAGCCTTGAGCGAGGCGGGCACCGTAAAGTCCATCTTGCCGAGCGTGTCCAGACGCTCGACGGTGCGGCGGAACGCGGCGTCGCGATCGGCCTCGAGCGCCGGCGTGCGCGCGAGCATGCTGTCGACAAAAAGGGTGCTCGAGGCGGGAAGCGACACGCCGTCGAGCAGGTCGACGGCATCGACGCCCAGGTCCTCGGCAAGACCAAACGCGGCACGAGCGCCCTCGTCCAGGCGAACGATGTCACCGGACGTAAGGCGCGCAAACGTCTGGTGGCGCTTATACGAATCGAGATAGATGGCAAGGTCAGCCGCTGAAAGCCCGCTCGCACCCAGCTCGACGTCGAGCAAGTTGCTCTTGACGGTCGCACGCACCGAAAGCTTGGGCGCAGGACGGACCGAGATCTGGCGCAGGCGATCGCTGAGCATGATCTCGCCCAGTTCGGACAGGGCAGACAGGCCCTCGGTCAGCAAGTGGAACAGGCGGGCGTCATCGCGCTCCTCAAATGCCAGGCCGCCCTCGTAGAAATCGAAGTACAGGGCAGCCGTGTCCATAACGCGAAACTCCGCCACCGTATCGCGGGGCGGAACGCCGGGGCGTTGTTCTTCGAAGGGACTGCCCGGAGCACCAAGACTAAAGAGATCTGCCGACCAATCGCCGTAGGTCACCGTAATCTTGCAGGTCACAAGACCATCGTCGACGCCGATCGCCATGGCAAAGCTCGGCTCGGGCGCCACGGCGTCGAGCGCGGCGGGAGCGGTCAGGTCGGTGTAGTCGCGCAAGATAGGCAGCGCCATGCGGCAGAACTCGCCCACCTGGTCGGCGGCGATATGGACCGGCGTGCGGCAGGGCAACAAGTGCGATAGGAACGGTGCCGCATGCTGGGCAAACGCCGTGTCGCTACGGCGTGCGCGGCGCGTATCGACCAGATAGGCTGCGTCACCAGCGACAAAGCAATACGTATCGGCCGGCAGACGCAAGTCGTAGCTGCCTCCCGCCGCCGGTGCAATCTTGGCGGCAAGGAGCGGCGGGCGCTTGGCCGGGACTTCGCCCTCCCCCTGCGGCGACGGCTCGACCGCCACCTCGTAGGCGCGATGCGTCGTCGTCCCCCGCGACCAAGCAGGCTCAAAGGACAGGGTCCTGCCACGCAGCAGGTCCAGCACGGACACGACGGAATACTCGGATACCGGCAACTGACGCTCGGCGACAAAGCCGCTGCGGGCAAAGTCGTACGATGCCGAGCGCGAGCTCGTAATATCACCTAGGTAGGCGACCGTCATTGCAACAAAGTCAAGCAGCTTTGTCGACACGTCATCGAATGCCTCGGGCACATGGACAAACGTAAGCTTCTTGCCATAGGAGAACGTACCGCCGCGCACATAGGCATCGGCCATGCCGTCGATATCCTTAACCACGTAGGACACCGAACCGCAGCGAATGCGAAACTCGAGTGCCCAGTTAAAACGATCGGCAAACAGCGGATTGTAGTACGGCACCAGCGAGGGCTCCAGCACTGCCTTGGGCGCATCGGGGTCAATGGTGCCGGCGAACTTGCGACGCATAGCCACGAGCTCGTCCATGCGCGCGTCCGAAAGATCGGAAAGCGCCGCCACAAGGCTCGGGCTCGTGGGGACGGGTGCCGGGAAGGGAAAATTGGGGTTGACCGCAGATGCGGTGGGCGCGGGGTGTGTGGGCTGCTTTGACTGTGCGGGCGGTGCCGTAAACGTGCGGACCGGCGTACGCAAGCCCTCGACGGGCTCGGCGCCACTGGCATCCAGATACGCCAGCGCCGTGGCGATAGCGTGCTTGCACATGCCGGAATAGCGGAAGGCGGCGGGGCAATCGCAGTCGTAGTCGACAACCTCGTGCTCGTCCATGTCGAGCGCCACGTGCGTCTTGTACAGGTCGCCGCGCGAGCCGCGCACCGTGCCCTCAATAGTCACATTTTTGGAGAAGCGCGAGCCGGAGTCCTCAAACGACAGCACGGCGCCGTTGAGCATGAGCGAGCGCCCCTTCATAAAGGTACTGCTGAGCGCCGCCTCCTTACGAAGCGCCTGCGCAAACGTCCCCTGCTCCATCACTTCCTCCAATCTCGCATGCCAAATAATTTTTTCTGGGACGGGGATGAAAAAATCATTCCCGTCCCAGAAAGACTGGTCTTCCGCCACACGTCACCCAAAATGATTTTTTAATCCCCGTCCCAGAAAAATCATCTTAGATCACCGTCACGCGGCCTTGGTTGCCCACGATGGCCTTTGCCTCTGCCAACAGCGGAATCGAGCGTGCGTTGACCTTGGCAGGCACCTCGGCACGCAGCACGCGCCCGTCCACCTGCTCGATAAAGATCTCCACGCGGTCGCCGCCCGGGTTGGCGGTAAGCACCGTGGCAAGACGCGCCATATTGCCCTGGCTAAAGCGGCTGTTGGGCACCATGACCTCAAACACCTTGGGTTTGTTGTTCTCTTCGTTAAGCTCCAGCGGCACGATCTCCTGCGCGATGATCTGGTCGCCGCGGTCCGAGCGCTCGAGCTTGCCCTTAATGCGCACAAACGCATCGGACAGCTGGGCACCGGTCTCGGGATCGACCTCGCCGTACAGGTACCCCTCGGCCTCCTTGTAGGTCTTGGGGAACACCACGACCGTGGCCTCGCCTTCCATGTCCTCGAGCTGCACAATACCCATGGGGTCGCCGTTTTTGGTCACGCGCTTGGATACGCTCGAGACCATACCGGCCCACCACAGCGCCTTGCCCTCGGGAATCTCCTGGTTGATGGTACCGCCCGTGGGGTTTTGCACCTCGTAGCCGGTGTCGATCTGCGAGAACGAGAAGTCGCGCGCTTTGCTGAGCGCATACTCAAACGGGCGCAGCGGGTGGTCCGAGACGTAGATGCCCAGAACCTCCTTCTCCTGGCTCAGCTTAAGGTGGCGGTCCCACTCCTGGCCGTCCGGATCGGGCACGCTCACCTCAAAGCCCGAGCCCTCGACATCGCCGAACATGTCGAAGAAGGACGTCTGGCCGCTCGCACGATCCTTTTGGCGCTTCACGGCGGCATCGATGATGTTCTCGGGGTTGTTCTTATCCACAAAGTGCATCATCTGGCGGCGCGGATACCCCGTGGAGTCGAAGGCGCCTGCCTTGATGAGCGATTCAATCACGCGACGATTGGCCTGGCTCGAGTCCACGCGCTCGACAAAGTCGTGCAGCGTCTTAAACGGGCCGCCCGCCTCGCGCTCGGCGATAATCGCCTGCGCCACGCCGGTGCCCACGCCGCGGATGCCGGCCAAACCAAAGCGCACGCCCTCCTTGGTAGCCGTGAACTCGGTACCGGACTCGTTGACATCTGGCGACAGCACGGGGATGCCGTCGTGACGGCACGCCGAGACGTAGTGCACGATCTTGTCGGTCTTGCCCGTATAGGACGTCAGAACGGCCGCCATGTACTCGTGCGGATAATGCGCCTTGAGCCACGCCGTCTGCATAACCAGGATGGCGTAGCCGGCGGAGTGCGACTTGTTAAAGGCGTAGGACGCGAACTCGAGAACATCGTCCCAAATCTTCTGGGCGACCTCGCGCGTGTAGTTGTTCTTGATAGCGCCGTTCATCCAGTGGTCGTAGGTGGTCTCGTCCGAGCCATCCTCCCAGTGGAGCACCGTTGACGTGAGCAGTTTGATCTTCTTTTTAGCCACGGGCTTACGGATACGCGAGTCCGATTCGCCCTTGGAGAAGCCGCACATCTCGACGGAGATGAGCATAACCTGCTCCTGGTAGACCATGGTGCCGTAGGTTTCGCCCAGGATGTCGTCCAGGCGGTCGTCGTAGGAGACCGCCGGCTCCTTACCATTCATACGGTTGATGTAGGACGAGACCATGCCGGCGCCCAACGGGCCCGGGCGGTACAGGGCGATCAATGCCACGACGTGCTTGTACTCGGTGGGCTTCATGTTCTTGATCGTGGCCGTCATGCCGGCGGACTCGACCTGGAAGACGCCGGCGGTGTGACCGGAGCCCATGAGCTTAAAGATCTCGGGGTCGTCAAAGGGAATCTCTTCCTCTTTGATGTCGATGCCGAAATTCTTTTTGATGTTTGCCTTAGCCTTGGAGATAACCGTCAGCGTGCGCAGGCCCAGGAAGTCCATCTTGAGCAGGCCCATGTCGGCAACGGTATGGCCCTCGTACTGGGTAATCTCGACGCCGCCCTTGGTATCGAGCTTGGTGGGCACATGCTCGTTGACGGGATCGCGGCAGATCAGGACGGCGCACGCGTGCACACCCTCGCCACGGGTGAGGCCCTCGATCGAGAGCGCCGTGTCGATGATACGGCGGGCGTCGTCATCCTTTTTATAGGCCTCGGCAAAGTCGGGGTTAAACAGATCCTCTTTGCCGGGTTGCTTTTCGAGCACCTGCTTGAGCTTGACCTTGGGGTCGCTCGAGACCATCTTGGACAGGCGCTGGCCCATGTAGACCGGGTAGTCCAGCACGCGCGCGGCGTCGTTGATGGCCTGCTTGGCCTTAATGGTCGAGTAGGTGATAACGTGGGTGACCTTCTCGGGACCGTAGAGCTGGCGAACGTGCTCCACGACCTCGAGGCGCCGCTCATCGTCGAAGTCCATATCGATATCGGGCATCTCGGTACGCTGCGGGGACAGGAACCTCTCGAACATCAGGCCGTTCTCGAGCGGGTCGAACGCGGTGATGTTCATGGCGTAGGCGACGATAGCGCCGGCGGCCGAGCCACGGCCGGGGCCGACGCCGATGCCGTTGTCCTTGGCCCATTGCACGTACTCGGCAACGATCAAGAAGTAGGCAGCAAAGCCCTTGTCGCAGATGACCTTGTATTCGTACTCAAAGCGCTCTTTGATGTTGACGCCACCGATTTCGCGTGTGGCCCAGTCATCGCCATAGTGTTGGCGCAGGCCCTTCTCGCACTCGCGGCGGAACTGGCTCTCGTGCGTCTCGCCGGGGTCGAGCAGCGGGAAGCGCGGCAGGATGATGGAATCCCAGTCCAGCTCCACGTAGCACTTGTCGGCGATCTCGAGCGTGTTGTCGCAGGCCTCGGGGCAATACGGGAACATCGCCCGCATCTCCTCCTCGGTCTTCATGTAAAACTCCGAGCCGGTCATGCGCATGCGGTTGGGGTCGTCGACCTTGGCGTTCATGCCGATGCACATGATGACGTCCTGTACGGGCGCGTCCTCGCGGCGCAGGTAGTGAAAGTCGTTGGTGGCGATGACCTTGACACCCACCTGTTTGGCAATGTCGATGAGCGTGCGGTCCATCTGCTCGTCGGTCAGGCCGTTGTCGGTGGTAATGCCGTGTTCCTGGATCTCGATGTAAAAGTCGCCAGGGTCGAAAGTGTCGCGGAAGGTCTCGGCCCACTTGATGGCGCCCTCCATGTCACCGCGGTCGATGTATTTGGGAATGATGCCCGCGATGCAGGCGCTCGTGCAGATCATACCCTTGGCATGGCGACGCAGGTTGTCGAGCGTCACGCGCGGCTTGTAGTAAAATCCCTGCACAGCGGCCTCGGAGACCGTCTGCATCAGGTTGACGTAGCCCTCCTGGTCCTTGGCCAGAAGAATCATGTGGTAGAGCTCGGGCTTATGGTCGCGGGCGAGCGTCTCGTCCGGCGTAAAGTAGACCTCGCAGCCAAAGATGGGTTTGATGACCAGGGGCGGCTTGAGCTCGTCGATGTTGCCCTTCTCGTCCCACATGGCCATGTCCTTCACATACTGGGCATGCTCGCGCGGGCTTTCCTCGGGATCGGGCTCCACCAGCTCGTCGCGGCGGTCCTTTTCCAAGAAGGCCTTGTCGTGACTCCAGGTTTTGTACTCGGGCGTGTTGTGGTTAACGGCGTCGCAGGCCAGCGCCAGGTCGGGCACGCCATACATGTAGCCGTGGTCGGTAATGGCAACGGCGGGCATGCCAAGCTCAACGGCACGGTTGACCATATCCTGGATACGGGTTGCGCCGTCGAGCATGGAGAAAACAGTGTGATTGTGCAGATGGACGAATGCCATGTAATGAGCTCCGATGCGGGTTCGTGATCTTAGGGTTACGATTCTACCGCACAGCGCGGACGGCACCCGAACCTAGCCCAAACCCACACGGCTCCTCTTGCAGTTGCGGTGAAATAGTTCCCGCTTGGGCCACCTGGACCGCAATACAGGAACTATTCCACCGCAAGTTATCTGAGGACTAGAAGTTGTAGGTGACTACTTGGGGTTCGGCGGGTTCGACGAAGATGGCAGGGTTCGCTTGCTCCACGCGAACGAACTTGACGGTCACGGCCTCAAAGCCCGCCTTGTGCAGAACGTCGGCGTAAACGCGCGCCTGCAAGGCGTGTTTCTCGAGCAGCTGCTCCGGCGTCTCATCCGGCGTGCCACCCGTCTTGTAGTCGATGACCAGTGCGCGCGACGGATCCGCCGGGTTCGTCGCCAAAGCGTCGATGGCGCCCTCGGCATAGGCGCCGTAGCGGGCGATATCCTCGTCCTCGCAGCCCAGCGAGAAGAACGGCACCTCGGCACGGATGCACGGCCACGCGAGCAGCTCGGCACGAACCGACGACTTGAGCCAGCGATCCAGAGCGACATCGAAGCGCTCGCGCTGTTCCGGCGTCAGGCGCCACAAGCGAGCCAGGGCGTCGGCACGCTCAACGGGCAGCGCATCGACACCCATCTCGATGAGCCACTGGCAAGCGGCGTGGAAGGCCGAGCCCAGCGCCATGGGGTTGCCGGCGGGCTCGACAGCAGCCACGTCCGCATCGGCCATCTCCGAGCCATCCGACTCCGCATCATCGCCGGACTCGTCCATGGGAACAAGCGCCTCGGCGGCACGGTCCTCGGACTCGGCATGCAGCGCCACGGCAATTGACGAGTAGCTATACGAGTCACGAACCGGGAACGGACAGATGCCCATGCGCACGCCCACTGCCTGGGGATACACGAGCTCAAACGCATCGGGCTTGGGGTCGGCAGGACCGGGGACGATTGTACTAGCCGAATCGTCGGCAGCATCTATTTCGACATCGCCGCGTACAAGCCTGCCCTCGGCATCCAGCGAAGCGTTAGCCTCAAACGCCTGCTCGCCAAAGGTAAAGTCAGAAAGCGAAATGAGCTCGTAGTCGCCCGACTGGGAGTTGTCGAACACCAAACGGTCGCTATCGAGCTGCGGCATGTCCAGACTGTCGGTCGGCAGGATGCGGCGCAGCACGTCGTAGGTCAGATCGGTCTCGACGTCGAAGGTCGGCGCCGTCACCTTGCCGCGGCTCACGCCAGCATCCATCGCCAAGATCACCAGCTCGCCCGCACGCGTCATGGCAACGTAGAGCAAGCGGGCCCGCTCCTCGAGCGAAAGCTGCAGGTCGTCGTTACGCAGGCGGGCAAATGCCTCGGCGGGAGAGCCCGTCGCGCACACGTCCTCCATGAGCTCTGGCGGCAACCACAGCGACGTGCCCTTGCCCTTAAACGCGTGTTCAAACTGCTTTTTGATGTCGTCGCCCTTCACGAAGGTTCCGTCGGCAAGCTTAACGCCATCGAAGCGCGCCGGCAGCGCCACGACTTGTGCCCCGCCGTCGACGCGACCCATCTGTGCCGCACCGGACGATTTGCGCACGCCAAAACACTCGGCAACCGCCACGACCGGATACTCCAGACCCTTGGACGCATGCACGGTCATGATGCGTACCGCGCCGTCACCCTCCTCGTTGAGGGCGCCCGGGGCCTCCTTGCCCGCCAAGAAGCGGTCGAAGGCGAGCGCAATGGAGCGCGGCGAGTTGCCGAACTCGGCCTCTGCCTCGGCCACGGCATCGAGCGCCTTGAGCACGTTGGCGGCAATGGCCTTGCCCTCGGGGCCGCGCTGTGCCAGACGCACGAACCAGCCGGAGGCATTGACCACGTCGCGCGCGATGGCGGCGAACGAATCGCGTCCCACGCGACGAAGCGCGTAGCGCAGCGCCTCGCGGGCGCGCGTCACGAGCGGCAGGTTCTGCAAACCCGGCACATCGGAATCGCTCATGATGCCCGCATCGATGTTGCGACGCGACGTCTCGCCCGTCTGCTCGTCGAGCTTGGTCGCCAGCGCCAGGAACTCCTGGGCGCCGAGTGCAAACATCGGCGAGGCCAGCAACGGCATAAGACCCTGCGCCGTATCGGCCGGATTGGCGAGCGCGCACACCAGGGCGCGCACCGTCTGCACCTCGGCGGCTTGGGCAAAGACCGAGCCGCCTGCGATCACGCAGTCGAGCCCTTGGTCGCGGAAGGCCTGCGCATAGACATCGGCGTTGGTCATGCGACCCAGCAGCAGGACCATGCTGCCCTGGGGCTGCCCCGCTTTGACGAGCGTTTGGAACCGCTCCGCAATCGCACGAGCTTTCGCCTGCGTTCGCTCCTGCGTGCTGCCACCGGCAACGAACAGCGCCTGGCGGCGCGAAGCCTTTGCCCTGAGCTTGTCCTTGCGTTTGTCGCTCGGTTCAAGATCCAAGAACCCCTGCATCAAACCACCGGTGTCGCCGTCAAAGACGCGCGCCACATAGCGCAGCACCTCGTCGTGGCTGCGGAAGTTGCGCACGAGTTTGACGAGCTCGCCGGCGGGGGCATCGGACGTGGCGACCGTCTCGGACGCCGTCGTCGAACCCACCTTGCGCTCCTGGCGACGAAACACCTCAACCTCGGCGCCTCGGAAGCGGTAGATCGACTGCTGCGCATCGCCTACGGTGCACAGCGCGCGCTCCCCCGCGCCCGTCAGATAGCGAATCAAATCGACCTGCATCTGGTCGGTATCCTGGAACTCATCGATCATGACCATTTTAAAGCGGCCCTCATAGGCAGCTCGAATAGCCGGGTAGTCGCGCAGCGCCTCGTATGCCATGCGCAACAGATCGTTATTGTCGAGCGCGGACTGGCCGGCCTTGAGCGCGCGGTATTCCGCCTCCACAGCACGGGCAAGCCCCACCAGCGCATCGAGCGCCGGACCGCCGCAGGCAAGCACGATATTGATAAACGCATCGGCTGCCTCGGCCTTGAGTAGCTCCACCTGCTCCTTAGGAAACGCCTTGCTCGCGCGCGGCATGCTGCACGACATCATGAGTCGCGCCGCATCCTCCATGGTTTTGCCGCTCGCCTCAAACGCGTCGATGGCGTCGAGTGCCGCCTGCGCTTTCTCGGTCGTGGCCTTGCTTGCGCCCAGCGCCGCACGATAGGCATCGGCAAGCGCCGAGGTGTCGGCCTGGCCACGCGCCACGCGCACATCGTCCATGCCGCCCGGAAGCTGGCTCGATAGCTCCAGCAGGTCGCGCACCAGGCCTTTGATGGTGGTACCGGCGCCAAACGGCCCGCCCTCGCCCGCCATGGGATACCAAGCGTAGAGGGCCTTAAGCGAAGCGGCGAGCTCGGGCGCGGCATCGGGCGCCGTCGCGCGCCCCAGCACATGCTCGACAGCCTGATCCATAAGCTCGTCGGTATCGGTAAGCACCGTGAACTCGGGGTCGATGCCCAGCTCCAGCGCGTGCGCGCGCAGGATGCGCGAGCACATGCCGTGAATGGTCGAGATCCAAGCGTCATCGACCGTCAGGGCCTCTTCGTCCATCCCCTCGTCGATAAGCGCACGGCGCACGCGGTCGCGGATCTCGGCCGCGGCGTCTTTGGTAAAGGTAATGGCGAGCACCTGGTCCAGATGCTCGACAAACGGACCGGATTCGGGCGAGAGCGCATAGACGATGCGGCGCGTGAGGGTAAAGGTCTTGCCCGAGCCGGCACCTGCCGAGACAAACAGCGGACGGTCGAGCGTTTTGACGACTTGCAGCTGTTGCGGCATCAAAGTCGAAAGATCCATGGTCTACACGTCCCTCCTTACAAACGTTCCTTCGTGGTTATACGAGCAGCGCGCATGCGCGGCCTGCGCCGACGTCGGATCGACAGCGGCGACGTCGCCCGCCTCGAGCTCGCGCAGGCGCTCGGCAATGCCGGCCTCCACGCGGTCGAGCAGCGCATCGAAGTCCATGTTGCCGCCCTCGCCCGGAAAGCCCTTCTTGAGGCCCGGGATGCGACCGTCGCCGCGCTCTTCCTCGAGCAACTCGGCACTTGCGGCACCACGCAGCGCGGGCTTGCCGCCCTTGGTCGAAAAATAGAGCGCAGCACGGGTATCTAGGCCCAGCGCCCGACGCATGGCCTGGGCGTAGATGAGTGTCTGGGTATGGGGCGGCAGCCAGCGCGGGTCGTCGATGGGGACCTCGCCCGACTCCTCGCCGCGCACCGTGGGGTCGGCGAGCTTAAACTCCTCGACACCCGAACGATGCTTGTAGTCGATTACCACGGCGCGATTCTCGGCATCCACGTCAACGCGGTCGATGCGCCCACCGAGCGGCCAACCGGCATACTCGACCTGGAGCTCGTTGAACGCAAACTCCAGGTAGCGCGGCGCGAAGGGCGCGAGCGCCTCGGACTCGTAGGCGAGCACGCCTTCCAGTTGCGGCAAGATCTCGGCCGCCTGGCGCTCCTCCACTGGAGAGAGCGGCACCAGCGGGCCCTCGGTACCGCGCTTGCCGGCGTGCTCGGCCAGGGTCTCGGCAAAGACCTCGTGCAGCAGCTCCTTCGCGCGCGGCAGATTCATGGGCGTCACGCGCTCCATGCCCTCCTGCGGAAGACGTGCATGCAAGTGCTCCAGCACGTCATGGACAAAGTTGCCCTTCTCCATGTTGCCAAAGCCCGCATCGATGGACTGAGGTTTGACGCGATACGAGACGAACCAGCACAGCGGGCAGGTGGAATAGGCCTCGATCTGCGAGGCGGACGTCAGGCGCGGCACGAGCGGCGCGTCCTCGCCCTCGCCATCGCGACGACGCAGGACCAAATACGGCACGGCCTCGGCACTCAGATGCTGAGGGGCTTCACAGGTCACGCGCTCGCGCTTGAGACCTTCGCCTGCCGCGGGATCGAAGTCCTTTACGATATCACCCTCACCCACGCACTTCGCCTTGTCGGCGCCAGCGGCTTTAGCGTCACCAGCGGTCTTAGCGTCGTCAGCGATCTTAGCGCCGTCAGCCTCGGCATGCGCCCGCAACTCGGTCCACACGGCAGCCGGATAGCACTCGCGCGCCTGGCGATCGTGGGTCACACGGGCGAGCGTAACCGGGCCGCGTGACGCCTGCATCGCGTGGCCAAAGCGCGCGCGCAGCAAGGCCGCGGGCTCAAGCATCACGCCCTCGCGACCAAGGCTCGCCGCCAGCGTGGCCAGCGGCCCCTCCTCGTGTGAGAGCGGATAGCTGTCCAAATCGACATCGGCAAACAGCACGGCATCGTAGCTGCCGGGGCGCAGAGCCGCCGCATCGGCAAGCGAAGCAAAACGAACCTGGGCGCGCGGCGCGCGGTCAACCTCGTGGGTCTCGTAATCATAGGCGGTGCTACGCTTGTCCACCTTGGTGCGAATGCCATCGAGCACGGGCACGGTCGCGGCCTGCGACACGTCGAGCGCGCGGGCGCCGTTCATAAGGATGTCGATGGCGTGGCGCAGCAGGGCTACCTCCGCCTGGCGACGGGCCTGGCCATCCAAGCTGCCCAGCGAGCGATCGGGCAACGCCTCGGCAACGGCAAGCATGGCCTTGAGCGCCGTCACGGGCTTGTCACGCCACAGCGCCTGGAACACGTCCGAAACCACACACGGCACGTTCTTAAACCAGTTCTCGTCGCTCGCCGCCTTGCGCGCGCCCCTCACCTGGCCCTGAACGCTCTGCAGCAGGCTCTTAACGCCCGCGATAGTCTTGCTGCGCGAGAGACGCATATTCTTATCGAAGGTACGGGCATTGACGGCATCAGCGCCCGAAAGCGGACTGTAGATCCAGTCGGTAAGCTCCGGCGCGGGCCACCACTCGGTCTTTGACGCCATGCCCTCATCGGCGGCCTTCATGCGCTCGATCAGGCCGGCAAGCGCCGCAAGCTGCCTGCCCGCAATGGATTGGGAAAACGCCGTGAACTCAACTGTCTCGGCAGCGATATGACGAGCCGCCAGACGAGAGGCGAGCTCACCGAACAGCTGGGGTGCCCGGGCAGAAACAACGAGCACGCACACGGGGTCGGCGGGCGTTGCAGCAGCTTTATCGGCCTTGGACTCCTTGTGCACTTTCACCAACTTATCGATGGCGTCCGCATAGACATGAGCACGGGCATGGGGACCGGCGACCTCAATAAAGACAGGCTGAGCGGCAGTCCCGCAAGCGACATCAGACGCGACGGCGTCCTCCCCCAGCGGCGCGGCCTCAAACAGCACACCGCGGGCATCAAATGCCGTGGCAAGCTCCTCGCGCATCGCCGCCTGCTCGCGGGCAAGCAGCACGACGACCTCTCCCCCATTGTTCGCCACGGCAGATAGCAGCTCGAGCAGGCCGTGCGTAAACGACGTGACACCGCGCACGCATACGGCGCGGGTGCACGCCGGCAGGTTATCGGCCAGGGCACCGGCTATAATGTCAGCTGCCTCGCAGGGCTCGACCATATCTCGACGGTCCAAACCGCCCGCATAGGCACGCAAAAGCTCGAACACACGAGCCTCGGCATCGCTTTTTGGCTCAGGCTGGCAATTGTTGTCACGGCATCGCTCGGCCGTCGTCCCCGCAACGCCCGGCAACACGTCGCGGGCCATGCGCGCAAGCATGCGCACTGTACCCTGGCTGCGCGAAAGCGGCTGTAGGTCGACATCATCGAGACGCGTGACCATGTCCGAGAACAGCATCTGGCGCTGCAGGTTGTCGACGAAACCGCGCCCGTCACCCAATAGCTCCCAAAGCGAACGAAGCCACGATGTAGGCGTCTTGTAGTCGATACCCAGTGAAACCCCGGCTTCCGCCACATCATGACGGCACAGGTCGAGCTCGGCAAACGTAGGTGCCAGCAGCACGGCACGCCCGTGGCGGGCAATAAGGTCGGCAAGCAACGCCGACTCGGCATCGCTCAAATCCGTGCCGGCATTGGTGGTATAGATTCGAACAGGCATGGTCCTCCGCTCAAACTGTTCGCAATAATCAATGTATCCATCCTACCCGCCCAAGCGGACAGATTTGCCCCACGCCAACAGATTTGATCCCCTGGGGACGGAGGAAAACGGATCATCGAGGGGGTCAGTCTAACCCGGTGATCCGTTTTCCTCCGTCCCCAGGGGATCAAAAAACCGCCCCCGGAGGGACGGCTCTTCGTAATTCAATGTTGTCGCTGGCCTACTCGCCATCCTCCAGTTTAATGAGGATCTTGCGGTAGCCACCGTACTCGCCGTTGAGCGCCTTGGATACACGGCTCACCGTGGTGGACGAAGCGCCGGTACGCGCCTGAACCTCGACATAGGGCTCGCCCTCGTCCAGGTAACGCGCGACTTGCAGACGCTGCGATAGATCGCAAATCTCACGCGGCGTGCAGATATCGGTCAAAAACGCTTGGATATCTTTCTCGTCGTCCAAAAGGCTAAATGCGTGGACCAGCTGCTTGACATCAGGCTTGTCAAACATGTTCTCGATATTCATCGATCACCGCCAAACCCGCCAAAAGGCATCGAAGTTGATACTGACATCGGGCATCGTTCACCCGTAATATGCAATAGGGCAACGCCTGTGGCTTTTGCCCGTAGCAGTTTAGCACACCACCAAACTAAAGCGACAAGACTCTCTGCCAGCGGCACGTTTTTTAGGACGAACGCCGTTTTGAAACCGAATGCGCACGCAAGCTCCACGAATATCTGGAACAATGGGTGCCCAAACAGGGCCGTGCCCGCGCATCTACCCGAGTTGCAAAGGCATGTGCCTCTCACGCCTCTTTGCCACGTCTTGCGCAAGAAAGGATTCACACCATGCGCTTTATGCTTAACTGGCTCTTTACCTCAATCGCCATCGCGATCGCAACGTTTCTCGTCCCCGGCATTCAGCCCTTCGGCATGGCCGACGCCTGGGTGTGTTTTGCCTTCGTGGGACTGTTCCTCAACATAGTCGACTCGCTCGTCAAGCCGTTCCTGACGGTCATCTCGCTGCCGCTCACTATTATCACGCTTGGTATTTTTCAGCTTGTGGTCAACAGCTTTATGCTCGAGCTGGCCAGCTACCTGTCGGTCAATCTGCTGGGCGCGGGTATCTCCATTGCCAGCTTTGGATCGGCCTTTATGGGCAGCATCCTGGTATCCATCATGCGCAGCATTCTCGACAGCGTCGCCAGGAACTAAAGCGACCGGATTCGGACCGCCACAACACACCTAAAGAAGGCCGTCCATCGCAACGATGGGCGGCCTTATCATTTGTCGAGCCTCAGAGGGCAAGAAAATCCAGCATTTCTGCCCCGTCCCCAAATGACAGGTGGGGCTAGATGACGTAGTCGTAGCCCTCGTTGGGGGCAACGAGCGCATCGAGCGTCACACCGTCGAGGTAGTCGTTGATGAGCTTGTCCAGGTTCTTCCACACGTCGAGCGTGGGGCACTCATCAGCTCGCGAGCAACCCTTGCAGTCGCCATCCAGGCAGGCGACCGGCGCCAGACTGCCCTCGGTCAGGCGCAAGATCTCGCCCACCGTGTACTGCTCGGGCGGGCGCGTGAGCACATAGCCGCCACCCTTGCCGCGCATGCCCGAGAGCATGTTGGCGCGCACGAGCGTCGCCAGAATATTCTCGAGGTACTTCTCCGAAATACCCTGACGCGCCGCAATCTCTTTAAGCGGGATACGGCCTGTCGCCTGGTGCTCGGCCAAGTCGACCATAACGCGCAGGGCGTACCTGCCCTTAGTAGAAACCAACATATATAGTGCTGCCTTTCGGTCTTTTAGTCCGTTGAAATTCTAGCCGAAAAATTGGCTTTGAAAATACCCGTTCCGGTCAAGATGGTTAATCAACTTGCAATAATCTCCTATTTCCTATTGCATTACTAGGCTTTGGTGTCTACTATGCTTCCCAACAGCTAAACGAACAACCTATAAGGTTTATGGGTTTAGCTGCTAGACGCACCGTAAAACCACACGGTATCCAGTCATTTGAACGCTTTGGAGGTTCATCATGAGCAAGGTTTACACGTCCATCGATCAGCTTATCGGCCACACCCCGCTCCTGGAGCTCACCCACTTTGAGGCCGATGAGGACCTCAAGGCCCGCGTGCTCGTCAAGCTGGAATACTTCAACCCCGCCGGGTCCGTTAAAGACCGCGTCGCCAAGAACATGATTGACGAGGCCGAGAAGGCCGGCAAGCTCGTGCGCGGCGGTGACTACACCATCATCGAGCCCACGAGCGGCAACACCGGCGTCGGCATCGCCTCGGTGGCGGCGGCTCGCGGCTACAAGGTGATCATCACCATGCCCGAGACCATGTCCGTCGAGCGCCGCAAGCTGATGCAGGCATACGGTGCGCAGCTCGTGCTCACCGACGGCTCCAAGGGCATGAAGGGCGCTATCGCCAAGGCCGAGGAGCTGCAGAAGGAGACCCCCAACAGCATACTCGCCGGCCAGTTTGTGAACCCCGCGAACCCGGCCATCCACAAGGCCACGACCGGCCCCGAGATCTGGGATGACACCGACGGCCAGGTCGACATCTTCGTCGCCGGCGTTGGCACCGGCGGCACCGTGACCGGCGTGGGCGAGTTCCTCAAGGAGCAGAACCCCGAGATTAAGATCGTCGCCGTCGAGCCCGCCACCTCCCCGGTGCTCTCCAAGGGCCAGGCAGGCCCGCACAAGAT
Source organism: uncultured Collinsella sp. (assembly GCA_959023295.1). Classification (GTDB taxonomy): domain Bacteria; phylum Actinomycetota; class Coriobacteriia; order Coriobacteriales; family Coriobacteriaceae; genus Collinsella. The sequence continues at coordinate 37,350 of CAUFBM010000012.1, read as the reverse complement.
CCAGGGTATCGGCGCCGGCTTTGTGCCCGACGTCCTCGACACCCAGGTCTACGACGAGATCATCCCCGTCAAGAACGAGGACGCCTTTGCCACCGGCCGCGCCGTGGGCCACAAGGAGGGCGTGCTCGTGGGCATTTCGTCCGGTGCTGCCGTGTGGGCCGCGCTGCAGCTGGCCAAGCGCCCCGAGAACGAGGGTAAGACCATCGTGGCCCTGCTTGCCGACACCGGCGAGCGCTACCTGTCCACGGCACTGTTCCAGGACTAGAGCTTCTCGTTCTTAAAACGAGTCCAAGGCACGCCGGTCTTCCCTCGCTTCTGGCTGCCTGAGCCCATCCCAACAGGGTGTCCCACAGGACGCCCGAACTTGCTACAATGTCTGCGGCGCGGAACCAGCCTCCCGCGCCGCTTTTCTTTTTTGGCCGCATGCCACCAAGGAGAACCTCCCCATGCACAACAAGCGCGTGCTCGTCGCCATGAGCGGCGGCGTCGATTCCAGCGTGACCGCGTATCTGCTCAAGCGCCAGGGCTACGAATGCATCGGCGCCACCATGCGTCTCACCTGCCCCGCGCCCGACCCCGCCACGGGTATAAGCAAAGTCGACTGCGACATCGCCGATGCAAAGGCCGTCGCCGAGCGCCTGGGGATACCCCACCACGTGCTCGACCTGCAGCAGACCTTCGACCGCAACGTGATCGAGCTCTTTGTGAACGCCTACCAGGAGGGGCTGACGCCCAATCCGTGCATTATCTGCAACCGCCACATTAAGTTTGGCGCACTGCTCGATGCGGCGCTGGATATGGGCTGCGACTACATCGCAACGGGACATTACGCCAAAACAAGCCAGGCGGCAGACGGCACCTGGCAGCTACATCGCGGCGAAGATCCCAAAAAGGACCAGAGCTACTTTTTGTATTCGCTTACGCAGGAACGCCTGGCACACACGATCTTTCCGCTGGCAGGCCTAGACAAAGAGCGCGACGTGCGCCGCATAGCCGCCGAGCAGGGCTTTACCAACGCTCAGAAGGCCGAAAGCGAGGACATCTGCTTTACTCCAGACGGTGACTACGCGGGCTATATCGAGCGCCGCTGCGGACATGCCGCTGCACCGGGCGACATTGTGTGGCGCGACGGCAACGTGGTCGGGCGCCACAACGGCGCGCTGCGCTACACCATCGGCCAGCGCAAGGGCCTGGGCGTCGCGATGGCGCATCCCGTGTACGTAACGGGTGTCGACGCCGTCAACAACACCGTGCATCTGGGCGAGGCAGAGGACCTAACGGCCACGGCGCTCACGGCCAACGACTGGATCTGGAGCGCCCCTGCCGACCGCATGGAGGCCGAGCTGGATGCCGGCGGCATCCGCGTGGGCGCCAAGTACCGCTACCGACAGAAAGACCAGGCAGCGATCCTTACGTGCGGCGAAGACGGGCAAATGTTGCTGACCTTTGACGAGCCGCAGCGCGCCATCGCCCCCGGCCAAGCCGTTGTAGTCTATCGCGGCGACATCGTCCTGGGCGGCGGCACCGTGACCGGCGCACTTAAGTAGCCGCGGGTTTATCGCTGCACGTGTCGAAGTACCTCAACAGCGGCACCAACCTCGATTACGCGACGCTCGAGGCCGCGGCGGATGGCCTCGAGTCGACCCTCCGCCGTGGCCCATTTGCTCTGCGAAAGAATCTCGATCGCCTCATCAACAAATCCGTTGAGCCGCGATGAATCGAACCAATCGAGCAAATCCGCAAGCGCCAGCTGGACGGAAGGGTCGGGCCCAAACGGCTTAGCGGAAAACCCAAACTCCCCAGCTGCGAGCACGGCAGTTGGCACGTTGTACCACAGGCAGTTGCCGCTATCGAACAGCGGAGCAGGTTTTATCTCCAGGGTGTCGACATTGCGGATGATGCCGAAGTTTCGCCAATGGCGGTCGCTGTTGGCCAAAAGGGCATCGCAGACAATCATCTGCGACATAGACCTTCTCACAGCGGCCTCATCGGCACCATGCTTGCCAAGGCAGCGACAGTATCGATCGTATGTCGAGTTTCCCCGCTGGCCACCAAGTGCGCCCTTAACGTAAACAGCCGGAACGTATTCCTCGCGGCCGTCAAGAAAATCCTCGCACAGGCACGCAGGGCCATCGAACATCCGCTCAACCGTATAAGGAACAAACTCGCCCTCCGACAGCAAGCGACGATGCAGAGCCGTTGCAACCGCCTCGTTAAAGGGACGCTGATCGTCCATGCCGCATCCTTTAGCCAAAATGCGAATGCCGTTTCGGATCATCCACGATTTAGGAAGCTCGCCCTCGGACGTGTTATCCGGATTTTTAAGACCGATGCCTTCCAGCCAACCCGAACGCTCTTCGGGCGCCGATCGCTCAAATTCGTTCTCAAAATAATTGATGTTTTGCCATTTGAGTTCGGCGCAATCGGCCGGCCGCAGCCAATAACAATCCGAAAGCGAGAGACCCAGGCACTGAACCGGCACCTCAATGCCACTGGCAATTCCCAGTTCACGATAGCGCGAGACGAGTCCGGGGCGGACGTCAGGCACCGACCGATGGCTCCACCACACGTTGAGCTCCCGTTTATTCACCGTAGGAGAAGAACTCGAGCACGTGCCAAACGGCATCCTCTGCGCATCGAGCACCTCGGCGATTTCGAAGGGAAACTCACGTGTCGGATCAAATGAGACATGCGCGACCTCATGGTCGGCCGACATCAGCGTAAACTTGCGCCCCACATCGGCCGCAGGACGGCGTCCACGTTTGCGGACCTTTTGATAAGCGAGCGCAGAATCATACTCAACCATCTTCCGTCCGCCCACAATATCGCACGCGAGCGTCCCCGATGCGGCAAGTTGCGATATGCGGGCTTTCGTAACGCCCAACAGGCGGGCGGCATCACCCATAGATAAGTACTCAGATGTATTCATATGCCGCATCACCTCGTTAAGTAATTTACGCGTTTAGTTAATAGATTACTTACATCATAATACTAAACGACCTAAAGCGAAAAAAGGCCCGAGAGATCGGGCCCTAGCGATTGGTCAGCCGAGTCGCAAACTGCTTCCTTAACGCTGTACGTAGGCGCGGACGAGCTCGAAGGTGTTACGCACACCGTCGATGTGGCTGCGCTCGTAGTTGTGGCTCGCATACACGCCTGGGCCGATCAGGCCATGGCGAATGTCATAGCCGGCCGAAAGCGTGGCCTCGACGTCGGAACCGTAATGCGGGTACACGTCGATGGCGTAATCGAGCTCCAGCTCGCGCGCAATATTGGACAGTGTGGTCACCAGATCGTAGTTGTAGGGGCCGCCCGAATCCTTGGCGCAAATCGACACCATGCGCTCGGTGCAGCCCAGGTCGTCGCCCACGCAGCCCATGTCAACGCTGATCATCTCGCGCGTGTCGGCCGGCACAAAGGCACCGCCGTGGCCAACCTCCTCGTACACCGTAAAGAGCAGCGATACCTTGCGCGAAAGCGTCACCTCGCCAGCGGCGACGGCACGTGCCAAGCCCAGCAGAATCGACGCCGACAGCTTGTCATCCAGGAAGCGACTCTTGATATAGCCGCTCTCCGTCACCGTCGTACGCGGGTTCATAGCGATGATGTCGCCGGTTTGAATACCCAGCTCGAGCACATCGTCCTTGCTGTCGACGTTCTCGTCGAGCAGGATTTCCATGTTCTTCTCGATGGTCTTGACCGGCTCATCGGCCACATGCGCCGAAGGCTCGGTATTGAGGACCACACCCGTGTAGACATTACCATCGCGCGTATAAACGGTGCAGTTCTCGCCATCGGCCGTAGACCACTGATGCCCGCCGAGCGTCGTGGGACGCAGGCGACCATTGTCCTTAATGGAGCGCACCATGGCGCCCAGGGTATCGACATGGCTCGCCAACACCAGCGGCTCGCCCTCGCCGCCAAGCTCAACCAACACGTTGCCCTTATTGGAACGCTCGGGCCCAAACCCCATCTCGCGCAACGTTTCCATTAGATAATCAGTCGCCGCACGGGTATAGCCCGTAGGCGAAGCAATCGAGGTCAGCGCCTTCAACTGGTCAGTAATAAAACCAAGCGTAGAATCCATTTGGGACACCATCCACAACTCCAAAGTCAACATCCCGTAATCAGTAAAAGCCCCAACAACGATACCATCACGCACAAATATTTACCCAGCGAGATGACCCATCGAGCTCTTCCGAACAGCGCCCGCCACGACAACGAGCCGGCGGGCCCCGCCCGTTAGCCCCAGAATCTTTCCGCAGGACAGAAGGAGGCCCCGCCGCACGTAGTGCGCAGCGGGGCCTCCGACATGTCCGAGGACGATTCTGGGGCTAACGGGCGGGGCCCGCCGAACCAGGTTAAGCAGCCGGGCAGATCTTCTTGAAGAGCTCGATGACGTCGTCGAGCGTTGCCTCGCGCGGGTTGCCCGGGAAGCAGGCGTCAGCCATGGCGTCCTTGGCCAGGACCTCGATCTCGTCAGCCTTCATGGCCTCGCAGACGTGCGGGATGTTCACGTCGGCAGAGAGCTGCTTGACGGCGGCGATGGCGGCGTCGGCGGCCTCGTCGGTGCTCATGCCCGTGGTGTCAACGCCCATGGCGACGGCAACCTTGGCCAGACGCTCGGCGCAAACCGGCTTGTTGAACTCCATGGCGATCGGCAGCAGCATGGCGCAAGCGACGCCGTGCGGGGTGTCGTAGTGAGCGGACAGGGTGTGAGCCATGGCGTGGTCGATGCCCAGGCCAACGTTGGAGAAGCCCATGCCGGCGACATACTGGCCAAGAGCCATGCCCTCACGGCCGGAGCCGGGCTGGCCGGACTTGGCCTCGGCGACGGAGTCGCGCAGGTTCTCGCTGATCAGCTTAATAGCCTCAAAGTGGAACATGTCGGAGAGCTCCCAAGCGCCCTTGGTGGTGTAGCCCTCGATGGCGTGGGTTAGAGCGTCCATGCCGGTGGAGGCGGTCAGGCCGGCGGGCATGGAAGCCATCATGTCGGGGTCGACGACGGCGACCTCGGGGGCGTCGTTGGTGTCGACGCACACGAACTTGCGGACCTTCTCGGGGTCGGTGATGACGTAGTTGATGGTCACCTCGGCAGCGGTACCGGCGGTCGTCGGCACAGCGATGGTAAACACGGCGTGGTTCTTAGTGGGAGCAACGCCCTCGAGGCTGCGGACATCGGCAAACTCGGGGTTGTTGATGATGATGCCGATAGCCTTGGCGGTGTCCATGGAGGAGCCGCCACCGATGGTCACGATAGCGTCAGCCTCGGCGGCCTTGAAGGCCTCGACGCCGTCCTTGACGTTCTGGATAGTGGGGTTGGGCTTAATCTCGGAGTAGAGGCTCCAAGCGATGCCGGCGGCGTCGAGCTCGTCGGTCACCTTGGCGGTAACGCCAAACTTGACCAGGTCGGGATCGGAGCAGACGAAGATCTTCTTGTAGCCGCGACGCTGGAGCTCGCCGGGGATCTCCTTGATAGCGCCGGAACCATGATAAGAGATGGTATTGAGAACGAAACGATTAGCCATTGATAGCCTCCCATCGTGTGCGGGGCACCCATTACGCCCCACGCTATGAGTCCCATCCTAACGCTTTTGAAACAAAAAACACGTGAGAACGTCAAAATTGTTAAAGCGTTTCAACAGAAGATGAAAAATATTGCGGCAAAGGGACAACCCCTTTGCCGCATTCGGTTACTTTCGACAGCCCTCTTTCCAAGCCTCGGCCGCAACCTTCCAGCGAAAACGCAAGTCGCGCTCGCGGTCGATGAACATGATGGCAAACGCGACAAACAGCAGCACGCTCGCCACGACGATGGCGTGCAGGCCCATGCGCTCAATACACCAGTTGCCCAACACGGCGCCAAACACAAAGGTAAAGATCACGCCAAAGTACAGCAGGCCGTTTTCCAAAAAGCCGCGCTTGTGGGTGATGATGTAGTCGTCCACGTTTTGCAAGGCATTACGGAGGTTGCCGATACACATGGTCGTGGCGATGCCGTGACCGTGGATCTTGCGGAAGCTCTCGACCTGCATGCCGCAGGCAAACGAGGTGAGGCAGTTGGCGAGCAGGTTGTAACCGCCGCCCGGGATAAAGCTCACGCCCAGCAAGATAACGGCTTCAAAAAACACCGTCACCTGGCGCCAGTGAATCACACTGCCAAACCGCTCGTGAACCAGGTCGGCAAGCATAATGCCCACAGCAAACGACACCACGGGGAAGAAGTAGCGCCCCGCCAGTGCCCAGTTGCCTTCCGAGATGCTCACGCCCACGAGCAGGATGTTGCCCGTCTGCGCGTTGGCGAAAACATGATCGCGCCCAATGTACGAATACACATCCATAAAGCCACCGGCGAGCGCCAAGATGATGCCCAGCTCAATAGACTCCGATATCTGTTTGGCACGCTGCATCGTCGTGCATCCTCCTTGTTGACGACTCTCTCGTGCGTTGGCGGAAACATAGCCGCCGTTCATACTGTAACCCATTGACAACATGGCATGCGCGCGAGACGGGCTCCCCAACGCGCGGATACACAGTCTGGAAACAAACGGCGGGCACGGCGCCGACACCCGCATCGACACGCCGATCCGCCAGCCCATGTACTCCACCAGTCTTTTTAGCCCCGTCCCAAAAAGACTGGTTACAATTACGTGCAGCATACAAACACCGGGAGGGATCGTGGCAAAAAAGCCTCAGCACGCTCAGAACAGCCAACGCGGACAGCAGGGCAAACAGGGCCAGCAGCAAAAGCGCGGCGGCAAGGCGCAGGGCTCGCGACCCACGCATGCCTCAGCAGCGCCCTCACGCCCCTGGCGTCCGGGCCGCGACAAGTTCCTCCCCGTCAGCCGCGCCGACATGGATGCGCGTGGCTGGGACCAGTGCGACTTCGTCTACATCTGCGGCGACGCCTACGTGGACCACCCCAGCTTTGGCATGGCCATCATCAGCCGCGTCCTCGACGCGCACGGCTACAAAGTGGGCATTATCTGCCAGCCCGACTGGACCGACCCCGCCAGCATCACCGTGCTCGGCGAGCCGCGCCTGGGCTTTCTCGTCAGTGCCGGCAACATGGACTCCATGGTCAACCACTACTCGGTGACCAAGCATCGTCGCCACACCGATGCCTACACCCCTGGTGGCGAGGAGGGGCACCGCCCCAACCGCGCCGTCACGGTCTACGGCAACCTCATCCGCCAAACGTTCAAGGACGCCCCCATCATCATCGGCGGCATCGAGGCGAGCCTGCGTCGTCTGGCCCACTACGACTACTGGCAGGACAAGCTCAAGCGCTCGGTACTGCTCGACTCGGGCGCCGACATCCTCATCTACGGCATGGGCGAGCACGCGATCGTCGAGATCGCCGACGCGCTCGACGCGGGACTGCCCGTCGATCAGATCACCTATATCAACGGCACCGTCTACCGTACCAACTCGCTCGACGAGGTCTACGACTACGACCTGCTGCCCAGCTGGGACGACCTTGCTGCCGACAAGCTCAACTACGCCCGCAGCTTTAACGTGCAGCAGCAGAACATGGATCCCATCACCGGGCATCGCCTGGTAGAACCCTACCCCAACAGCGTCTATGTGGTGCAAAACCCGCCGTCGGCGACACTCACCACCGACGAGATGGACGAGGTCGCCGAACTCCCCTACGCACGCGATTGGCACCCCGACTACGACGCCGCGGGCGGCGTGCCGGCCTTTGCCGAGATCAAGTTTTCCATCAGCTCTAACCGCGGCTGCTTTGGCGAGTGCTCGTTTTGCGCGCTCACCTTCCACCAGGGCCGCGTGCTGCAGATGCGCAGCCACGACTCGATCATGCGCGAGGCCGAGCTGCTCACGCGCGATCCCGAGTTTAAGGGCTACATCAACGACGTTGGCGGACCGACGGCTAACTTTAGCCGCCCGGCCTGTGACAAGCAGCTCAAGCACGGCGTGTGCAAGAACAAGCGCTGCCTGTGGCCGAGCGTGTGCAAGAACATGGTGGTCGACGAGAGCGGCTACACGCAGCTGTTGCGCGACCTGCGCCAGTTGCCGGGCGTCAAGAAGGTCTTCGTGCGCAGCGGCATCCGCTTTGACTACACCATGGCCGATGCCTCGGACGAGTTTTTGCGCGAGCTGCTGGAGCATCACGTTTCGGGCCAGCTGCGCGTAGCGCCCGAGCACGTGAGCGACGCGGTGCTGTCCGTGATGGGCAAGCCGAGCCGCGCCGTCTACGATGCGTTCTGCCGCAAATTTGAGCGCTTAAACCGTGAATACGGACTCAAGCAGTACGTGGTGCCGTATCTGATCTCGAGCCATCCCGGCTCGACGATGAAGGAAGCGGTGGAGCTTGCCGAGGCTGTGCGCGACATGGGCTACATGCCCGAGCAGGTGCAGGACTTCTACCCCACGCCGTCGACCATGTCGACCTGCATGTACTACACCGGCGTTGACCCGCGCACCATGCAGCCAATCTATGTGGCGCGCGACCCGCACGAGAAGGCTATGCAGCGCGCGCTCATCCAATATCGCAAGCCCGAGAACTACAAGCTCGTGCGCGAGGCACTGGAAAAGGCTGGCCGTCGCGATCTGATCGGCTACACCAAGCATTGCCTGATTCGCCCCGTGCCGCCACGCCCGGGCGAGACCTCTGCCGGCGGCGGGCATGGCACCGGCAAGAAGGGCGGCAAGGCCCACGGTGGCGCCGGCAAGGGCCCCAAGGGCAGCAAGGGGCACGGCGGCATGTCGCGTGCGCAGAACACCGCCGGCCGCAACCGTGCAGCTCAGGGGCGTCAGGGCGCCAACGGAGGCGGACGCCGCAATTAGGGCAGCGGTGCTGTCACTATGCCCATCTCGCATGCGTGGCGCAGTGAGCGCATCGCCTCCACGAGGATGATGCCGGCGATGGTGACCGTGATTACCACGTCGAACGGCGTGTTCACAAACCAGAGCAACGTCATGAGATACGACCCGGCATTAAAGGCAAAGTGCAGCAGGATCGTGTAGCGGAGCTTCCCGGTCGTCACGAGCACCCAGCCAAAAATGAGGCCGGCAGCGCCCGCATAGCAGCCCTGCACCCAGTTCATGTGCATAAAGCCAAAGACCGCCGCCTGCAGCACGACCGCCGCGGCGATACCCCACGTGCTCGGGGCCGCCCAGGGCACCATGGCGCCGTCCTGCGCACCCACACGACGCCGGCGCTTCCAAAGTGGACGGCACTGCGGATTAAACGCTCGGAGCGAAAACTCAAAAATGATACCGCGCACCAGCAGCTCCTCGCAAAACGGAGCGCCGAGCACCGTGGTCAGGACGGCCAGATAGCTCGTGTCACCCATGCCCGTCTCCTCGACAAGTTCGCTGTAGTCGGCCGCGGCCTCGGGCAACAGCGACAGCACGGCGTCGGTCACGTAGCCTACGACCACCTGCAGGGCAAGGCCAATCACGATAACGCAGACGATGCGCCTCCATGCTTTGCCTGCTCCCCCGCCAAGCGGGCGCTCGCCCTGCCAGCGCGCCATAAACGAGCGCGGCCACAGATAACGCCACCACAGCAGCGCCATCAAAAACGACGCCATCTGCGCGGCAGCCTGAAGCAATTGAATATCGAGGTCGTCAATCGAAAAGCCCATGAACACCGATGCGACGCCCAGAGCGGAGAACAAAACCACACTCAGGGCGATATCGGCAGCGACGACGCCAAAACAGGCAAGCGCCCAAATCATCGCATTGAGCATGCCAACCTCCTCCCGACAGCTAGTCATGTAAGAACGTCCCCAACGACTAGTCATTGGGGACGTTCTTCAACGACTAGTTGTTGGGGACAGTCTTTGCCAAAGGCCCCGTTGGGCGAGATGTCGAACGGGAAGGTGCCGCAGCGATTGAACGCGGCGATGAACATGCGAATGGCGTTGGACGGCGTGGTGCCCACGAGCTGGGTTGCCGCCGCGAAGGCCGCCTTTTCCTCGGGCAAGACCTTCGCGACAACCGGGGTCATGTGTTCTGCCATGGCGCTTCCTTTTTGAAACGACGGTGGTGCGGATAGATGCGGGCCACGCGGCTGGGCGACGGGCTGTGAAGGCAACCCGATTGGCCCGCATCCGGAGTTTGTTTCTGCGGCGTTGGTATTACTTAGTATTCTTAAGTATTACCCCGCAGATAGAATACCACACCCGACCCCATGGGGACGGAGGAAAACGGATCATTTTGTTGCTGAGTAAGTATTTAGAGCGTGATGATATCCGAGATATTGAGGGCCTGAGCGTCGACGGCATCGTGCGTGGCAAGCAGCAGTATGCGGCCGTCGAGCATGTCGAGCACAGCGTCGGCCGTCACATCGCGCGCGGCGGCATCCAGGCCGGTAAAGGGCTCGTCAAGAATCACCGCGCCGCCCGGGCACAGCAGGGCTCGAGCGATCTCGACGCGACGGCGCTGCCCGCCCGAAAGCTCGGCCACGCGAGCATGCACATCGACCCCCGGCACCAGCAAGCGCAACAGGGCCGCAGCACTCGAGGCGTCCACGCGTGCATCGGCGCACACCAGCACGTTATCCAGCGCCGAGGCGGACTCGACCAAGCGTGCATCCTGAAACACCATCGAGCACGGTGCGCACTCCCCTGCCGCAAGGGCAAGGAGCGTCGACTTACCCGCACCCGAGGCGCCCATCACACAGATACGCCCACCCGCGGGCACGTTGAGCACCAGTCCGTCGAGCGCCGGCGCCCAGGGCGCGCGATCGCCCACGGCAAGCGCAAGCTCCGCCGCAGCGCCATCGCCCGCAGCCCTCGCACGCCCGCGCAGCCCATGCCCATGCGCCCGCACGGCCGCACCCCACGCCACGGGCCCCGAAACCCGCAGCAGCCACACCAGCACGCGCTCACACGCCCACGAGGCGGCAACGCCCAGCACGGTCCAAGCCAGCAGGTCGGCCGTCTCAATCAAAAGCTTCGCCTGATAGATGCGCTCACCCACGGTGCCCACCGCCATGCCGATCAGCTCGGCTGCCACACCGGCCTTCCAGCTCATGCCGATCACGGCACGCGCACACGAAAGCACAAACGGCAGGACTTCGCGCCAGGTGTGGGCGCAAAACAGTCGCCAGCCCCGCACGCCATGCAGACGAAACATCTGCTCCAGTGGCTTATCCACCTGCGACAAGCCTTCGACCAGTGAGAAATATACGCCCGGCAGCGCCATCAAAAAGACCGCCGCGATGCTCACACGTGCCGACCCCAGCCAAATGAGCAGCAGGACCACCACGCAGGCAACCGGCGTCGCCTTCACAAACGAAAGTGCCGGCGCCGCCAAGCGGGCAAACGCCCGCGACCGTACAGAAATCCCGGCCAACAAACCGCCGCATACCGCGGCAAGAGCCAGCCCGCCCAGAATCCGTACGCCCGAGCCCGCCAAAATCGCCCAGGTACCGACAGCGCATACCAGCCGCAACAACGCCGCCACGACAGCACCCGGCCCCGGCAAGATCAGCGGCTGCGCCACCAGCGCCGCCACCAGCATCCACGCGGCAAGCCAAAAGGCGGCGACGGCACCTGCTGCCGCCACCGCCTTCATACGCTCTGTCATTTGTCGAGCAAACGCACGCACGGGCTACTCCAAGTAGTAGAAATCGTCAGCCGGAAGTTTACCACCCACGGCGCTCGCGTCCGCGTCGGACAGCACCTGCAGATACCCGCTAAGCGCCGCCTTCATATCCTTGCCCGTCTGGCAGACAAGCATGCACCCGGGAATCGCCTTCTCGGCGATCTTGGCGTTGTCCACGATGCCGGCATCGGCCACGGCCTGCGCCCAGTCTGCCGGCGCCGCATTGACAGCCTTAACGCTCGCCGCATGGCAGCTCAAGAACTCCGCCACGGCCTCGGGATGTTCCTCGGCAAAGGCACGGCGCACCACGGTCACGCCCGTCAGCAAACGGGAGTCCGTGTCACCCGCCAGTTCGTCCCACGCATCGGTCAGGCTCACCGGCGCCGACAGCTTGCCTTCGCTCTTGGCGATGGCAGCGGTCTTGAACGGCTCCGGCAGCACGCCCACGGCAGACGAATCGGCAAGCAGGGCCGACAGCACCTCGGTGGGCTCGCTCTTAAACTCGAGCGTCACCTGGCCGGTCAGGCCTGCGCGCTCCAGCAGGTAGTTCATGACGTACTCCGGCGTGGTGCCCTTGCCCGTCATATAGACGGTATGGCCCGCCAGATCGCCAAACGAGGCCACACTCGCGTCGCCCGTCACCACATTCAGCACGCCCAGCGTGTTGATGTCGATGACCTGCACCGCGCCCTCGGTCTTGTTGTAGAGCACACTCGCCACGTTGGCGGGCACCAGGGCAATGTCGATGTCGCCCTGAATGACCTTGGGCACAATCTCATCGGTGGCAGTATTGATCGCAAAGTCGAACTCATTGTCCGTCTCGCCATCGGCCGCCCGGTCCATAAACTGCACCAGACCAATCGAGGTTGGCCCCTTGAGCGAGGCGACGTGCACCTCGACCGGCTCTGCGGCAGCGCCACTCGCCGCAGACCCAGCAGCCGAACCCGCAGAAGACCTCGCCCCCGCAGCCCCGCCGCCACAGCCCGCGAGCGCAAGCGACAGGGCGCCCGCGGCGAGCGCCGAGGCAAACCCCCGGCGCGTCATCTCAACATTAAACGCACGCATCGCTAGCACGCCTCCTCGTTGGGCATCGACCAGGCGTGATGGTCGGTGTGCAGCAGCTCCTCAGCCAGCGGCGAGAGCGGCGCGCCCAAAAACTCGCGATAGCATGCCTGAACATCGGGGTTCTCGTGCGAGAAGCGAATGTCTGCCGCCGCATCGAGGCCCCAGAGCACCTGGCCGCGCTCTGCCGCCAGCTCACAGCCGTCATGGATGGGCTGACCGCCGCCACCGACGCAGCCGCCGGGGCACGCCATGACCTCAACGAAGTCATAGCTCACACGGCCGTCGCGAATAGCGTCGAGTAGGCGGGCGGCGTTGCCCAGCCCATGCGCCACGGCGACGCGCACCTTGGTGCCATCGATATCGGCCACGGCTTCCTTCCAGCCGTCCAGGCCGCGCACGTCGGTAAAGAAATCCGCATCGGGGTTCTTGCCCGTCACCAGGTAATATGCCGAGCGCACGGCGGCCTCCATCACGCCGCCCGTGACGCCAAAGATCACGCCCGCGCCCGTGCCAAAGCCCAGCGGCGTATCGAGTGGCTCCTCGGTAAGCGTATCGACGCTCACGTGGCTCGCGCGGATCATGCGTACCATCTCGCGCACCGTCAGCGCAACGTCCACGTCGGGCGCACCGTCCTCGCCCACCATGCTCGGCAGCGCGCACTCGGCCTTCTTGGCCGTGCACGGCATCACGGACACCACGAACAGGCGCCCGGGCTCCACGCCCAGCACCCTGGCGTAATAGGTCTTGGCGATGGCGCCGAACATCTGCTGCGGCGACTTTGACGTGGACAGGCTGTCGACAAACTCCGGGTAGCGCGCCTTTACAAAGCGCACCCAGCCCGGGCAGCAGCTCGTAAACATGGGCCAACCGCGGCTGTTACCCTCGCCCTTGGCGGCGGCGCCCAGGCGCTCGATCAGCTCGGAGCCCTCCTCCATAATGGTGAGATCGGCCGAGAAATCGGTGTCGAACACGTACTCAAAGCCCACGCGGCGCAGTGCGCAGGCCAAGCGCTCAACGGTGGCTTCCTCGCGCGGAATGCCGAGCTCCTCGCCCCAGGCGCTGCGCACGGCAGGCGCGATCTGCACCAGCACGATCTTGTCGGGATTAGCGAGCGCGTCAAACACGGCCTCGGTATCGTCGCGCTCGCGCAGTGCGCCCGTCGGGCAATGCGTAATGCACTGGCCGCACGCGACGCAATCGGTCTTGCCGATCGGTGCACGCCCGCGGGTACCCACGGCGGTATGTGTGGCGCGGTTGGTCAGGTCCCAAATCCCTAGGCCCTGCACGCTCTCGCACACCTTGATGCAGCGCATGCATTTGATGCACTTGTCGTTTTCGCGGATGATGGGGGAATCGAAATCCCAGCCCTCGCCCGCCAAATGCCTTTGATACGGCAGATAGAAAATGCCCAGGTCGTTGGCGATGGTCTGCAGGTTGCAGTTGCCGCTGCGCACGCAGCTCGTACAGCGCGAGTCGTGCTGGGACAGCAGCAGCTGCACGTTGGTGCGACGGGCCTCGCGGGCCTTGGGACTGTTGGTATGGACCACCATGCCGTCGAGCACGTAGTTGTTGCAGGCGGCAACCAGCTGGTCGCAGCCCTCGACCTCGACCACGCACACGCGGCAACCGCCGATCTCGTTCAGATCGCGCAGATAGCACAGGGTGGGAACCTGAATGCCGGCGGACTTGGCCGCATCTAGGATCGTGGTGTGCTCGGGCACCACGACCTCGCAATTATCGATCGTGAGCTTGACCATGTTGAGTGCTCCGCTTTCGGTGTTGTCGCTGACAGTGGTTTTGTTGGGCTCTACCATTCCAGGTTCCTCCCTCCGCGGAACGCGCCAAAGCCAAAGTGGTCGCAACGCAGGCAGCGGCTCGCCTCTTGGCGCGCCTCCTGCTCGGTGAGACCCTGCTCGACCAGATTCCAATCGTGAATACGCTCGCCGGCCTCGCGCTCGCCCAGCTCGCAGCGGCCGCACTCGTGCTTGCCCTTAAACTGGACGGTCGGCAGCTCGACCTCGAGCTTGATCTTGTGGTCAAAGCCCAGGTAGCGGTCGATATTTGCCGAAGCCACGCGGCCGGCGTTGATGGCGCGGATAACGGTGGCGGGGCCGGTCTGGCAGTCGCCGCCGCTAAAGAGGCCGTCGAAGTCGGGCACGGCGCCGTCCGAGTCGGTGACGACGCAGCCCCACTTGCAGGCAATGCCCATCTCCTCAAACGGCTTGGAATCGATGTCCTGGCCAATGGCCACAAACACGCGCTCGCAGGGGATGACACGCTCGGGCGTAGCGGCGGCACGCGGGGCCGGGCGACCACGGCGGGGCTCGCCGATAATCTGCGGTTGCACGCGCAGGCCGCACACGCGACCGTCCTCGCCGGTCTCGATGGCGAGCGGGGCCGTCAGCTCCAGCACCTCGCAGCCCTCGGCCTGGGCGCCGGCGATCTCGGCGTCCTGGGCCGTCATGTCGCAGATGCGACGGCGGTAGACGATGCTTACCTTTTCGGCACCGCAGCGCACGGCAGAGCGAGCCACGTCCATGGCAACGTTGCCGCCGCCGATGACGCACACACGCCGGCCGCCCAGGTTGGGCAGCTCGTCGTCGCCGATGGCACGCAGCATCTTGACGGCCGACTCCACGCCGAGCGCCTCTTCGCCCGGAAGGCCGAGCTTTTTGTCGCTGTGGGCACCGATGGCCAGGTAGACGGCGTCGAACTCGTCGCGCAGACGGGCAAGCTCCTCGCCGTTGACGGAGTGGTCGAGCTCCACGTCGATGCCGGCGCTCAAGATCCAGTCGATCTCGGCCTGTAGGCGCTCGCGCGGCAGACGGTAGCTGGGAATGCCGTAGCGCAGCATGCCGCCCAGGTGGTGACGCTGCTCAAAAATCGTCACCTTGTGGCCCATCACGGCCAAATAATAGGCGCAGGAAAGGCCGGCCGGGCCGCCGCCGATCACGGCGACGCGCTTACCGGTGTTGTCCACCACATGCGGCTTGTGGTCGTTGAGGTCACTGTGCTCGACGGCAAAACGCTTAAGGGCGAGGATGTTCATGGGGTCGTCGACCATACCACGGCGGCAGTGCATCTCGCAGGGATGCTCGCACACCAGGCCGCAGACGAGCGGCAGCGGATTGTTCTTGCGGATGACCTTGACGGCGTCGGCATAGCGGCCGGCCTCGACCAGCGAGATGTACCCGGGAATGTCGACGTGCGCCGGGCAGCCCGAGACGCACGGGACGCGGGCCTCGCGGTCAAAGCCGCAGGAGTGCTCGCGGATGTGATGCTCAAAATCGTCACGGAAGCCGCGAATGGCCGTGAGTGCCATGGCGCCGGCTTCGTAGCCGATGGCGCAGTCGCTCGAAAGGTAGATGGTGCGGGCGGTGCGCTCAATCAAGTTGAGCGTGGACTCGTCGGCGCGCCCTTCGAGCACATCGGCGAGCAGGTCGCTCAGCGCGCTCAGGCCCACACGGCAAGGTGTGCACTTGCCGCAGCTCTGGGTGGAGCACAGGTTGACGAGCGCTGCCGTAAACTCAACGGGACACGGGGCGAGCGAACTCACCGCCAGACGACGTCCGAGCGCATCGTGCAGATCGTCCATGACGGCCTGAGCGTGGCTGCGTTCCATTACGTGCAGTCGTGCCATAAAGATCCCCTCTCACATGGCAGCCCGGAGGCGAGGCCGGGCGAAATTGCTACACGCACAACACTGACCTAAAAAGTTGTTAGGTCTCCACGCAGTTCGGCAGGCGGCATGAAATGTCACCCTCAGCGGTGAAATAGAACATTACCGCAGATAAATGCCATATTTGATAAAACGCGTTACCAAATGACAATGCCCCGCCCACGCAATCACGTGGACGGGGCATTGCTCATGGTATGCGGTCAGCGACCCTGTTGCTTTTACTTAAGCTCGGGCCAGAAGCCCTTGTTGGCCTCGATCATGTCGTCGAGAACCTCCTTGGCGACCTTCATCGACGGCACGGTCTTGTTGAGCGTAAAGGCCTTGAGTGCCTTCTCGTACGAACCCTCGATCGTGGCCTCGACCACGAGCTTCTCGGAGTTCAGCTGCTGCATCATAAGACCCTGCTGGAACAGCGGAATGTTGTCGCGGCTGATGACCTCGGGGCCGTTCTTGCCAATGTAGGCAGGCAGCTCGACCATAGCGTCGTAGGGCATGTTGGGGATAGCGCCCTTGTTCTCGCAAATGACCAGGAAGCGCTGCTTGGTGTCGTTCTTCAGAGCGATAGCCAGGTCGGCAATCCAGTCGCCGTGGCTGCCCGCATAGAACGTGCTCTCGTCGATCTCGCCCGTCTTCTCGTAGTGATCGATACCATCAAAGAGGTTCTTCTCACGCGTCTCCTCAACCTCGTTAGCACGGGTGCGCTCGGGGTTGGAATGCTCGACGAACTCCTTCTGCTGCAGGTAGTAGTTCAGGTACGTGTTGGGCAGGTACTCCGGGAAGCACTCCATGATCTCGTACTCGCCCTTCCAGACGTAGTACCAGCTGCCCTTGGTGTGGCGGTTCTGCTCGGGGTGCTCGTCAGTGGCCTCCTCGGGCTTCTTGGACATCAGCGAGCCCATGCCCTTGAGGTACGAATCGGGCAGCAGAATCTCGTGCTCCTTGATGTACTCGCGCAGCTGCGGGAGCACCTCCTCGCCCTTGTGGCGGATCGAGGTGAACCAACCAAAGTGGTTGAGACCAAAGTAATCGTACTCGACATCCTTCTTGTCGATATCGAGCGCGGCGCAAACCACGTCGATAATCGCGATCGGCATGTCGCAGATGTTGATGATGCGAGCGTTGGGACGCAGCACACGGCAGCCCTCGGACACGATGGCGGCAGGGTTGGAGTAGTTGAGAATCCAGTAGTCCTTCTTGGCATACTTCTCAACGTCATCGATCAGCTCGACCATGGGGAAGATGGTGCGCATGCCGTAGGCAAGGCCGCCGCAACCGCAGGTCTCCTGGCCCACGCAGCCGTGACGCAGCGGAATCTTCTCGTCCTGCTCGCGCATGGCGTAGCCGCCCACGCGCATCTGGGCAAACACGAAGCTGGCATCCGTAAAGGCAGTCTCCTTGTCGGTGGTCACCGTGAGCTTGATGTCCAGGCCAAGATCCTCGTGCAAAATCCAGTCCACGAGCACGCCAATCTTGCGCTGGCGCTCCTCGTTGATGTCGTACAGACGAATCTCGTCAACGTCGAGCTCGTCCTTGCGCAGAGCGATGGATTTGACGATGCCGGGGGTAAAGGTGGATCCGCCACCACACAGAGTAATGATCATTGTTTACTGCTCCTTCTCAATTGCGTTTTCGACCTTGTCGCGCATCTCGGCGACCTTCATGCCAAAGATGATCTGGATATTATTGCCGTTGCGGTTGATGCCGCTGTTGGGCACGTGGTTGATGAGGTCCTCATCGATGAGGTCCGGGTTCTTAACGTTCACGCGGAGACGCGTAAAGCAGTTCTCGAGCTCCTCGATGTTATCCTTGCCGCCAAGACCTGCGACCAGATCGGCGATGCCCGCATCGACGCCCTCTGCGGGAGCCGCGGCAACAGCGCCCTGCTTCACCGCGACAGACGCGGCGGCCTCGCCCTCGGCAACGGACTCGGCGAGCTCGGACTCTTCCTCGCGACCAGGCGTGTGGAGGTTGAGCTTCTTAATAAGGAAGGTGAAGAGGAAGAAGTACAGAGCGGCGTTGACGACTCCAAGCACCAGCATAACCGGCCAGTTGGTCTTGTCGACACCGAGGACCAGGTTGGAAACCACGATGTTGATGATGCCGCCTGCAGTCGAAGCGGGCACGGAGAGGACCTTGAGCAGAACCAGGAAGATGCCGGAAAGAATCGAGTGAACGACAAAGAGCACGGGAGCGGCAAAGACAAAGAGGAAGTCCATGGGCTCGGTCACGCAGGAGAGCACGGCGGTGATGATCAGCGGGATGATAACGGCCTTGGTCTTATCCTTGTTCTGCTTGTAGGCGGTGAAGATAAAGGCGAGACCGATACCGATGTAGGGCCACAGGTTGTTGAAGGTGTAGCTGTTGAAGTAGGTGCTATCGGAGAAGGGCTGGCCCGTCATTGCCATCTCGGCAACACGGATGGGATAGGCGCCGGCGATAACCTGATCACCCAGCGTAAGGGTGCCGCCCACATCGGAGAACTGGAACGGGGTGTAGATGAGGTGGTGCAGGCCGGTGGGAACGAGCAGCTTGTTGAGCATGCCGTAGATAAACAGACCGATGTTGCCCGACTCCTTAATGATTCCGGCAACGGAGGAGATGGCACCCTGGACAGGAGGCCAAACGATGCAGAAGCCAGCACCCATGATCCAGGAGATGATGATCATGATCAGGAACGGAAAGCGAACGCCCGAGAACATCGAAAGGGCAATGGGGAACTGTTTGTTCGAGTACTTGTTGAACACGGCACCGGTGATGCAGCCCAGGATGATGCCGCCAAACACGCCGGTATCGAGCACCTGAATGCCCATAATCGTGCTCTGGCCGGTTCCGGTAAGGCCGAGCATGCCGCTCGCCTCGGCAAGAGAACCGGTGGCGTTGAGCACGATGTTATTGGCCTGCAGGAACAGGAAGAACGACATCAGGGCAATCAGCGAAGCATGGCCCTTGTTCTTCTTTGCCATGGCGCCGGCGATGCCCACGCAGAACAGAATCGAGAGGTTGTTGATGATAAACATCAGCGACTGATAGACAACGGCGCCCACAAGCTGGAACGGACCGGAGCCCAGCACAGGGATCACGGCGCAGATGGTCTTGTTGGTCAGAATGATGCCCACGATGAGCAGGATGCCGGCAACCGAGAGATACATCATCGGCTGAACGATCGACTTCGCGAACACCTCCAACGGCGCTTTGAAATTGAACTTCTTTTTTGCGGTCATAGCGGTACTCCCCTTCCTTTTCCGCAAATTGAGATAGGTGTGCCCTGGACAAGACCGTGAGCCTTGCCTTATATCAATCGATGTGTGGGCACGTTATGCCTAGAGACCAGGTTCTCCAAGCAGGTTAACAATGTGATATGCGAGATAACTCTTCTCGGCATCGGTAACGACAACGTTATAGGTAGACGCCAAGTGGGCGGCTATGGCGTCCGCGCACGAGAACGCGCACGGATACTTAGTTTCATCGATTCGGAACAGTGCATCGTCATTGATCTGCCCGGCCGCGGGGTCAAGCGCCCGCTGTGCGAAAAACTGCAGGTGGCGGACGAAACGCTCATAGGGCAGCGAGGTGTCATCGAGGGTCGTAGCATAGCGCTCGGAAACAATCGTGAGCACGTCGCGAACAAGCTGGACCGAGATGATGAGACGGTCGGAGCGTTGCGGCATGGTGGCGTTGACGATATGCAGCGTAATAAAACCCTGCTCTTCTTCGCTCATCTGGATGCCCATATACTCCTTGACAATCTGCAGCGCACGGCCCGCAAGCGCATACTCCTTGCGATAGAACTGCTGGATCTCGAGCAGCAACGGATTCTCGCAGGGGACGCCCTTGCGCTCGCGCTCCAAAGCAAGGCTGATATGGTCTGCGAGAGCAATGAGAATCTTGTCGTTGATATCAACATTGAGCTCTCGACGAAGCATCTGAACGATGTCCTCGGCAATCACGAGGTTGACGGTGGGAATGGACTCCAAAAGATGTGCCAAGCGGTCGATCGTACGCGAATCCTGAGAAGTGCCCTCCTGCAGTGCATAGGTCTTTTCGACCGATGCTTCATCGACAGCGTCGCCGGCATGACGGCCAAAGCAGAGGCCTCGACCGATGACAATGAGCTCGGAGCCATCGTCCGAAGTGACCATTGCGACGTTATTGTTGAAAACTCGCTTGATAACCACGGTGCCCACCACAAGAATTTACTCGGAAGCCAGACGACAGGCTCTTTAACAGCAACAGGGCCGGAAGCGTGCTCACGAAGAGTCGAGTTCTCCGAACGCTCGCACACGATAACGAAGACCGTGGGATCGAAGCCGGCGGCGCGGACCGCGTCGAAATCGACCTCAACGAGGGGCTGGCCCGCGTCGACATGGTCACCCTGAGCAACAAGCGCATGGAAGCCCTTGCCCTCAAGTTTAACAGTGTCGATTCCGATATGCAGCATCACCTGAGCAGAGCTGTCGTCGGACATGATGCCCAGTGCATGCTCGGTCGGGAACAGCGCCGCGATGGTACCGGAAACAGGAGCGCACACCGTTCCCTCTTGGGGAACCACGGCAACGCCATCGCCCACGGCACGGCTGCTAAAAGCGGGGTCATTGGTATTTTCTAGATGAACAAGCTCGCCGGAAACAGGAGCGAGGATTTCGAACTCGGAAGTTGCAGTCTTCTGCTCATCCGAACCGCCCATCAGGCGAGAAAAGAAACCCATGGTGGCATGTCCCTTCATAAATATAGCCCAACCAAAATCAAGCGAATGCATCCATAGAGACACATCCGTTCAAAGACTTTGGTTAGGCCCACGTCCGAGGGACTCGGTAACCTTCCGCATTTCTTTTTACGGGAGCTATTGTAGACAAGCCCAAAGCCAGAATAGTCATTATGACCGGTGAGCGGTATTTTTTCTTCGATAAACGGTATTTAGGCAGCACTTGGGGACGTTCCTTTTCTGCCGGCACTCGGGGACACTCCTCACTCTGGTGCATTGGGGACAGGTTTGCTTGCACCAGGTTGGTGCAGATTAACCTGGCCCCATTGCACCAATTTCGTATGCGCTAGACAAAGAGCTCGCATTCCTTCCGCACGACGCAAACCTTGCTCAGCATCTGGGAAACAGCGGATAGCTTGTTGGGATCAAGCTTACGAGCGCCTCGCGGGCATGCGGCAATGCAGCGCATGCAGGAGATGCACGCCTCGCCAGCTGCTCGTTTGGGGTCACCCTTGTCGATAGCACAAACGGGGCACGCCGCGGCGCATGCACCGCAGGAGACGCAATCCTCTGTTGCCTCAGGTGCCATGCGGTGACCTCTGGCTTGTTTGTAAGGACGATTGCCGGGAATAGAGGGCTCGGATGTATCCTCAGCCAACAGCTTTTGCTGAATTTGCTGCGCAAACTCTGCGAGCTGCGCCGCATCCTGCGCATCCGGTCGCCCAGCAGCAAACTGTCGCGCAATGGAATGTTCTGCAATGGCTGCAACTGCCGCGATTACCCGGAATCCCGCATGCTTCGCAACGTCCTCCAGCTCTACGAGCGTGTCCTCAAACGCGCGGTTTCCGTAGACGCACACCAGAACGGCCCGCGCTCCGTTGCCGTGAACCATGTTCAGTCGGTCGACCACCACGGCAGGGACTCTGCCGGCATACGCTGGCACGGAGATAACAGCCACGTCGTCCTTCGTCATCGAGACCTCGTGGAAATCCAACCCGCTATCGGTCAGATCGACGGTAACGGTATTCTTGTCCAGCGCTCCAGCCACAAGGCAAGACACCTTCTCCGTTCCACCCGTCGGACTAAACACAATTTCAAATACGCTCATCTAGACACCCTCCCCCTACGCTCAGCAACGCGTCAAGCCGTTTTCACATCCAGCCAGAGTATACGGCACGTGGGGTCCCCATTTTGGCGCACCAAGCACCCCAATGCACCAACCCTACGCTGCCTGCCTCTTCGTTTTGTATAAATTACGGTACAGATTGTATATATTTACGGGATGCTGCCGTGTTCTCCCAAGGTACCCCATCCTGGCCCGTGCAAAAAACGGAGTATTCTGCAACGTGACCGCGCCAGCACCGCCGCGGGTGGGCAAAACTGTAGGGCGCCGTATCATTTTAAGTCCCGACATGGCGAGAATAACGCGTCCCTGCTCCGGAAAACGGCGAAATCTGGCTCAAAACGCTCTCTAGGGATATCCGAAGACCACCGTTGGCGACGTCGAATCATATGCAGACAACTCGAACTACAGAATACTCCAAAAAATGCACGGCGCACCCCATGGGACCCATTGCCGCATGGCAGGAAACAGGCCCACGGCATCCTCTAGATGCATTCCCGAGGAAATCACATTTGAACTAGCGATCGGATACGGCAAACAAAAAGGGCCCCGAGCACAGTCTGCTCGGGGCCCAAACTCATCTCGCCTTACCGCGCGACGCGTGTGTTACTTGCGCTTGCCGCCGCCGTCACCGGGGCGACGGGAGCTGCCGCCGCGCTTGCCACCACGGCTGTTGCCATAGCTGCCACGGTTATCGCGACCGCCGGCACGGCCGCCACGGGAGCCGGTCTGGTTGCCGCCACGCCCGCCACGATAGCCGCCACGACGCTCCTCGCGGGTATCGTCGTAGTTGCGCCAGTCATCGCGACGATCGCGGCTGGCACGCGGGTCACGACGATCGCGCGACTCGTTAGAACGACCAGCGCCGCCGCGGCCGCCATTGCCGCGAGCACCCTCGCGACGCTCGCCGCCGCGGCTACCGCGCTCTTCAAAGCGCTTGCCGCCACGGGACTCGCCGCCGCGGGTGCTACGCTCACCACGGCCCTCGCCGCCGCGGCGCTCGTCACGGCCACCGCGCTTGCCACCGCGCGAACCGCGGCCCTCGTCCTCGCGCTCGACACGACGACGGCCACCGCGATCCCCATCCTCGCGACGGCGGCGATGCGCCTCGCCCTGGAACTGCTTGGCACGACGCTCGGCACGGTTACCGCGCGGGGCCTGCTCGACGGCAGCGGCACCGCCGCGCTCCTCGGCAGCTACCTCGCGGGCCACGCTCTCAACAGCCTCGTCTACGCGAGCCTGAACGCCCTCGCGCACGCGGGTCTTGCCGCCGCGCTTGGGACGGCTCGGACGCTCGCCGTCGCCGCGGCGCTCGTCGCGACCGCGGTTGGAACGACCGGCAACATCGCCGTAATCGTCGCCGTTGCGCTTGCCGTCGCGACGCGCCTGCTCAAGCTTCTTCTTGCTCTTGGACTTGCCGCGCTTGGTCTTCTTCTTCGCCTTAAAGGCCGCAGGGTCGCGCTCGGGATCAACCGCGGGCGGGTTGGGACCCACGTGCAGGTCGCCGGCCTCGTAGATGTCGGCGGTCTTGTCCATGAGCTTCTCGATCTCGTAGAACTCGTCCACGTCCTGCTCGGTCACAAACGTGATGGCCCAGCCCAGCTCGCCGGCGCGGCCTGTACGGCCAATGCGGTGGATATAGTCGGTCGGCTCGGCCGGCACGTCAAAGTTCACGACGTAGCGCACGTCGCTAATGTCGATGCCGCGGGCGAGAACATCGGTTGCCACCAGCACGTCGACGGTGCCGTCGCGGAAGGCAGAAAGCGCGCGCTCGCGCTGGGCCTGGCTGCGGTTGCCGTGAATCGCGGCGGCCTTGATGCCTTTGCGCTCAAGGCGACGGCAGCAGCTGTCGGCGCGGTGCTTGGTGCGCATAAAGACGATGGTGCGCTCCGGGCCCTCCTTTTTGAGGAACTCAGGCAGCAGGTTGTTCTTTGCCTCGATGGACACCGGGAACACAAACTGGTCGACGGTGTCGGCGGTCGACGTGGCCGGCGCGATCTCCACGCGGGCCGGGTCGCTCACCAGGTCGGTGATCTCGCCCACGGCCTCCTCGTCGAGGGTCGCCGAGAACAGCAGCGTCTGGCGCTCGGCCGGCGTCTCGCGCACAATGCGGCGGACGGCGGGCAAAAAGCCCATGTCGAGCATGCGGTCGGCCTCGTCGAGCACCAGGACCTTGACCTCGTCCAGGTGGCAAGCGCCCTGCTCGATCAGATCGACCAGACGGCCCGGCGTGGCAACCAGGATATCGCAACCGTACTTAAGTGCCGCGGTCTGCGGCTTGTAGCTCACGCCGCCCACGACAGTCACGGCAACGTGGCCCGTGACGTCGGCGATTTTGCTCGCGACCTCGTCGATCTGCTGGGCAAGCTCGCGCGTAGGGGTGATGACGAGCATCACGGGGCCACGGCCGTTGCCCTCGGGCTTCTTGGCACCGCGACGGCGGTTGCGGCCGCCGCGCTCACGCACGGGTTTGGGCGGAGCGATGTGCTCCAGATTGTTCATGGTCGGCAGCAAAAAGGCGGCCGTCTTGCCGGTGCCGGTCTGAGCGGCGGCAAGCAGGTCGCGGCCTTCGAGCACCACAGGGATCGAGCCGGCCTGCACGGGCGTCGGCGCCGTGTAGCCCAGGTTCTCGATGGCACGAAGCATCTCGTCGGAAAGGCCCAGCTCGTCAAAGGCGGGCAGGCTCTCGGTAGCGGACTCGACGGCCTGGGCAGCATTGGCCTCATCGGCGGCATCGAAGGCAGCCTGGGTCATGGCCTCACGGGTCTCGTCCAGGATCTCGGCGTCGGTGACGTCGGATACAGAATTACGCATATGTTGTTGTTCCTTATCTGCACGCGCAATGGGCACGGCATGCGGCCGCGCGGGCGTGCTTGGTAGTGCGCTAATACATACAAAAACGGGTGCGCACAGAGAGGACGTTGCTCAGCACGCTGGCGATCGCTTTGGCAGCCCTATCACGCGCCGTCCAGACGCAGCAGCTCTAAGCGATGGAGCAGATTCGCCGCTGGTTAGTATACCCGTGCATCGCATGCCCCCACGTAAACCACAGATGACGGAGCAGGTCTGGGCCAATTGTCTCAATCTGTAACATCAACAGGGCAAATCTTCCTCTACGTGTTACAGATCGAGACAAACGGTCGACACGGTTCACAAACGTCTCAATCTGTAACAGTTACCGAGTAAAATCGGTCCTAATTGTTATAGATCAAGACAGAGGGGGATTTCCGTCCGGTCCAAACCAAATCTCTCAGTCTTCCTGCAATTTCGAACATGTGGCCTATAATGTTGCTTTGGTTACGCTACATATTGCGCATCCATTTAATACGTCGCCCACCGGGGGCCATTAATTCCTATCGCCTTATTGGCTAGGAAGCAATCAAAGGAGGTATCCGTGGCAGCAGAGACGCCTTGCTCGGTCCTCTATAACGATATTCGCTCGTTCGGCGGTCTTAAACATCTCGAGATCGCCCGAATGCTCATCAATGGAAACTCTTATCTCGGCAGTACCCTGCTCGAGAAATGCTCTTCCAACCGCTCGTATCTCACCCGTTACATCGTCCATCGCGAGCCTGACCAGTGCGCGCCCGCCATCTACAGCGACTTTGCCGTCACCACGCTCAATCTTTCCGCGGCAATCTGCAGCAAGCTCGGCAGCGGCGAGTCCGCCTATCAGGCAATCGCCGAGCACTATCGCGGCCCGGCCGCCAACGAAATGATGTCGGCTCTCGCCAGCTACAAGTTGGACAGCCGCCTATATGCAAATGCCCTCAATCGCATCGACAACTTTGACGGCAATGCCGTGCGCGAGAAGAGTACGCTTTACCTTATGCTCTTTGTGGCAACGGGGGCGCTCGCTGACCCCATCCAAGGCGTGGCCACCGTCGAGCGCTTTTGCGACAGCAAGACAGGCGGGCACTTTGGCACCACCGAAACTACCGTCGGACGTGGCTTTATGAGCAGCCTGGAGCAGCCGCGCACTGTCGCCCCCAACCTCGGTCTGCTCAGAACCCATGCCGACAACTGCGCCGACATGCAAATCCATCCCCTCACACGCGATCCGCGCGGCACGGTAATTGGGTCCTTGCCCAAAACTTCGCCCAGCATCACCGATGTAGGCGCTGATGCATCGCGCGAGCATCTCCGCATTTGGCTCGAAGGTGGACGCTGGTACGCCCAGGGCCTTGGGTCGACCAACGGCACAGTGCTCGAATCGGGCGCGGGCGACGGCGATATTGTGATTGAGCCGCCGCGCGACCAACGCGAGCCCGGCAAGATCTATCCCCCAGTGGAAATCGAAAACAGCGACAGGCTCCATCTGGGTCTCTACACGACATTCCTTGTCATTGTGGACTAGCGCGGACGGCGATCGAAAGACGGTCGCCGTCCGTCTTTCGTCTTCTACCTTCTGCGTCGTAAACGACAATACTCAGCGGTATACGTGGGCAGTGTGGCTATCATGGTACTTTACCGATATCCACACTGCCCACGTATACGCGCAGCAACCCATGCTAGACAAAGGAACGCCATGGATACTACCGATAGCGCCTATGGCGACAAACTTATCCGTCTTGACACGTTCGACACCGCCGTGGCGGTCGACCCCAGCGCCGAGGACGACGCCAAGCGTCGGTTTATGACGCTTATTCTCCAGACGGCCCACCGCAACAACGGCAACATCGGGCACGTGCTGCGCGCGACCAACACAAGCGGCGAGGTTTTTGCCGTCAAGCTACTCAAGGACAACGCCATCCTTTCCGGCCAAGCCCCCGACCGCTCCGCCGAGCAATCGGCCGCGCACCTGGCCAACACCGCCGCACTGTTCGAGGAGTACCGTCATCTGTGTACCGTCTCGCACCTGCGCGGATTTCCGCGCGTCTATGGCTACGGATCGTGCGAGGACGACCCGCTTATCCTCATGGAGTGGGTCGAGGGCACCTCGCTCAAACAGGCGCTGCCCTTGCTTCCGCACGACGCCTCGGGCGGGCTGACCACCCAGATGGTCGCCGCCGTCGGAAACGCCGTGCTTCGCGCGCTCTTGATGACCCAAGGCCTTGTGAATCCGGTCGTCCATCGCGACCTGTCGCCTGCCAATATCATGTTCCGCACCACCAGCCGAACGCTCGAGCAGCAGATTGCCGATTGCTCCTTTGACCCCTGTCTCATCGACATGGGCTCCGCGACCATGGCCCTCGGCGACGACACGATCACCCGGCGCGCCGACATCTGGCGCTTTGCCACGCCCGCATACGCCGCGCCCGAAATGCTCACGCAGGATATCGAAGGCATCGCGGCCCTTCGCCGCTCGCCCGCGATCGACGTCTATGCGCTTTCGAGCATTCTGTACCAGCTCTACAGCGGTCGCAAACCGTTCGATGTCGAGTCGACGGGTGCCGCGGCGACCGGCTCGTTCTACCTCATAAAGACCAAGACCAAACCGGCGCCGCTCGAGCCGCGCTGCGAGGGCGACAAAGCGCTTGTCCAGATCATCATGAAAGGCATCTCGGTCGAACAGGGCGATCGCCCTACCGAGCAGCAGATGCTCGAGGTGCTCTCGACATACCTCCCCGCTGCAGAATCTGAGGACCACGAGGGTGCAGGAGACGAGGCCGCAATTGATATCGATTCTGGCACGCACCTTAAGGTCGACGTCGTCGGCGAGCGCGCGCGAGAGATTTTGGAGCAGGCCCGGCACGACGTCATGACACGCCGTCGCTTTGTCATCGGCGGCGTCGTTGCAGCCGTTGCGGGGCTCGGCGTTATCGGGGCGGCAACCCATGGCTTTGGCATCCCCGACTACCTGGACGGCATCCGCGGTTCGCTTGACGACTACACCTGGGCTCAGCTGCAGGAGATTTCGCTCAAGATTAAGGCCGCCGAGACCCGTAGCGAGGCACACGAGATTGCCAAGCGCTACCACCTGCTCGACGTTGATGGGCATATCCCCTATCCGTGCACCAAGCGCGTGAAGCTCGCCAACGGGCTGGAGGTCGGCGCTCAGCTTGTGGGCATCCGCCACGATGAGCTTCTGGACGGGACGGGCAAGGCCGGGCTGACGTTTATGTTCGACGCGGGTATTGCCGAGCGCGATGCTGCGACTGAACCGCCGAGCGCCGGCTGGGCAGATTGCGAGCTGCGGGAATGGCTCGACGGCGACGGCCTTAAGCTGCTGCCCAACGAGTTGCGCGCGCTCATTAAAGGGGTCAAGAAGGTCTCGAACAATGTGGGCGCCGCCAACAGTGCATCGTGTCTGAGCGAGTTGCCCGCAACCCTTTGGCTGCCCGCCATGGTCGAGCTGTGCGGTACGCAACCGCCCGATTCGTTTGCCGAGGGCTATCACTACCTGGCAGACATCTACAACGGCGAGGGCAAGGAGTATCAGCTCTTCCGCGAGCTCAAGGTGAGCCCGTATTCCACGAACGAGACGATGGTCCGCCAGTGGAAGGGCAAGGACACCTGCTGGTGGGAACGAACGGTGAGTCCCGACACATCGGAGAGCGAAGGCACGCTCTATATGAACCGTGTGGGCTACGACGGCGACGTCTTTACGTACGCAACGCCTGCGGAAAAGCCAAGCAAGCGAACCTGCGTGATCCCCGGGTTCTGCATCTAGGGAGCGGGCGTCTTGCCGTGACGGGACCCCTCCCCGGCAATTGTCTTGATCTGTAACACTAGCTCGGCAGATACAGGTCTAGATGTTACAGAACGAGACAAACCCCCGCCCCGCGAGACAACATCTCAATCTGTAACAGTAAGGGGTTAAAAACCTCTCTAGATGTTACAGATCAAGACATTTGAGCTGACCCCGGGCAGTCTGTCTCGATCTGTAACAGTTAGAGGTCATTTTCCCTGCTAGACGTTACAGATTGAGACATTGAGTTTCCTGCCAACTGTTTGTCTTGATCTGTAACAAATACTCGGTAAAACGGGGTCTAGTTGTTACAGATCGAGACGTTAGTTTTCGGCCGATTTCTATGTCTTGATCTGTAACAGTTAGAGGTCATTTTCCCTGCTAGATGTTACAGATTGAGATGATTGGTTAGGACGGCCACCGATTGAGCAGCCGCCCTCATCTGTAATGAAAAGTCATACATTCCAACCATTACTGGACACCCCCAGGGGGTATGGGTGTATAGTATCAGCAGGTTAACAATTCCAACAGCGAACCACAGAAAGGAGAAGCCATGGCTCAAGATAAATTCGATGTGGGCGGCATGACGTGTGCCGCTTGCCAGGCGCACGTAGACCGCGCCGTGAGCAAGCTCGACGGCGTCGAGAGCGTCGCGGTCAATCTGCTCGCCGGCTCCATGATGGTCGACTATGACCCCGCGCAGGTCACTCCCGACGACATCTGCACCGCCGTCGATCGCGCTGGCTACTCGGCCTCACCCGTCAGCACGGGCACCGACGCCGCCCAAAGCAGCAGTACGCAAGCCAGGTCCGGCGCCGCCCATATGGAGTCGCCCACCAAAAAACTGGAGGCCGCCGCCTCTGCCATGCGCACTCGTCTCATCGTCTCAATCGTATTCCTCATCCCGCTGTTCTACATAGGCATGGGGCACATGCTTGGCTGGCCGCTGCCCGGCGTCTTCACCGACCATACCCACAGCATGACGCTCGCCCTCACCGAGCTCGTCCTGCTCATCCCCATCGTCTATGTCAACGACGCGTACTTTATCAACGGGTTTAAATCGCTCGCGCACGGCGCGCCCACCATGGACGCCCTCATCGCCGTGGGCGCCACCGCCTCCATCGCCCGGTCGCTCTACGCCATGTTCATCATGGCCGACCAGTTAGCCGCGGGTCAGGTCCACGAGGCCATGATGACGGGCATGGACAATCTGTATTTTGAGAGCGCAGGCACGATCCTGTCGCTCGTCACCGTGGGCAAATACCTCGAGACGCGCAGCAAGTCCAAAACCGGCGGCGCTATCGAGGCGCTGATCGACCTGGCGCCCAAGACCGCGACCGTCGTGGCAGAGGACGGCAGCGAGACCACCGTCGACGTCGACAGCATCCTTCCCGGCCAGATCCTGCGCGTACGCCCCGGCGAGTCCATCCCCGTCGATGGCGTGGTGCTCGAGGGCAGCTCGGCCGTGGACGAGAGCGCGCTGACCGGCGAGTCCATCCCCGTGGAAAAGACCGCCGGTGACACCGTCAACGCCGCCACCGTCAACCGCACCGGCTCGTTTACCTTCCGCGCCACGCGTGTGGGTGCCGAGACATCGCTCGCCAAGATCATCAAGCTTGTCGAGGACGCCAACGCCACCAAGGCGCCCATCGCCCGCATGGCCGACAAGGTCGCCGGCGTGTTCGTGCCCGTGGTGTTCGTGATCTCGGCCGTGACCTTCTTGGCGTGGATGACACTGACCGGAAGCGTCAACGAAGCGCTCACCTCCGCCGTCGCTGTGCTGGTGATCAGCTGTCCGTGTGCACTCGGCCTAGCCACGCCCGTCGCCATTATGGTGGGCACCGGCAAGGGCGCCGAGATGGGCATTCTGTTTAAGAGCGCCGAAGCGCTGGAGAATCTGCGCAGCGTGGGCACGGTGGTGCTCGATAAGACGGGCACGGTCACCCGCGGCAAGCCTGCCGTGACCGATATCGTGGTAGCCACGCGTGCTGACGGCTCGCGCGCCATGAGCGAAAAGGCGCTGCTCAAGCTGACCGCCGCGTTGGAGCGCTCAAGCGAGCACCCGCTGGCCGAGGCGATTATGGCCGAGTGCGAGGCGCGCGGAATTGTCGCGCGCATGGTCGAGGACTTTGCCGCCGTGCCCGGTCGTGGCGTTACGGCGCGCGAGGGACAAAATGTCATCGCAGCCGGCAACGTGCGTCTGATGGACGAGCTGGGCGTTACCGTGCCCGCGGGCCTTGCCGAACAGCTCGCCGCCGAAGGCAAGACACCGCTGTTCTTTGCCAAGAACAGCGAGCTTGTCGGTACCATCGCCGTGGCTGACGAGGTCAAAGAGACGAGCGCCGAGGCCATCGCTGCGCTCCGCAAGCTCGGCGTCGACGTGCGCATGCTCACCGGCGACAACCGCGTGACGGCCGAGGCCATCGCCCGCCGCGTGGGGCTGAGCAGCGAACAGGTCATCGCCGACGTCCTCCCCGCCGACAAGGAGCGCCACGTGCGCGAACTGCAGGATGCGGGCAGCAAGGTCGCCATGGTGGGCGACGGCATCAACGACTCCCCCGCCCTGGCGCGCGCCGACGTGGGCCTTGCTATCGGCACCGGCGCCGACATCGCCAAGGAGGGCGCCGACGTGGTACTCATGCGCAGCGATCTCATGGACGTCGCCCGTGCCATCGAGCTGTCACGTGCCACAATCCGCAACATCAAGCAGGACCTGTTCTGGGCGCTGTTCTACAACGGCATCGGCATTCCGCTGGCGGCGGGCGTGTTCTTCCCCCTCACCGGTTGGCAGCTCTCGCCGATGTTCGGCGCCGCGGCCATGAGCCTGTCGAGCGTGTGCGTCGTAAGCAATGCGCTGCGCCTACGAACCTTTAAGCCTAAAGTGGCAAAATAGGTTCACCCTTAAGTCCATTTAGAACGGGTTTTCCAGGTGCCCGAGATTGACCTGAAAGAGGAGCGACGCGTACTTTGGTACGCGAGCGACGGCTTGAAGGCCAAGGTCGGGTGCCTGGGAAAGCCGACACAACAGAGAGGAATACCGATGCGATACACAATCAAGACTTCCGGCCTCATGTGCGGCCACTGCGACGCCACCGTCGAGACGGCGTTGCTCAACGTTGCCGGCGTGACCGACGCCGACGCCGATCACGAGACCCAGACCGTCCAGGTGGAGTGCGCCGACACCGTGACCGCCGAGCAGCTCGCTGCCGCCGTCGAGGGCGCCGGCGAGAAGTTCCACGCCCTGTCCGTGACCGCCGCGTAGCAGCCACCAGAAGCATTCGACCCCATCGACCAGAAACGAGGACCCGCCATGATGGCAGACCACAAATCGGTGACCCGCATGCTCAAGACGGCACGCGGGCAGATCGACGGCATCTTGCGGATGGTCGATGAGGACCGCTACTGCGTCGATATTTCCACGCAGCTCATGGCAACGCAGGCGCTCATTGCGCGCATCAACGCCGATGTGCTCAAGGCGCATATCGAGGGCTGCGTGACTTCGGCAATCGAATCGGGCGACGAAGACCTCAAAGCCGCCAAGCTCGCCGAGATCGAACGCGTCGTCGTCAAACTCTCCAAGTAATTGGGGCATTGGGGACGGACTGCTTTGCACCTTCTTGGTGCATCGGGGACAGGTATGTTTGCACCACCTTGGTGCAGATTGACCTGTCCCCCTTGCTCTAAATCGGGTATAAAGGCGTGCAGCATATCGAACGAAAGGCAATTTGCATGAATGACTTTATGAAGGGCCGCAATGGCGCCGATGAGCTCACCATCGTGATGGGTTTTGCCGGCATCGTCATCGCGATGATCGGATCGATAGCCCATATCCAGTGGCTCAGCTGGATTGCCATCGCCGTAATCGTGATTGGCGTGCTGCGCGGCCTGTCCAAAAACATCGACGCACGTCGCAAGGAAAACGCGGCCTTTGTCGCCGCGACCGCTAACGTCCCCGGCCTGGGCAAGTTCGTAGCGAGCTTGGGTAGCGGCGCCGCGGCTGCCAACGCCTCGCGCACGGCCGGTACCAGCAAGGAAGACTTTGAGCGTGCCAAGCGCACGGCCAAGAAGATGTGGAAGGGTCGCAAGACCACGGCATACCTCAAGTGCCCCAACTGCGGCCAGATGCTCTCCGTCCCCAAGGGCAAAGGCAAGATCCGCGTCACCTGCCCCAAGTGCCACGCCAAGATGGAAACCCGCTCCTAACGCCCGCACGCGGGACAAATTAATCAGGTTTGTTTGTCCCAAATCTTAAGTATTTGTTCGATAAAAAAGCCGAGGCCTCGTGTTGAGACCTCAGCTTTTTGCATGCGGCAACGGAGCTGCCCCTTTGTCACATCTACGCCACACTGTCGCGGGCCAGCTCCTCAGCCAGCGCTTCGGCAGGCATGGCCATAATCGCGTCGAGCTCGGCGTCCACCTCGGGAATACGCTTCACCTTGAGCTTGCGTACCAGATCACCGCGACACATCACATGTATCGGCTCACGCAGAGCGCACAGGTCATCGAGCGGATTCTTGCGCGTTACCAAGATATCGG
Organism: uncultured Collinsella sp.; assembly: GCA_959023295.1. Classification (GTDB taxonomy): domain Bacteria; phylum Actinomycetota; class Coriobacteriia; order Coriobacteriales; family Coriobacteriaceae; genus Collinsella. The sequence goes on along the minus strand of CAUFBM010000012.1, from coordinate 4,034 downwards.
CAGCCTTGCCGCACTCGATCGTGCCGGTCTCGCCGCCCAGACCCAACAGCTCGGCATTGACCTGTGTAGCCGTATGCAGCGCGAAGGCGTTGCTCACGCCGACATACTTGGCAAAATAGGCCACCTCACGCCACATGTCGTACTGCGTCACGAACGGGCAGCTCGAGTCCGTGCCAAGGCCCACCTTAACGTCAGCTTCCAGTGCGGCACGGGCGCTCTCAATAATGCCCGAGCACACGATGTCGCCGTTCTTCTTTTGCGTGTCAGTCGAATGAGTCTTATCCGGGTCGAGCAACACAAACGGCAGCGCCGGGCTGATCGTGCAGGTAACGCTGGGCGCACGTCCCTCGAGCTGCGTGCCCGCGGCGCCACGGTACAGCTCCAGGATCTCGGGCGTCATCGGGGCACCGTGCTCGATCGTGTCGACCCCGGCCTCAAGCGCGGCCTTCACGCCCTCGGTGCTCTCGACATGAGCCATAACCGGCAGACCCACCTCGTGCGCCGCCTTGCACGCCGCCGCGGCAACCTCCACCGGCATACGCAGCACGCCCGGCTCGCCCACCTCGGTCGCATCGAACACACCGCCCGTTACGAACAGCTTAATGACGTCGGCGCCGCGCGCATACAGGTCTCGCACCTGCTCGGCTGCCTCGACGGGGCTGTTGGCCACCTGGGCGAACAAGCCCGCGCCATGGCCGCCCGGCACCGTGACGCCCGTTCCCGGCGCTACCAGGCGCGGACCCTGATACTTGCCGGCGTCGATAGCGTCGCGCACGGCAATGTCGGCAAACAGCGGGTCGCCCGCGCCGCGCACTGTGGTCACGCCGCTTGCCAGCTGCTGCTGGGCACTGCCCTTGAGGATGCGGCGGACGATGGCACGGCCCACGGGATTATCGAGTTTCTTCATCAGCGCTCCCGCATCGCCGGCCGAGACAGGCTTGCCCGAGCCGCACAGGTGCACGTGCATATTGATGAGACCGGGCATGAGATACGCACCACCCAGGTCGATAACCTCGGCACCTGCAGGCGCCTGTGCCACAGCACTCGGCCCCATCCAGGTGATGACGCCGCGCTCAACAGTCACGGCCATATCGGGTTGCGGCTCCATATGTTCCGAACCATCCAGAATGGTCGCATTGATAAACAACGTAGAACGATCGGCAGATGCCATATCGAGCTCCTCCCTCACGATTAACTTGAACATTTGTCCATTATTACCTAGCGCGGCGGAATTGCTGCGGACATATCGGTTAACGGAGCAAGAAGGAGATGCGGGGAACGAAATGCGTTGCAGTCCCACCCCAGCGACATCAGGAAAATGTCTAGATCTGTAACAGGTAGACCGGGTTTTAGCAGCCAGATGTTACAGATCGAGATCTTTCGGCACCGCGTCCAACCTTTGTCTCGATCTGTAACAGTTAGAGCGGTTTTTGGCCGTTAGATGTTACAGATTAAGATATTCTCCAGCCCTGTCGTCAAACATCTAAATCTGTAACAAGTAGACAGGTTTTCGGCCTCGAGATGTTACAGATTGAGATCTTTTAGCGGCAGCCAACCTTCTGTCTCGATCTGTAACAGCTACGAGGCCAAACGGCCCCTTGTTGTTACAGATCGAGACAAACTCGGCAGAAACAACCACATTCGCGTCAGTTGCACCCCTTAGCACCCATACCACTGACGCTTCCATCCCTCAGCCAAATCGGCCCGCTGCGAAATACCCGCCAGCCTCATCTTTTCAGCCAGCTTCCCTGGGTTCTTGAGCTCATCAAACGTAAACCTCAGCACCTTATGTCCGAGCATCGTCAGATGAGACTCTCGCTGACGTTCTGCCACGAATGGGTCGACCGACTCCCGACCCTCGTCGTTCTGTAAGGCATACTTTCCCTTTCCATCGAGCTCGCCAATCACGCACGTCCCGTCCTCTAGCCTCCAGAAATAATCAACGCGAAACACTTGGCTCGAATCAAGCGGGTCACGAAACTCCACCTGCAACTCTGGCACCGGAAAACCGTATGCAATAAAGAACGCCCGGAACCGAGACTCGCCACCGTTTTCGGACAGCCCGTCCGCATGCGACGCAATCACCTGAGCTCTGCGATACCCGCGTCTGCCCTCGCAATCGGCCTGGAGCCGTTCGCAGAGGTCGTCGCGCGATATGCCCTTCGCCCGCAGCGCAGAATCGGCGATCGCCAGACCATACGAAAACGGCGCACGCAGCAGACAATCCTTCACCGTGCGCCAAAACGACGTCACCCGCACGCCATCAACACGCTCGAGCGTGCCCGCCATCTGCGGACGCAACAACCTGCAGCCGCTGCTCAACGTCACCGAGCAACCTGTCTTAACAAGATATCGTGGCCCAAGCAGATCATTCGGCACCTCCAAACCCCACAAAAGTGCCGCGTCATAACCCCAAAACGCCCAATCGGGATGAAACTCTGCAAGCCCTTTGATGGTACGCAGCGCTCGCTCCGCCGGTGTCAACGTATCCCAATCATGTTGAAAACAGAACAGATACGACTCGGGCTCCGCGATATCGTCGGTTCCGACATGGCGTCGCAGCCACATGAGCTCGGCATTGTCATGCGTTGCGAGCAGTGCACCTTGCTCGGTCGCCTCCGTGAGCCGCGCGAGCATCCTGCTCCGCGCCAACGTGTTGCGAGTCGTATGCTTGTGTTTGAAAACGGTATTAGACACTTCCATCACCACATCGGACAACTGGACCATCGTCACCGTTGCCGCCGCCGACAAACGTCTCGATCTGTAACAGGAAGACCAACTTTTGGCCGCTAGATGTTACAGATTGAGACATCCCCCCCAACCAGGTGCCAAACGTCTTGACCTGTAACAGGTAGACGTTCTCCAGGTCCCTAAACGTTACAGATCGAGACATAAAGACAGAGGGCAAGGCAGGCGACAGCTGCCCATCCCCTACTTCCACTCCTGCTCGTAGATGTTGAGCGACTTTACGTACCGCCCCCGGGCGCCCATGATGTCGCGGACCAGACGCAAGAAGAAGCTGATGCACGAGGTGTCAAAGCCGTCCTGCAGATCCTCGGGATGCACCGCACCAGGCCCATCGACCGCCGTGTCGTTCAGGCGCGCGATGTCATACAGGTAGAGCTGTCCCGCCGTAAGCCAGACATCGTCGACGCAGGCGAGGCGCACCGCAATCGCGCCGTCGTTCCAATGCTCCTTCCGCACGATATGCGGGTCGTAGACATCAAAGCGATGATCGGTGCGCGTGTCCTTCAGCACGACCATGCCGGACGCAGGATTCTTGTCCAAAATGCCAAAGCGCGAGAAATACTGCGTGTCGCGTACCTGCTCGAGCCGCTTGAGCGAGGCAGGCGAAAGCGATGCCGGCGGCTCATCAACATATAGCTCGAGCAGCGTTTTGCCATGGCGATAGGAGCGCTCGAAGAGCAGCCAATCGGTAAACGCCATGTTGTAGGCCATGATTTCGTTTTGAGAAGGTTCCTCGCAATAGCTGAGCCACGGGTCGACGATAATCTCGAACTGTTCGCGCGCCGGCTCCAGGAATTGAAACTTCCGCAGCATCCAAAATTGGGCCATGTCGGCAATATCGTTGCCGACGGCTTCAGCCAGCTCTGCTCGGTCAAAAGCGTGGTCAGTCATGGCATCCTCCTCAAACTGATGGACCTCAATTTGAGCTTACGAGGAGGGTGGGCAGCCACGACCAGCGCGGGCAAAATAGGCCTCCGACTGCAAACCAGATGCTGACCAAACACTTGACGAAAAGCTTGACCGAAAATGTGCACCGCAACAAAACCGCAGGCAAACATAGACGGCCAACCCGCCCTTTTGAGCCAGATGCCTGCAGCCACCACAGAAACAACAGGTGACCACAGCCCAAGAAGTCGACAAATGAACATCCTTACGTCGACAAACGCGCAAACTGCTCGCAAATCCGCAAGGAGTGTCCCCGAATGCCGGCACAAAAGGAACGTCCCTAACTGTCGGCACTTAGGGACGTTCCTTTTAATATGAGCAGGACATTGTCAAGAGGCAAA
>CAUFBM010000011.1 GCA_959023295.1 uncultured Collinsella sp. | reverse complement strand
CGGTCCTTCATGCAGCAGGGGCTCTCAATGTTTTTATGTCCTGCTCATATCGTCTGTGCCGGCAGTTAGGGACAGCCCTTGCCGATTCGATTGTTGAATATCTCCGTGACTACTTTACAGTTCCAGTGCCTCGGCGACTTCGGCTGCGCAGGCCAGGGCATCGGCCATGGCACTCACCACGAGCGAGCTGCCGTTGCGGGCATCACCCGCCACATACACCGGCGCGGCATCAGCGGCGACGCCCTCCGTGCGAGCCGCGAGATGCGAGCCCTCGGCAGCCATCACCGGCAGCGGACGACCAGCGGTGGCAACAGGCACGCTCACCGCATCGAACACACCGTACTCCGGACCCGTAAAGCCGCAGGCGATGAACACCAGCTGCGCTGGCACCTCGTGCTCGGAGCCCGCGATGCGCTCGGGCTTTCCCGCCGACCAGTCCAGATCGACCACGCGCAGACCCGCAGCCGCACCCTTCTTGTCCAGCAGCACCTCGAGTGTATCCACGGCCCAGGCACGCATCTCGCCACCCATCGCAGCGATAGCCTCCTGCTGGCCGTAATCGGTCTTCTTAACGTTGGGCCACTGCGGCCAGGGGTTGCCTGCCGCGCGCTTATCGGGCGCAGCCGGCAAGAACTCAAACTGGCGCACGCTGCGCGCGCCCTGACGCACCGCGGTACCCACGCAGTCGTTGCCGGTATCGCCACCGCCAATGACCACGACGTCCAGGCCGCGTGCGTCAATAGCAGGCTCACCGCCATCGAGCACCGAGACGGTCGAAGCCGTCAGGTAGTCCACGGCATACACCACGCCGGGCGCATCCACATTCGTAGCCGAAAGCCCACGCGGAGCACGAGCGCCGGCAGCCACCACGACGGCGTCAAAGTCGTCGAGCCTGGCGGTAACCTTGGGATCGCTCACGTCGGCACCAAGCTCAAACACAATGCCCAGCTCACGCATGAGCGCTACACGGCGCTCGACCACAGACTTCTCGAGCTTCATGTTGGGAATGCCGTACATGAGCAGACCGCCCGGACGGTCGTCGCGCTCAAACACCGTCACGCGGGCGCCACGACGCGCAAGCTCCCATGCCGCCACCAGACCAGCAGGACCGGAGCCCACCACGGCAACCGTGGGTGCGCCCTCCCCCGCCGGCTCAAAGCGACGCGGACCGCCATTTGCCCACTCATGGTCGCTGATCGCACGCTCGTTGTCATGGATCGTCGTGGGCTGGCCATCGACCGAACCCAGGTTGCACGCGGCCTCGCACAGCGCCGGGCACACACGGCTCGTAAACTCGGGCATGGGCGATGTGAGCGACAGGCGCTCGGCAGCCTCATCCCAGCGGCCGCGGTACACCAGCTCGTTCCACTCGGGAATCAGGTTATGCAGCGGGCAGCCGCTCGGGCGTGCCTTGCCAAAGCTCGCGCCCATCTGACAAAACGCCACGCCGCACATCATGCAACGGCTCGCCTGGGCACGGCGCGCGTCGTCGTCGAGTTCCACGTACAGCGGATCGAAATCGCGGCTGCGCTCCTCCACGGGGCGCAGCTCATGGGTCACGCGATCGATATCAAGAAAAGCACCGGGCTTACCCATGGCACTTACGCCTCCTTCTTGGTCGAAGCAACAGAACTGGCAGCCACGGACGCAGCGCTCGCAGCACCGCCCGCGACATCGAAGCGAGCGACATCCGCAGCGCTCGCGCGACCGGTCACAATGTCAAACGCCAGCTCCTCAGCCTGCGCATGCGTCTTGCCCACGGCCTCGGCCGCAGCGACAATCGCCAGCACGCGTTCGTACTCAGTCGGAATGACCTTCACAAAGTGCTTGCCCATCGTCTCAAAGCTGTAGAGCAGCTTGATGCCGCGCGGGCTCTGCGTCGCGTCCACGTGCTCCTGGATGAGCTCGCGAATCTGCGCCAGCTCGCCGGCCGTCGGGGCCTTGAGCTCAACGCTCTCGTGGTTCACGCGGGCATCGAGCGTGCCGTACTGGTCAAAGACATAAGCCACGCCACCCGTCATGCCGGCAGCGAAGTTCTGCCCGACCTCGCCCAGGATGAGCGCCAGGCCACCCGTCATGTACTCGCAACCGTGGTTGCCGCAACCCTCGACCACCACGGTGGCACCGGAGTTGCGTACGCCAAAGCGCTGGCCTGCCAGGCCGTTGATGAAGCCACGGCCGCTCGTGGCGCCAAAGAACGCAACGTTGCCCACGATGATGTTTTCGTCGAACTTATAGGTCGCATGCGGGTTGGGGCGCACCGACACCTCGCCGCCCGAAAGGCCCTTGCCAAAGTAGTCGTTGGCGTCGCCGCACACGTTGAGCGTAATGCCGCGCGGCAGGAAGGCGCCAAAGCTCTGACCGGCCGATCCATCGCAATCGATGGTGATGGAGCCGGCGGGCAGGCCCTCGGGATGTGCCTTGGTCACCGCGTTACCCAGGATGGTGCCCACGCAACGGTTGACGTTGGCGATATCGGCGCGGAAGCGAATCGGGCGCAAGTGGGCACGGGCATCGGCCGTATAGGGCACGAACAGCGTGGAGTCGAGCGTCTTGTCGAGCTCGCTGTCCGCGGCCATCTGCGGCAGGAAGTGACGACCGTCGGCACCCGGGATATGGGCACCGAACTCGCAGGTCGCGCTCGCCAGCACGGGCGACAGATCGAGCAGGTTGGCCTTACGGTTGCCCGGGACCTCAATCTGGCGCAAGCACTCGGGATGGCCGACCATCTCGTCGACGGTGCGGAAGCCCAGGCTCGCCATGACCTCGCGCAGTTGCCCGGCAACAAAGAGCATAAAGTGCTCGACGTGCTCGGGCTTGCCGCGGAAGCCGCGACGCAGGCGGCAGTTTTGCGTGGCGATGCCGGCGGGGCAGGTATCCTGCTGGCAGTCGCGCTGCATGAGGCAGCCCATCGAGATGAGCGGCATGGTCGCAAAGCCAAACTCCTCGGCGCCCAGCAGGCAGGCGACGGCAACATCGGTGCCGTCCATGAGCTTGCCGTCGGCCTCGAGCACCACGCGCGAGCGCAGGCCGTTTTGCAGCAGCGTCTGCTGGGCCTCGGCAAGGCCAAGCTCCAGCGGCAGACCGGCGTGCCAGATCGAATCGCGAGCAGCGGCACCCGAGCCGCCATTGTGGCCGCTGATCAAGATCTTGTCGGCAGCGCCCTTGGCCACACCGGTGGCGATGGTGCCGACGCCGGCCTCGCTGACCAGCTTGACCGACACGCGTGCGCCAGGGTTGGCGTTCTTAAGGTCAAAGATGAGCTCGGCCAGGTCTTCGATGGAGTAGATGTCGTGATGCGGCGGAGGCGAGATCAGGCCGATGCCGGGCGTGGACTGACGGACCTCGGCAATCCAGGGGTAGACCTTCTTGCCGGGCAGGTGGCCACCCTCGCCGGGCTTGGCGCCCTGGGCCATCTTGATCTGAATCTCGAAGGCGCTGCACAGGTAGCGGCTCGTCACGCCAAAGCGCGCACTTGCCACCTGCTTGATCGCGGAGTTCTTGGAATCACCGTTAGCCAGCGGGGTCTCGCGACGCGGATCCTCACCGCCCTCGCCGGAGTTGGAACGGCCGTGCAGGCGGTTCATGGCGATGGCCATGCACTCGTGTGCTTCCTTGCTGATAGAGCCGTACGACATGGCGCCGGTGTTAAAGCGGCGGACGATGTTGAGCGCGGGCTCGACCTCGTCGAGCGAAACCGGCGTGCGGCCGCTGGCATCAAAGTCGAGCAAGTCGCGCAGGCGCACGGCACGGCCGGTACGGTGCAGACGGGCGCTGTACTCCTTAAAGGTGTCGAAGCTGTCCTCACGGCAGGCGGTCTGCAGCAAGTAGACAGTCTGAGGGTCGATCAGGTGATCCTCGCCGCCGATCGGGCGCCACTTGGTCAGGCCCAGCGTGGGCAGCTGATCGGGAGCCGGGCTCTTAAGGATGGCGAGCGCGGCGTCGTAGCGCTCGTTTTGCTCGCGCTCAACGTCCTCGACACCCATACCGCCCACACGGCTCACCGTGCCGGCAAAGTACGCGTTGACGAACTCCGGCGTAAAGCCCACGGCTTCGAAGATCTGCGCCGAATGGTAGCTCTGCACCGTGGAGATGCCCATCTTGGACATGATGGAGACGATGCCCGCCGTCGCGGCCTTGTTGTAGTTGGCGATGCCCTGCTCGGCCGTCACGTCCAGGTCGCCGTGTGCCGCCAGATCGCGGATGCACGCATGTGCGTTGTACGGATAGATGCCGCTCGCGGAGTAGCCCACCAGTGCCGCAAAGTCGTGCGGAGACACGGCGTCGCCGCTCTCCACCACGATGTCGGCAAAGGTACGCACGCCGGCGCGGATCAGGTGGTTATGCACGCAGCCCACAGCGAGCAGCGACGGCACGGGCACCTCGCCCGCAGCGGCACGATCGCTCAACACCACGATGTTCACGCCATCGCGGACCGCAGCCTCAACGTCCTCTGCAAGCTGCTTGAGCGCAGCCTGCAGCGCGCCCTCGCCGGCATCGCGGCGGTACACGGCACGGAAGCGGCGGGTCTTAAAGCCCACGCGGTCGATGGCGCAAATGCGGTCGAACTCCTCCTCGTTGAGCAGCGGACGCTCCAGGCGCACCAGCTGGCAGGCCGTACGGGAGTCCTCGAGCAGGTTGCCGTGGTTGCCCAGGTAGAGCGTGGTCGAAGTGACCATATGCTCGCGAAGGGCGTCGATGGGCGGGTTCGTGACCTGAGCGAACAGCTGATAGAAGTAGTCAAAGAACGAACGCGTCTTCTTGGACAGGCAGGCCAGCGGTGCGTCGATGCCCATCGAGGCGAGCGGGGCCTTGCCCTGCTGGGCCATGGGACGCACGACCTCGTCGACGTCATCCCAGTGGTAGCCGAGCTTGGCCATACGCACGGCGGCGGGCACCTCGGCGTCCTCGGCGGACGCGGGCGCGGCGGGCTCATCGAGCGCGTCGACGGTCAGCGTCTCCTCGGCAATCCAATCACGGTAGGGCTTTTCCTTGGCGTAACGGGCGCGCAGCTCGTCATTGTAGATGACGCGCCCGCGGGCAAAGTCGACCTCGAGCATCTGGCCCGGCCCCAGACAGCCGCTCGTCAGGATGTTCTCGGGGCTCACCTCGATGGTGCCCACCTCGCTTGCCAGCATAAAGCGACCGTCGCGCGTCACGTAGTAACGAGCGGGGCGCAGGCCGTTGCGATCGAGGGCGGCGCCCAGCGTGCGACCGTCGGTAAAGGCGATGGCCGCCGGGCCGTCCCACGGCTCCATGAGCATGGACTGGTAGGCGTCGTAGGCGCGGCGCTCCTCACTCAGGCTGTCGTTGTGGTCCCACGGCTCGGGCAGCAACATGGACGCGGCACGCGTGAGCGGGCGACCGTTCATGACCAAAAACTCAAGCACGTTGTCCAAAATCGCCGAGTCGGAACCCTCGCGGTTGATGATGGGCATCACGCGCTCAAGATCGTGCTGTAACACGGGGCTGTACAGGTTGGGTTCGCGGGCGCGAATCCAGTTGACGTTGCCCTTAAGGGTGTTGATCTCGCCGTTGTGGATGATAAAGCGGTTGGGATGCGCGCGCTCCCAGCTGGGCGTGGTGTTGGTGGAGTAGCGCGAGTGGACGAGCGCCACCGCCGTCTTGACGGCGGCGTCGTTGAGGTCGATGAAGAAGCGGCGCATCTGTGTGGCGACCAGCATGCCCTTGTACACGATGGTGCGCGAGCTCATGGAGCACACATAGAAGATCTTGTCGCGCAGGGCAAACTCGGCGTCGGCCTTCTTTTCGATGGTGCGGCGGCACACGTACAGGCGACGCTCGAAGGCATCGCCGGCGGGCGTGTCGTCGGGGCGGCCCAGGAAGGCCTGCAGGATGGTGGGCATGCAGGCACGCGCCGTCTCGCCCAAGTCGTGCGGGTCAACCGGCACCTCGCGCCAAAAGAGCAGCGGCACGCCGGCCTCGGCGCAGCCCTCCTCAAACACGCGGCGGGCATCCTCTACGCCTTTGTCGTCCTGCGGGAAGAACAGCATGGCCACGCCATAGTCGCCCTCTGCCGGCAGAATCTGGCCGCACTTTTGAGCCTCTTTACGGAAAAAGTGATGCGGAACCTGGAACAGGATGCCGGCGCCGTCGCCGGTGTTCTTTTCGAGTCCCGTGCCGCCGCGGTGCTCCAAGTTGACCAGAATGGACAGTGCGTCGTCCAGAATCTGGTGATGGCGCTCACCGTTGATATCGGCAAGCGCGCCGATGCCACATGCATCATGGTCGAATTCGGGGCGATAAAGGCCCTGCTGCTGAGCGGAATCTGCCTGCATCGCGATCCTCCCCTAGATATTTAGACAGTCAGTTGACTAGGCATACTAGGAGCATCGCCGGCCCGCTGTGTTTCCCGCCCGTTTCGAAACAATCGCGTAACGCACGCCCTACGAGTGGACACCGCCGACCTCAAGGGCGACAACATAGGCCCCAAGTTCGGCCTGTTAGCTCACCACTTCAAACATCTCAATCTGTAACAGGAAGGCCCAATTACGACGACTAACTGTTACAGATTGAGATGTTTTTGAGAGACGGTTCCGAATGTCTCAATCTGTAACACGAAGGGCCGGCTTTGGCGGTCAGCTGTTACAGATCGAGATTTTCCATAGGACCATTTCTTCCTGTCTCGATCCGTAACACCTAGGCCCAATTTCCATCCCTAGTTGTTACAGATCAAGACAGTTCGCAGCCCCCCTTCATCACCCTATTCAAATACAACAATTTTGTTAGTCTTGGTTAACTTTCAAGCTTAAAACGGGTATCCTTTGCGGCGTCAAGCAAACGGCACGCACACCGTGCCAGATCAAGGAGGCCCCTATGGCGCACCGAGCAGACCAGCAGACGATGCAACTCGTCCTTATCCGTCACGGAGAGTCCGAGTGGAACAAGCTCAACCTGTTCACCGGCTGGACCGATGTTGAGCTCACCGACACGGGCCGCGAAGAAGCCGCAGCAGGCGGTCGAGCCCTCAAAGAAGCCGGTTTCGACTTTGACGTCTGCTACACTTCGCGCCTCAAGCGCGCGATCCACACCCTCAACATCGTGCTCGGCCAAATGGATCGCGAGTGGCTGCCCGTCATCAAATCCTGGAAGCTCAACGAGCGCCACTACGGAGCGTTGCAGGGTCTCAACAAGGCCGATGCCGCGGCGGAGCACGGCGACGAGCAGGTGCTCATCTGGCGCCGCTCCTTCGATATCTGCCCGCCGGCACTCGAGCCGAACGACGCGCGCGATCCCCACACCCAGGAGCAATACCGTGATGTCGCGCCTGATCAGCTGCCCTATACCGAATGCCTCAAGGACACGATCGCCCGCGCCTGGCCCTATTTCGAAGACGAGATTCGCCCCCAGATGCTCGCCGGCAAGCGCGTACTCATCGCCGCACACGGCAACTCCCTGCGCTCACTCGTCATGAAGCTCGAACACCTCACGCCCGAGGAGATCCTCAAGGTCAACATCCCCACCGGCGTGCCGCTCGTCTACACCTTCGATACCGATTTCAATGTCCTCGACAAGCGCTACATCGGCGACCCGGCGACCATCGCCGCCAAGATCGACGCCGTGGCCAATCAGGGCAAAGCACACAAGTAGCCCCAACCCAAAACCGACGCGTGGCGCCGCACGGCCCAGATGTGACGTCACGCCGCCCATACACAGGAGCGCACCATGCTCAACCATCTCAAACAACACTTTGGTTCCCGGCGCACCGGCGGTCACGGAGGCCTAGACATTGCGCGGCATATCGGCCCCGGGCTGCTCGTGACCGTCGGCTTTATCGACCCGGGCAACTGGGCCTCCAATATGGCCGCGGGCTCGCAGTTTGGCTACGCGCTGCTGTGGATCGTCACGCTGTCCACGATTATGCTCATCGTGCTGCAGCACAACGCGGCGCACTTGGGCATCGCCACGGGCGCCTGCCTTGCCGAGGCCACGACCCGCTTTCTCCCCCGCATCGTGGGACGCGCGGTGCTCGGCAGCGCCTATCTCGCGACCATCGCCACCGCCATGGCCGAAGTCCTGGGCGGTGCGATCGCGCTTCGAATGCTCTTTGGGCTGCCCGTGCGTGCGGGCTGCGTCATCGTGGCGGCAGTATCGATGGCGATGCTCATGACGAGCTCCTACAAACGCGCCGAACGCTGGATCATCGCCTTCGTGGGCGTGGTAGGACTCTCGTTTTTGGCCGAGCTTGCGCTGGTCAAGGTCGACTGGCCGCAAGCCGCCGCAAGCTGGATCACGCCCAGTATGCCCACTGGCTCGGCAGCGATTATCGTAAGTGTCCTAGGCGCGGTCGTTATGCCACACAATCTCTTCCTGCACTCCGAGGTCATCCAATCCATGCACTTCGAAGGCCAAGGCGAGCAAGTTATCGAAGAACGTCTGCGCTACGAGCTCTTCGACACGCTCTTTTCGATGGGCGTGGGCTGGGCAATCAACTCGGCCATGGTCATCCTGGCCGCAACGACCTTCTTTGCGCACGGCATTGTCGTAGACGACCTCGCCGTCGCAGCGGCCACGCTCTCCCCCATCTTGGGCCCGGCGAGCTCGACCATCTTTGCGGTAGCGCTGCTGTTCGCGGGATTATCGAGCAGCGTGACAGCGGGCATGGCGGCGGGAACCATCACTGCGGGCATGTTCGACGAGGAATACGACATCCACGACCGACATTCCTCGGTCGGGGTGGCGGCCTGTTTCGCCGGAGCAGTGGCGGCGTGCCTAGTCGTCCCAAATCCTTTTGAAGGTCTCATCTGGAGTCAGGCACTGCTGTCGCTTCAACTGCCGATTACGGTCTTTGTGCTCATACGGCTCACCAGTTCACCCCGCGTCATGGGCAAATACGCCAACTCGCGCCCACTCAATGCGCTGCTCATAGGGATCGGTATCATCGTGACGACTCTCGATGTCGTGTTGTTGACAGGGATGTAATGGGGCGGGACACCTACCCAGGCAAACGTCTCGATCTGTAACATCTAGACCCGCTTTTGATGTCTAGATGTTACAGATCGAGATCATTCCGAGGGACAGCTCCGTTTGTCTCAATCTGTAACAAGTGGACCCAATTTCCACCGTTAGATGTTACAGATTGAGACAAAAGGTCGGCCGAACTCACAACAGACAGGATCGGCCAACAGCAACCGTGATCCCTTGGGGGCGGAGGAAAAGGGTCCCGGCCGGAATATCCAGCCGGGACCCTTGGACAGAGCTCTGTATGGCTAATCGCCGTGTGTCTACGAGCTACTCCTCGACGAGCTCAAACTGATCGGGACCGACGCCGCACACCGGGCACACGTAATCCTCGGGCAGCTCGGGCGTGTCGACCTCAACCTCGTAACCACAAACGATGCACACGAACTTATACGTCTTCTTCTCCTCAGCCATGATGTTCTCCTCTCGAACGCGACTGGTGATGTACTTCGCTTATTAGTATATGTTATCAATAATATAATACAAGTATTTTTAGAACATTTCTAGCCTTGATACGAGGACGCCTTCGGAGGCGTCTTGCCCTTCAGGACCTTATGGTAGTAATCGTAGGTGAGCGGTGTCTCGTCGCTCAGGCGCTCGGCATCCTCCACCTCGCCAATAAACAGCAGATGCGTGCCCACATCCACAGTGTCGATCAAACGGCAGCTAAACAGGGCCGCCGCGTGCTCGGGCACATAGGGCATGCCCAGAGCCGTCTCGCGGGTCTCGTATTTGGCAAACTTGTCATAATCGCTGCTGGTGCGGAACCCAAAGTTACCGATGTAGAGCATATCGGCGGTCTGATCGATCACGGTCAGCGCGAACGCTTTGGCCGAAGCGATGACGCCCGAGGTGACGTTGTCCTTGTTCACGGCAACCGAAATACGCGGCGGCATGGACGTCACCTGCACCGCAGTGTTGATGACGCAGCCGGCGCGCAGCCCGTCTGCCGCGGCGCTCACCACGTACAGGCCGCTCGGCATGGTAAAGAACGCAGTTTTGTCCATAACGATCACTCCCCTAGCTCGGGTTGGAACCTCATGGATGTATGTACCCACAAAAAAGGCAGCGCCCATAACGGACGCCGCCTTTGAAACATATGTGTCAGAACAGTAAGAAAGATGAGACACCCGCAGTTGCGGTGAAATAGGGACTGAATAGCCCCTCAAACAGGCAAAACAGTCCGTATTCCACCGCAACTTATGAAGGACGGTCAGCGGTTGCGTTCCTTGAGGGCGCGGTCGATCTCGCGTTGAACATCACGCTTGGCCATGTCCTCGCGCTTGTCGTAGAGCTTCTTGCCGCGACCCAGGCCCAGCAGCAGTTTTACGCGACCGTCGGTATTAAAGTAGAGCTCCAACGGAACCAGCGCATAACCACGGTTGCGAAGTTTGCCGTCAAGAAAGTCGATCTCCTTGCGGTGCAGCAGCAGACGGCGCCGACGGTCGGGATCGCGATTCCACACGCCACCATGGCTATAAGGGTGGATATGCAGGCCGACGAGCCAGCACTCACCGCCACGAATCAGTGCGAAGGTATCGGTAATCTGGCACGCGCGCTCGCGAATCGACTTGACCTCGGTACCGCTCAGCTCAATACCGCACTCAAACGTCTCATCGATAAAGTACTCGTGATGTGCCGAGCGATTCTTGGAAATGAGCTTGCGCTCGCGCTTACTGGGCATCGCCGGCCTCCTTGGCGCCATCGGCGTTTGAGCCCGCAGCCTCGCGCTTTGCCCTGCGCTCGGCATTAAGCTCGGCATCGCTCTCGCGCACCAGCTTGATAATCGCCGCGCATGCCTCCTCGCCCACCAGGTCGCGGGCACGGACCGTCAGACGCGTAGCCTCCTGCTTGTCGCCGTCGCTTGCAGCATCGGTCGCGCACATGATCAGGCAGATGGCGATCTCGGCCGAAGGTGAAGTCGGCACGCCTTGCAGGGCCAGTTCACCCATCACGTGGTCGTCGCTCTCATCAGCGGCATCCGGATAGGTGGTATGGATCTTGTTGAGCAGGCGCGTCGTATGCGCATCATTGGGCGCCAGGCGCAGCGCCAGACGCGCGCAGCCCACGGCAGCCGAAATGTTCTCGGTCTCGGGCTCCAAGAAGTACTGACCCAAGTTGGTGTAGGCGCGTGCGGCGCACTTACCGTCGCTCGCGCGCTCCAGCACCGAGAACGAGAGCGATGCCCACTCCTGCTTGTCCTCGAGTGCGCGGAACAGCTCGGCCAGGTCCAAGCGATAGTTACAGTTCATGGGATCCCAACGTACGGCCTGCATCAGGGCATTCCGAGCACTCACATAATCCTGCTGGCGGATGTAGGCAAACGCCATGTCGGAGTACAGGCGGTCAAAGGGAACCTCGACCTGCACCAGTTCGCGCGGATCCTTCTCCACGCGGCGATAGGCCAGGCGCTCAAACTTGCTGTCGAAGCTAAAGTACTGGCGCTTCTCCTCCGTCTTGCACTCGGCGTCGATATACTCCTCGGCGAGCTCCACCAGACGCTCCAACAGCGGCGTCGCCGTAGCCAGGTCGCCCTGCGCCAGATAGTTCTCGGCATACGTGATGTCTTCCAAGCTGATAGGCAGGTCCATGACAACTCCTCGGTCCGGGCGGCAGACTCAACGCGCGCCTTAAATATCGGTCAATACACAAAACCCGGGTCTCTTACGAGGCCCGGGCATTCAATTTTGGTAGCCCGTACCAGATTCGAACTGGTGATCTCCGCCTTGAGAGGGCGGCGTCCTAAACCGCTAGACGAACGGGCCATATGTAGCAAATGCAATGGCTGGGATGGAGGGAGTCGAACCCCCATTGACGGAACCAGAATCCGCTGTCCTGCCATTAGACGACATCCCAATGACTGCATCGCTGCGCTCGGCTGTGCCTTTGCGCAAGAAAGAAATATACGGGAAGTACCGCCGTGACGCAAGCCCCAATTTTGACTTTTTTAAAATTCAGCCAAATTGGCCTAATTTAGTCCAACCCGTGAAGGACCTGTGAAGCCGACCGCAGTACACGAAGGGCAAAACGCCGCGAGCGGTAGCCGTCAACCGTTGGCAGATTCTACCGCGAAAACGATAGCACCAGGCAACACAATCGAAGTATCAATGATCACGTAGATATCGAGGCGCCATGGACGAAGAGCTTGATTACCTATGGGAGACCCTGGGCCTCGAGATCACTGCTGACCTTTGGCCCGAACGGGACAAAATCCATCCCACTCTGCGCCCCGCCATCACGGTGATGCAGGCAAAATACCGCCGTGCATCCTTTTTGATCATGCGGATGTCATGGCACGCGGGACTCCCCGACCTTAAGCGAATCCAGGCAAGCCTCGTCGAGCTGTCCGGTATGCCGACTGTCATATCCGAGGCGCACCTAGAGCAGCGCCAGCGCGAGCGACTGCAACAGCAGCGGATCCCCTTTATCTGCCCCGGCGTTCAGGCATATCTGCCCTTTATGGACGAGGAGTACTGGAGCGGCAAGCCCAACAAGCACGTAAAGGTCTACGATCCGCACGAATGGGCGCAGTTGGAGGATTGAGCCGAGCGAGCCCGCCGATGGAAAACACGTCCCACCCTGAGCACTCAAAACGGGTCGCACTTTCCGCAGCCGCTACAGCAATGCCTCGGCCCAAGCCGATTCCTTAAAGCCAGGAATCGCAAAGTCGTCGCCCACCAGCAGTGGGCGCTTAACCAGCATGCCGTCGGTCGCCAGCAGCTCGTAGCACTCCCGATCCGTCACGCCCGCATCCAGACGCGCCTTCAGGCCCAGCTCTCGATATTTCATGCCCGACGAATTAAAGAAGCGCCGCACCGGCAGTCCCGAACGAGCAATCCAGGTCGCAAGCTCATCAGCCGTGGGATTGTCCAAAACGATATCGCGGTCGATATACTCTACCCCGTGTTCGTCCAGCCATGCCTTGGCCTTCTTACAGGTCGAGCACTTGGGATATTCAACAAACAGTACGGTCATGGAAATCCTCCGAATATAGATCGGCCAACGCAGGCACACGCCACACGAGGCGCCTTCGCATGATGGGCCAATTGTAGCCCACGGGTCACACGCTAAACGAACCGTACCCCGAATCCGCGTTTGATGAACGGCAGCAGCTCCATTGCCTCGGGCGTGATATGACCCGCAACGTTCATGCGCTCGTCACCGGGAAGATCGACCCGCGCAATCTCAAGCTCGCCTTCGTAGCGCCCATATCCGCTATTGCTCACAGCGATCGACCCCGCCTTTCGCGGCAGGCCGGCTCCGGCATCCGTCGGCACGGAATCCGGCTTAAGCGTCATACGCGACTCCTGAGACCTAAAGATGAGGGTGCTCGAATCGGGCCGGTCGTGATGAATCTGCCCGCGCACATAGGCATAACCGGGCTCAAGCTCGCATTGCAGGTCCACGTATCCGGCGGAAACTTGAGCAAACTGCGCCCAGCCCGCATCGGAAAGATCGGGGTCGCCGACCAACACAATGTCGCAATCGGCGCCATGTGCAAGCTCAAGCATATTGAGGGCAACCTTTGACGCGCGACCGCGCTGCGTCTCGACCGTCGGCAGTCCCTCGAATACCGGCCCGCGAACGTTGGCATCGCCCGGCACAAAAGCCATGATTTCGAATCCAAGCGCCGCAAGACGAAGATTCACCCGAGCAATGTCCTCCAGAGCTAAACCGGTATAAGGCTTGGGGTAAAAATTGTGGCAGGCGGCAAAACGAGTCACATCGGCACCGGCCTCACGCCACGATGCGATTTCATCAGAACTCACCGTCGATGCATTGACCACTATGCGAAATACACCGGACAGCTCCGCGACCCGTTGGGCGCTAAAGCCATAGTCCAAACGAAGGTATTCCAACCCCAGATCGCGCAGGTCCTCGATGCGCTCAAGCCCGAGCAAATCGCACGTGCGAGGCCCCACATCGGCAATGAGCGCAATGCCGCGGGCGGAGAGCAGCGACAGCACATGACGGACCTTATCGGCATACGCCGCTCCCCCATCCTCGGGAATATGCAGTGAGGTGAACGCGTAGCGCGCACCCGCCGCGGCACCACGCTCAATCGTCCGCTCAATATCCTGCAAAGGGCTGGAAAGATAAATCGAAATACCCGTTTTCACGCTTCAACACTCCTTTAAAAAAGGCCGGCGGAGCAGTTAGCCCCGCCGGCACAACCATAGCATCAAGAAATCTGCCGCGCGCCGCGAGCCCTGAGCAACACGGCTCGCGATATCAAACTACTCGCCAAAGAACTCATTGATCTTCTGCTCGTCGACGCCAAAGAACCACGTCAGGACAAAGCCAGCGGCATAGGCAAGCAGCATAGCGGCAACGTAGCCGAGCTGCTGACCAGGAACGACGATCAGCAGGCCAAACAGACCGGAAACGCCCTGAGAAACCGTGCCGATGTGAAGCAGCGCCGCGAGCGCGCCGCCAAATCCGGCACCCAGGCAGGCCGTCACAAACGGACGAACGAGCGGCAGCGTAACGGCATACATCAGAGGCTCGCCCACACCGAGGATTCCAACGGGAATGGACTCTGCAACGTACTTCTTGAGCTTGGCGTTCTTGGTCTTAAAGTACAGCGCCAAACCGGCACCGACCTGGCCGCCGCCAGCCATCATAAGGATGGGAAGCAGGTAATTGATACCCTTGGTAGCGCCGTCGGGATCGTTGAGCATAGCGTGGATCGGCGTGAGCGCCTGATGCAGGCCGACGGAAACCAGCGGCAAGAAGCCTGCCGACAGGATATAGCCACCCAGGACGCCCAGCTTCTCGAAGATAAAGGTCAAAACGCTAAAGATGGCAGTCGTCAGCCATGCGCCAACCGGCTGGATGACGAGCATCAGAGCAAAGGCGCCGATGATGAGCACCAGCAGCGGGGACAAGAACGTGTCGAGCGCGTTGGGCATAACCTTGCGAATCTGACGCTCCATCCAGGCAAAAAATGCGCCAGCGATAAGAGCCGCGATCATGCCGCCCGCTGCGGGGTTGTACTGCGCATTGGTGAGCGGCAGCAGAATGGCAGTGGCAGGATCGGCCGCGCCAGGCGCAAGCAGGGGCATGGCACTGTTGGCGATACACATCATGCCGGCGATGCCGCCCAGCGCAGCGGAGCCACCAAACTCACGTGCCGCGTTATAGCCCACCAAGATGGGCAGATAGGCAAACAGGGCCCAGCCCATGGAACGAATGCCCTGGTACCACCACTCGCCTGCAAGCGCGCCTGCCGTCGAGACGTTAATGACGTTGCAGATACCGTTAATGAGGCCAGCCGCAATGATGCCGGGAAGCAGGGCGACGAAGACATTGGAAATCTTCTTGAGGAAGGCCTGAACCGGCTTGGACTCGTACTTGGCCTTCTGCGCGGCCTTGTTTGTGGCCGCAGCGTCGACCACGCTCTCGTCAGCAACGCCTTTCGCAAGGCCGGTGAGCTTGGAGAACTCCTCGAGCACCTTATTCACCTTGCCCGGCCCCAGCACGATCTGCATCGTGTCGTCCTCGACCAGGCCCATCACGCCGTCGAGTGCCTTAATACCCTCCGTGTCGACGTTGCCCGTGTCTTTGACGGTCACGCGCAGGCGCGTCATGCACGCCGCGTTTGCCAGCACGTTGTCTTTACCGCCCAAAAGGTCCAGCAGCTTTTGAGCCAGCTCTTTGTTCGTCATAACTCCTCCTTGTATTGGGTATCTCGTTTGGATGTCGTATCAGATCACGCCGCGCACCTATTGGGCATCGGCATTGCTCTTCTCATGGCCACTCACCGCAGCACGGACATGGCCTCGCGCCCGCCCAAGAGCTACCGCGGCCTGCTCGGCATCGCAGTCCAGCAGCACCGAGACAATAGCGGTTTTTACGTGGCCGCCGGCATCTGCAAGCGCCTGAATAGCGCGCTCGCGCGTGCAGCCGGTCGCCTCCATCACGATGTTCTGGCCGCGCACCACCAACTTCTCGTTCGTCTGCTGCACATCGACCATCAGGTTTTGGTATACCTTGCCGATCTTGACCATGGCACCGGTCGAAATCATGTTGAGAATGAGCTTTTGAACCGTTCCCGCCTTGAGCCTCGTTGAGCCGGTCAGCACCTCGGGACCGGGCACGGGTTCAATGGCAAGATCCGCGCTCTCCCCGATCTTCGACCCTTGGTTGCAGGCAATTGCAATGGTCTTGCACCCAGTTGCCTTGGCATACACAAGGCCGCCCACCACGTAGGGAGTACGACCACTTGCCGCCAGGCCAACGACAAGATCCTTGTCCGAGAGTCCACGCCCCCGCAGGTCGCTCGCGCCAAGCTCCTCGCTGTCTTCGGCACCTTCGACAGCCTTGATAAACGCCGTCTCGCCTCCGGCAATGAGCCCGACAATCAGATCGGGTGACACGCCAAACGTGGGCGGACACTCCGAAGCGTCGAGTACGCCCAGACGACCGCTGGTGCCTGCGCCCATGTAAAAGACGCGCCCGCCGCGCTCGAGTGCCTCAGCAGCCCAGTCGATTGCTGTGGCAACCCGGGGCAACACTTTCGTGACCGACTGGACGGCACGAAGATCCTCATCGTTCATCGTCGTGACGATCTGCAGCGATGTCATCGTATCGAGGTCCATTGACCTTTGATTACGCTGTTCGGTCGTGAATTGTGTTAAATCGAGCATTTCATTCACCTCATCTTTCCTGTTTCTCGATGTAGTTTTGCTTAATGACATGCGTCGCCCGTTCGTAGTCGCTGGCAACGTAAGCAGCGTACAGGGCATCGACAACCATAAGCTGGGCCATACGCGAAGCCATGGCACCGCTGCGGACCAAGGGTTCACTCGCAGCGACGCCGAGCACGGCATCGGCCATGGTGGCAAGCTTGGATGATCCATCTACTTTGGTCACGGCCACAACGGGACAGTTGTGACGTTGGGCCTCGGCGGTGCAGTCCAGCACCTCTTGCGTCAAGCCCGAGTAGCTAAAGGCGATTGCCATATCGCCCTCATGCATGTTCTTGGCACACAAGAGCTGATCATGCCAGTCGTCGTACAGATGGCACTCTTTGTCGACACGCATGAGCTTTTGCGCCAGATCGTGCGCAACCAAACGAGAGGCACCGATACCGAACAGATTGACTGCACGTGCCCGCTTAAGATAGGCCGCACATCGCTCCAAGACGGTGTAATCGAGCGTTCGCGCCGTCGCTTCGATCGTGCGCACGTTGCTTTTCATCACCTTCCCCACGATACGTTCAACGCTGTCATCCATGGAGATGTCCTCGAGGGCAACGTCTTTCTTGTCACCCAAGAGCGCCAGCTCGGCAATCAGTTCGCGCTGGAACTCCTTGTAGCCCGCAAAACCCAAGCGCTTGCAAAAGCGCAAAATGCTCGAGGGCGAGGAGAACGTGGCATCGGCAAGACCGCGGACGGACAGCCCGACCACCTCGTGCGGATGAGCGCTTACATATGCGATGACATTGCGTTCCGCCGGGCTCGCGCTGAGCTCACGCTCGCGAAGCCGCAAAAGCAATCCGTTTGCCATCTCAAACACCTCCGTTGAGAAGAATTAAAGACCAACGAACGATTCGTACCGGATACAAACAGCTTTTACGGTACATTGTGCCGCATCGTGGCGCACAAAGGGCGAGCGTTCTACCGCTCGCCCCTCAAATCCGACCGCTCGGAAATACGCGCGACACAAAATAATTCAACAAGGTCGCATTATCAGAAACGGGTTTGTTACCGGCTAGCGCCTCGCATGGGCGCCGATCGGCCGAGTCGCATGGCGCACCAACGCCGCTGCCAGCAATACCAACAGCATCGCGGTGACATAGCCCGCAGCATCGAATCCTAAATCGATAACGTCGAAATGCCTGCCGGGAACAAAGATCTTATGCACCTGATCGCCAATGGAGCAGGCGGCGCAAAATAGCAATACGGGCAGGCAACGGGAGCATACGCTCCACGGACGCCTGGAAAAGCAAACCACGACCGCCGAGGCGAACAATCCGACGAAGAAAAACTCTACGGTATGGGCAACGCGACGGACGTTCGTGCCCACCCACATGCGAATGGAAGCAAGTCGGCAAGACCGTACATTCGAGGCAGCCGAATCGGTGCCCCCGGTCATTCCGTTCTCCGTCTGAGCTTCACCCGTGGCATCGGCAGCCTGTGCGCCCGTAGCCTGACCCTCCACCACACGCGCGGTGGACTCGCTCAGCAACGACGTCTCCACCGCATTTTGCTCCGTCAGCACCCAGATGCCCGCCAGCGTTGCAGCGAACAGAACGATCGCGGTCCATCCGATTATTTGTTTTACGCGCGCCAAGGGCCTACCTCCTTTTTTTGAATATCAGCGAGTGTAGCCCCAAATGACATCGTCACCGTATCAAAATTTGAATCGCAACAGGAAGCGCCAAAGCGACGCAAACCCCTACCCCGCCTCGCGCATCCAGCGATCAAACGTCCCCACGCACACGCCCAGGCACTTTGCTGCCTGGCTGCGGGTAATATCGCCTGCCTCATAGCTATCGCGCACCAGCTCAAACTGAGGAGGGCACGGCTTGCGAGGTCGACCGAAACGAACCCCTCGCGCCCGCGCCGCTGCAATCCCCTCCGCCTGGCGCCGATGGATATTCTCGCGCTCCACCTGCGCCACGTAGCTCAGCAGTTGCAGCACAATATCGGCAATCAGGGTATTGGTCACATCCGGCGCGCCGCTGGCCCTGGCGCGCGTGTCAAGCAATGGCATGTCCAACACCACAATGGCAACCCCGAGCTCCTTGGTAATGCGTCGCCATTCCTCAAGAATCTCGGAGTAATTACGGCCAAGTCGGTCGATAGAAAGCACCACCAGCACGTCCCCGTCTCCCAGGATGTGCAGCAGCTCGCGATACCGCGGGCGATCGAAGTCCTTGCCGCTCGCATGGTCGGCATAAATATTCGCCGAGCCCACGCCATAGGCGCCCAGCGCATCCAGCTGCCGATTCAGATTCTGATCGCGCGAACTCACCCGCGCATAACCGTACACCGTCGCCATCTCATCCCCGCTTTCTTGTAAACCTGCCAAAAAGGGACAGGTTTATTTTGGTAGGTTTTACCTCTCCAATAGCAGGTAAGCGGGCGGCCGAGCAGACGGCAAGATAGCCACGATTCAAATGCGGAGGGCGGCCCCGAAAGACCGCCCTCCGCTCTCCCGCCATGAGTCGGGATTTGGCTAATGGATAAGCTTAAAGTCCAAGTGCCCACGCGTGGTATTGACGCGCGAGACCTCGATGATCACACGCTGCCCCAGTTCATAGCGGGTCCCCGTGTCGGCACCTGTGAGCGTAAGCGCATCCTCGTCGAACTCGAACCACTCGTTGCCCAGGCTCTTGATCGAAACCAAGCCTTCGACCTGCGTCAGGTCCAAGCGTACGAACAGGCCCATACTGCTGACCCATGAGACCGTTCCGGCATAGCGCTCGCCCAGACGGTCCTCATAGTACTGGGCAATCTTGATCTTTTGCGTCGCATGGCTGGCAGCATCTGCCGCGCGCTCGGCATCGCTGCATGCGCGGCAGATCTGCGGCAGAATGCGCGGCAGCGACTCGCGCCCCTTGCCGATCAGCCGCGGCGTACGGACCAAGGCGTCCTTGCCGCCGAGCTGCTCATAGGCCAGCTGCAGCTTGAGCACGCGGTGCACCACCAGATCGGGGTAGCGACGGATGGGACTCGTAAAGTGACAGTAGCACGGCGCGGCGAGCGCAAAGTGGCCCTCGTTGCGCGGCTTGTACAGCGCACGCTGCATGCTGCGCAGAAGCAGCGTGTTGACGAGCGGTGCGTTTGCCGTACCGGCAGCAGCATCAACTGCAGCCTGCAGCTCATCGGGACTCCCCAGGGCAATACCGGCAGCACGGCGATCGTCGATGATGCCCAGCTGCGCCAGCGCAACGGCGGCACCGTGCAGGCTATCGGGGCTCGGATCCTCATGCACGCGATAGCAGGCCTCGATATCACGGTCTGCCAGCCACTCTGCAACGCACTCGTTGGCGAGCAGCATGGCTTCCTCGATAAGCGACGTGGCACACGAACGCTCGCGCGCCACAATCTGCACGGGTACTCCGTCCTCATCCAATAGAGCGCGAATCTCGGCCGTGTCAAAATCGACTGAGCCGCGGGCGCGACGAATACGACGGCGAAGTTCGGCGAGTTCGTTGGCGGCGACAAGGAAATTACCGAGGTCGACGTTGCAGCCGCGGGCGGCCTCCTCGCACGCAAGACCGCGCTCAAGCGCTTCCTCACGCGAGGCCTCAGCAGCCTCAACATCCTCAGCGGCGCCTTCCAGCACCCCATACTCCACCGCGCCGGCACGCACCAGCAGCGCCTCGGCGCCGTCATAGTCCATACGCACACGCGAGCGAATCACGCTGGGGTACGGATCGTAATGCCGCACGCGACCCTGCGCATCGAGCTCAATGTCAACGGTAAACGCAAGACGGTCCTCGTCAGGGCGAAGCGAGCACAGGTCACAGGACAGGCGTTCGGGCAGCATGGGAAGCACGCGATCGGCCAGATACACCGATGTCGTACGATGGCGAGCCTCAAGATCGATATGCCCGTCCCAAGCCACATAGTGTGAAACGTCGGCGATATGCACACCCAGCTTGTAGCCACCCTCGGGCGTGCGCTCAAGCGAAATGGCATCGTCAAAGTCGCGCGCGTCGACCGGGTCGATCGTGATGACAAAGCGGTCGCGCAGATCGCGGCGAAGCGGATCCTTAAGCGCCGCGGACACATCGAGCGAAAGCCCCTCGGCCTCGTCCAGCGCGGCCTCGGGATAGCTATCGGTATAGCCGTAACGCGCCATCACATACTGAACGCCCAAATCGGGCGCGTCATCTCCGCCAATGCGGCGTTCGATCGTCACGGTGCCCGATTCCAGGCGCGTCGGGTAGGTCAAAATGCGCGCGACAACGGCATCACCCGGGTGGACGCCCAGACGATCCGCCGAGGTATCCTCGGGCAGAATGAAGAAGTCGGCCTTCAGGCGCGAATCGAGCGGCTCGATCACACCGAGCGGACCAGCGGTCTGGTACGTACCCACCAAGCTTATAGCTGCGCGCTCAACCACGCCCTCGATCACGGCGCGACGCTCGCCATGCGGGCTGTTCTTAATGCTCACGGCAACGGTATCGCCGTCCATGATCTCACGCTTGCCGCGACCCATGACCTTGTAGTCGCCATTCTCGGTTATGACATAGGCACTGTGCTCATGGAGCTGCACGCGCCCGGTCAGGCTCGGACGGCGTTCGCTGCGCACCGGCCCGCGCTTATTGCGAGCTCCACGCTTATGCTTGTTATTGCGCCCCATGGCGCCTCCTTGCTATCGATTGCGAACTCCAAAGAGTCTACCCAAATGATTCGCTTTCCTGCCGTCCCCTAGGGATCAAAAAACGGGCCGCCCCATAAGAGACGACCCGTTGGAAGGGTGAATTCCAGGCATGCCTACACGCGCAGGTAGCGGCGCATGGCGATGGCAGAACCAAAGAGACCGATAATCACGCCGACCAGAATCAGCGCAGCATAGGTCACCAGGTAGTACTGCATCGGCAGGGCAAACGACATCCAGCCGATGCTCTCCTGCAGACGCGGAATCATCAGATTACGCAGCAGCTCCAGAACACCGATGGAAAGCAGCGAGCCCAAAATGGCCTGCAGTACGCCCTCGGTGATAAACGGGCCGCGAATGAAGCCGTTGCTGGCGCCGACCAGACGCATAATCGCAATCTCACGACGACGCGCCGTGATGGACAGGCGAATCGTGTTGTTGATGAAGATGAATGCGATAAAGGTCAGAAGGCCAACGAGCACCACGGCGGCGATGCGGATGTAGTTGGTCACCTGGAACAGGCGGCTCACTTCCTCCTGGCCGTACAGCACGCTCGCGTTGACGTCGCCGTCATCCGCGATCTTCTGGAAGTCGGCGTTCTTCTTGAGCTTCTTTGCCGTGCTCTCGACCTGAGACGGGTCATCCATCTCAATGGCGAAGGAGGCGGGCAGCGGGTTCTGGCCGTCGAGCGCGCTCATGGTGGCATCGGCGTTACCCGACATCTTGCTCGTGTACTCGGCCAGCGCGTCGTCCTTGTCCTTATAGGTCACGGACTTCACGTTACTCCACGTTTTGAGCTCGGCCTCAAAGGCCTGAACATCGGCCTGATCGGCGTCATCGCTAATAAAGGCGTTAATGACAACCTGATCCTCGACGGTGCCGATCACGGAGTTCAGCATCGCGGAGCCCATGATGAACAGGCCGATGATAAACAGCGAAAGGAAGATCGTGATGACGGCGCCGAGCGAGGTAGTCCAGTTACGGAAGAAGTGGCTGATTGCCTCTTTGAAGGAGTAGCCCACGTTAGTTGGTGCCATAGTTGCCGTAACCTCCCCTCTCCTGGTCGCGGATAACGTGGCCGCCCTCGAGGGCGATCACGCGACGGTGCATGCTATCGACCATCTCGCGGTCGTGCGTGGCGACGATCACGGTGGTGCCGGTGCGGTTAATGCGCTCGAGCAGCTTCATGATGCCCAGCGAGATCGCCGGGTCGAGGTTACCCGTGGGCTCGTCGCAGATCAGCAGCGGCGGACGGTTGACCATAGCGCGGGCGACGGCAACGCGCTGCTGCTCGCCACCGGAAAGCTGGTCGGGTAACGAGTCCATCTGATCGGCCAGACCGACCAGACGCAGCACCTCGGGCACCTGGCTGCGAATGACGCCCTTGGGCTTGCCGATGCACTGCAGAGCAAACGCCACGTTTTCGTAGGCGGTTTTTTGCGGCAGGAGCTTAAAGTCCTGGAACACGGCGCCAATCTGGCGACGCAGGAACGGAACCTTGCGGTTCTTGATCTTCATGAGGTCCTGACCGGCAACCAGGATGCGACCGCTCGTCGGCTTGACGTCGCGGTTGAGCGTCGACAGCAGCGTGGTCTTACCCGAGCCGGAGTGACCGACCAGGAAGACGAACTCGCCCGGATAGATCTCGATGTTGATGTCGTCGAGTGCAGGCTTGTTGGGCTGTGCCGGATAGATCTTGGTGACATGCTCCATAAGGATGACGGGCTCGACACCGGCCTGCTTGGCCATCTTCTTGCGGCTGGCCTGCGGATCGATGGGCGCAAACACCGACGTAAAATCGGGGTTGTTGAGCGCGTTATCGAGGCTTGCGACCTCGGCTGCCTGATCGCTCTCGACCACCGGGGCAGCAGGCTGCGTGGGATCGGGAATAGCGGCAAAGAGGCCAGACTGCGCAGGCTGAGGAGCCGGTGTCGCAGGAGCCATGGGGTCGGGAATGCCGGCCATGCTAGGCTGCGGCGCGGCGGCGCCAGCCTGAGGCTGCTCCACGCGAGCGGTCACGGCCTGAACGGGCTCAAAACCCGCCGTGCCGGAAAGCGCAACATCGCTGGTGGGATTGTAGGCAAAGGGATCGGATGCCGGCTGTGCCTGATCTGCCGGCTGAGCGGGGGCCTGAGCAACAGGCTGGCCCTCTGAATCCGGAGTGGCGAAACGACTGCCCTGGACGCCTGTCTGCGTCTTGGGGGCATCATCGCCCGCACCGGAGGTACGGAAGTGGTTACCCACTGGTGCTCCTTATCGTCGTGCGTTTAAACTACATGAGCGCTTTGTATTTTAGCAGCATTAGCTTTGCTGCACATAAGAAGCATGGCGGGGTTTGGGTCTCACCGGCCGGGCGCAGGGTTACCTCCCAAATCGTCCTCGCGCATGGCCGGCATTTGTCCTGCTCCTGCGGAGCTGCGGACAAACGCCGGCCTGCGCTGCGGAAAGATTTGGGAGGTAACCCTGCGCCCGGCCTGCGGCTACTATGGGGCCGACGCACCAACTTGAGATGCTGCACATACAAAGTTGGAAGGGTCTGAATTGCACTTTGTTGGGATGGGCCCGTTTCCCCAATGGGAACTTTGCTTGGCAGGACTCTAATTTAAATTCAGCATAAACAGGGGCGCCCTCTTTGAGGACGCCCCTGTTCTGGCTTGTTTGCGGTTGTCGACGCGATACTTTGCCTCGTCTTGCCTTATGCCAAGAACTCCTTGGTGGTCGCCACGATGTTGGCGGCGTCCAGGCCGTACTTGTGCAGGAGCTCGGCACCCGGGCCAGACTCACCGAAGGTGTCGTTGACGCCGATCTTCTTGAGCGGCGTCGGGCACTGCTCGCACAGGACGTCGGCAACGGCGCTGCCCAGGCCACCGATCACAGAGTGCTCCTCGACGGTCACGACGTGGCCGGTCTTGGTGGCGCTCTTGACGATCAGGTCGGCATCGATGGGCTTGATGGTGTGCATGTTGATGACCTCGGCGTCGATGCCCTCGGCAGCGAGCTGCTCGGCAGCCTCGAGAGCCTCGCCGACCATCAGGCCGCAGGCGATGATGGTCACATCGGCGCCCTCGCGCATGACAATGCCCTTACCCAACTCGAACTTGTAGGTCTCGGGGTCGTTGATAACCGGCGAGGCCAGACGGGCAAAGCGCATGTACACGGGGCCGTCGCACTCGTAGGCGGCGCGCGTCACGGCACGGGCCTCCACGTCGTCGGCGGGAACGATAACGGTCATGCCGGGGATGACGCGCATCAGGGCGATATCCTCGCAGCACTGATGCGTAGCGCCGTCCTCGCCCACCGAAATACCGGCGTGCGTGGCGCCGATCTTAACGTTAAGGTGCGGGTAGCCGATGGAGTTGCGGACCTGCTCAAAGGCGCGACCAGCGGCGAACATGGCAAAGGTGCTCGCAAAGGCAACGCGACCGGTGGTTGCGATACCGGCGGCAACACCCATCAGGTTGCTCTCGGCAATGCCCACATCGAAGAAGCGATCGGGGCAAGCGGCCTTAAACTTGCCGGTCTGCGTGGCGGCGGCCAGGTCGGCGTCGAGGACCACAAAGTCATCGTGCTCGTTGGCGAGCTCGACGAGGGCCTCGCCGTAGCTTACGCGCGTGGCGATTTTCTTGACGTCTGCCATCCTAGAGCTCCTCTCCGGCGGCCGTGAGCTCTGCCATGGCCTGCTCAAACTGTTCATCGTTGGGGGCCTTACCGTGCCAACCCACCTGGTTCTCCATAAAGGAGACGCCCTTGCCCTTGGTGGTCTCGGCGATAATGGCAGTCGGCTGCCCCTTGGTGGCGCGAGCCTCGGCAAAGGCGGCGCGGATCTGGTCGAAATCGTTGCCGTCGGCGAGCTCCACCACATGGAACTTGAAAGCGCGGAACTTGTCGGCGAGCGGCATGGGGTCGTTGACTTCCTCGACGGGGCCATCGATCTGCAGGCCGTTGTGGTCGACGATCACGCAGAGGTTGTCGAGCTGCTGGTTGCCGGCAAACATGGCGGCCTCCCAGACCTGGCCCTCCTCGCTCTCGCCATCGCCCAGCAGGGCGTAGGTGCGATAGTCATCGCCCCAGTGCTTGGCGGCAACGGCCATGCCCACGGCGGCAGAGATGCCCTGGCCGAGCGAGCCGGTGGACATGTCAACGCCCGGAGTGTCGTTCATGTTGGGATGGCCCTGCAGGTGGCTGCCGATGTGGCGCAGCGTCTCAAGATCCTCCTTGGGGAAGAACCCACGCTCGGCGAGCACAGCGTACAGACCAGGCGCACAGTGGCCCTTAGAAAGCACAAAGCGATCGCGGTCGGCCTTGCGGGGATGGGCCGGGTCGACGTTCATTTCCTCAAAGTACAGATAGGTCATGATGTCGGCAGCGCCGAGCGAACCGCCCGGATGGCCGGACTTGGCAGCGTGCACGCCGGTGACGATGCCCTTCCTTACCTCGTTGGCAACCTTTTTGAGCTCTTCGTCGCTCATTGTGCCTTCCTTTCATCCTCATTAGACAAAATGCGCACGGCACCGAAGGTAATCCCAACACAGCCGCAATGCACGTACGTCATTCATTATGCTGGAAACTGATGGCTTTACCAGAGTTTTTATCATTATTTGAACAATTTAGCAGGCAGAACCGCTGATGAAACGGTTTATCAATGTGAACGTCTTTTGGATGGGACGCGGTCGGCCCTACGCGCTAATGTCCTTGAATCCCTCGCCGAAAGCTTCCGTAACGTCGGCGACCGTCACAATGGCGTGAGGATCGCGCTCGCGCACGATCGTCTTGAGGGTATTGAGCTCTCGACGGTTCACGATGACCATGATCACCGGCTTCTCGGCACCCGAATACATGCCAGTCGCCTTAAACTTGGTACAACCACGACCCAGGCCATACATGATATCGGCAGCGATATCAGGGAACTTGTCCGAGATGATGAGTACCATACGGCGTTTGTTGCCACCATCGACCACGGCATCGATCACGTAGCCGCTAATGACCATCGAAAGGCCTGCATATAGTGCATTTTCGATTGAAAAGACCGGAGCCGACAGCGCGCATACGGCAACATCGATCGCCATGACGGTCGAGCCCACGGGCAGCGAGGTATTACGCGAGATGATTTGGCCAATCGTGTCCGAGCCGCCGGTGTTGGCGCCGGCGCGCAGCACCATGCCGTAACCGATGCCTGTAATAATGCCGCCCCACATGGCAGGGAGCATCAGGTCCGCATCCGCCAGAGGTGCTACAAACGGGGCGAACAGATCGGTAAAGAAGCCCAGCAGCACAAAGCCCGTCGCGGTCTGCACCACGTAGAACATGCCGCCCTCGCGCATAACGACCAGCAACAGCAAGGCGTTCATCACGATCGTCTGAATACCAACGGGAAGCGATAGGCCGCGCGATGCGCCGACCGCCTGGATAATGGTGGCAAGGCCCGTAACACCACCGGCAGCAAGGCCGTTGGGAATCAAAAACAGGTCGGTCGCAATAGCGGCCAGAGCGCACCCCAACATAATCTGGGGCAGGTCGTGAAAGAAGTTCATCGATAGAATGCGCTTGATGTCCAGACGATATGCCATGCTACCTCCCTCAAAAAAGCGCACCCAAACGGATGCGCTTCGAACTTCTTGCTGTATTCGATTCTACCGATTCGCCGAACAAAAACCACCCCTGCGCAGGGTTTGCTTTGGATACAAAACCACCCTGCTCGGAGGGTTTTATCCATTTCCACATAAACCGGGCGGTTTATGCAGATGGGATCTCTGCGTCAGCGTTGCCAGTGGCCCAGCGATGGTAGCCAATAACAAACGGGTCCAGGTCGCCATCGTCAAGAACTGCCTCGACGTTGCTGGTCTCAACGCCCGTGCGTAGGTCCTTAACCATCTGATACGGGTAGAGCACGTAGCTGCGGATCTGGTTGCCAAAACCAATCGTGGTTTTGGGTCCGCGAATCTCATCCAGGGCCTCGGCGCGCTTCTCGAGCTCAATCTCGTACAGGCGAGCCTTGAGGATCTGCATGCACGCGGCCTTGTTTTGAATCTGGCTGCGCTCGTTTTGACACGTGACCACGATACCGCTGGGGAAATGCGTTACGCGCACGGCGGAGTCGGTGGTGTTGACACCCTGGCCGCCCGGGCCGCTTGCATGGTACACGTCGACGCGAATGTCATCGGGGCTAATCTCGATATCGATATCGTCGGGCAGCACCGGAATGACCTCGACGCCGGCAAACGTGGTCTGGCGGCGCTTCTTGTCGTCGGTGGGGCTAATGCGCACCAGGCGGTGGACACCGGCCTCGGCGCGAAGCATGCCAAAAGCATCCTTGCCTTCGACGGTAAAGGTCGCGCGATCAATGCCAATGACCTCGGCCGCGGGGCAATCGTTGATGGTGACCTTCCAACCGCGGCGCTGGCAGTACTTCATGTACATCTTAAAGAGCATGAAGGTCCAATCCTGGGCCTCCAAACCACCCTGCCCGGGCTTGATGGTCACAATCGCGTCGCCATGGTCGAACTCCCCGGTAAACCAGCTCGCAAGCTCAAGCTCGTCGATGGCGCGGGCCAGGCGTTCTGCCGTAGCGGCAGCCTCCTCGCGCAATGCGACGGCGTCGGGGTCATCCCCCATCTCCTCGGCAAGCTCCAGCGCAGCGCGGGCATCGGAAAGCTCGCCGCGCGCGGTGTCCACGGCAGCGATATCTTCCTTGGTGCGCGCGATCTCCTCCATCGTGGCGCGAGCGGCATCGGCGTCGTCCCAAAAGCCCGGGGCGACGCTTTTGGCCTCGAGCTCCGTTACGCGGGTGCGCTTCTCGTCCAAATGGAGGTACGACTCAACCTCACCGAGCCGGTCCGCAAACGCGTCCAGCTCGGCGGGCGTTACCTCTAAAGCCTCAGCCATTAACGATTCCTGCCGTGGCAGTACTTGAACTTCTTACCGCTACCGCAAGGGCACGGGTCGTTGCGGCCCACGTTGACGTAGGGGTCATCGCTCTCGGACTTGCGATAGGTCGTCACCTTGCCACCGTTGTTAACGGCAGCCGGACCACCCTGGACGGCGGTGCGGGCCTGCACCTGAGCCTGCTTGCGCAGTACCGAATCGCTGTTGTCGCCATCGACCTCGGCGGGACCAGAGAAGCGCGCACCCTTAAGGGCGGGGTCCTCCTTGTGCTCCACAGCCTGCGGGGCAGCTTTGAGCTCAATGCGCAGAACAGTGCGCAGGTAATCCTCGTACATGGTATCGACGAGTATCTGGAACGCGCCGTAGGCCTCGGTCTTGTACTCAACCAGCGGGTCGCGCTGGCCAAAGCCGCGCAGGCCGATACCGGTCTTGAGGTAGTCCATCTCCTGCAGGTAGTTCATCCAACGCGTATCGATTACGCGCAGCATGACCTGGGTATTGAGCTCGCGCATCAGGTCCTCGCCCAGGCGCTCGGCCTTCATGTTGTAGCACTTCTCAACATAAGCCAAGACATCGGCGGCCAGGGCCTCAAAGTCCTCGTCGGGGAACTGAGGGGTATCGATATGCCCGGTCAGCTCGACGACCCATTTGCGCAGACCCTCAAGATCGCGCTCGCCCTCGTGGCTGTCCTTGGTGCAGAACTCCTGCACACAGCGGTACACGGTATCGTGCATGACCTCGGTGATGTGGTCGGTCAGGTCCTTGCCGTCCAAAATCTTGTTGCGCTCGGCGTAGATGACCTGGCGCTGCTTGTTCATGACGTCGTCGTACTCAAGAACGCTCTTACGCATGGAGAAGTTGATGCTCTCGACCTTGTGCTGGGCATTCTCGACGGCCTTGGAAATGATCTTGTGCTGGATGGGCATGTCGTCGCCCATGTCGGCCGTAACCATCATCTTGGAGACGCGGTCCATCCTGTCGCCGCCGAACAGGCGCATGAGGTCATCCTCGAGTGACAGGTAGAACTGGGTCTCGCCCGGATCGCCCTGACGACCGGAACGGCCACGCAGCTGGTTGTCGATACGGCGGGACTCATGGCGCTCGGTGCCGATAACGGTCAGGCCGCCGGCGGCAAGCACGCGCTCGCGCTCGGCCTTGCAGGTCTCCTTGGCCTCGGCGTTAAACTGCTCGAGCTGCTCGGGCGTCACGTCCTCCATGGTCAGGCCCTCGTGCTCCAGGCGCTCGCGCACCAGCTCGTCGGGGTTGCCGCCCAGCAAGATGTCTGTACCACGGCCGGCCATGTTGGTAGCGATGGTCACGGCGCCATAGCGACCAGCCTGGGCCACGATATGGGCCTCGCGCTCGTGGTGCTTGGCGTTGAGGACCTCGTGCGCGATACCGCGCTTAGTGAGGGCGGCGGACAGTTTCTCGGAGCTCTCGATGGAGACGGTGCCCACCAGGACCGGCTGGCCCTTGGCGTGACGACGCTCAACGTCGTCGGCAACGGCGTTGTACTTGGCCTGGATGGTGCGGTAGACCAGGTCCTCGTGGTCAACACGCTGCACGGGCTTGTTGGGGGGAATGACCTCGACGGGCAGCTTGTAGATCTCGCGGAACTCGGCGTCCTCGGTGAGCGCCGTACCGGTCATGCCGGAGAGCTTATCATACAGGCGGAAGTAGTTCTGCAGGGTGATGGTGGCAAGGGTCTGGTTCTCCTC
Organism: uncultured Collinsella sp.; assembly: GCA_959023295.1. Taxonomy (GTDB): domain Bacteria; phylum Actinomycetota; class Coriobacteriia; order Coriobacteriales; family Coriobacteriaceae; genus Collinsella. The sequence goes on along the minus strand of CAUFBM010000011.1, from coordinate 42,022 downwards.
GCGCACGAGCACGCCCTCTTTGGCCTCGATGGCCTGGTGCAGGCCCTCGGAATAGCGGCGACCCTCCATGATACGACCGGTGAACTCGTCGACGATCTTGACCTCGCCGTTGGTGACCACGTACTGCTTGTCGCGGTGGAACATGTACTGGGCCTTCAGCGCCTGCTGCAGGTGGTTGACCAGCTGGCCGGAGAGATCGGCATAGATGTCATCGATACCCAGGCGGCGCTCAATCTTCTTAAGACCGCGCTCGGTGGCGGCGATGGTGTGCTTGGCCTCGTCCATGACGAAGTCGCCCGTGGGCTCCACGTCCTCGGTGGCGGTGAGCATGTCGTGCGAGACGTCCTCACCGCGCTCAAGGCCGCGCACGGCGCGCGCGAAGTCCTTGTAAGTGCTGGCGGACTTGGTGCCGGCGCCCGAGATGATGAGCGGCGTTCTGGCCTCGTCGATCAGGATGGAGTCGACCTCGTCGACGATGGCGTAGCTGTGGCCGCGCTGAACACGCTGCTCGGGGCGGGTAACCATGTTGTCGCGCAGATAATCGAAACCGAACTCGGAGTTGGTGCCGTACGTGACGTCGGCCTGGTAGGCTGGGCGCTTCAGCTCGAGCGGCATGTTGTTCTGCAGCAGACCGACGGTCATGCCCAGATACTTGTAGATGCGACCCATCCACTCGGAGTCGCGCTTGGCCAGGTAGTCGTTGACGGTGACGACGTGCACGCCCTTACCGGCGATAGCGTTGAGATAGCCGGCCAGCGTGGAGACGAGGGTCTTGCCTTCGCCGGTCTTCATCTCGGCGATGTGGCCCTCGTGCAGCGCCATGGCGCCGATGAGCTGTACATCAAAGTGACGCATGCCCATGGTGCGCTTGGAAGCTTCGCGCACGGTAGCAAAGGCCTCGGGGAGCATGTCGTCGAGCGACTCGCCGTTGGCGTAGCGCTCACGAAACTTATCGGTCTGGGCGCGGAGCTCCTCCTCGGTCATCTTCTCAAACTGGGGCTCAAGACCGTTGATCTTGTCGACGATCTTGTAGTAGCGCTTCAGGTCCTTATCGGATCCAAAGGACAGCAGCTTTGACATGAATCCCATGTGGTTTTCCTTTTTGGCCATCGCCCGCGGCATGAAACCTTGGACGAGTTAAACACAGATATTTGTACTTTAGCCAAACAAGGCGCCGCCTATGCGGTCGACACGCTCGACCACGTAATAACTACGACAGCCTGCCAAAAAGGGACTGGTTTATTTTGGCAGCTTTTATCTGGGAAAACGCTGCCTCTCTGCCATTTGGTGCAAATCAACCTGTCCCATTCGCACCAACCTGGTGCAATGGGAACGGGTTAGCTTGCACCAATAAAAAGAAAAGGGCCGCGCACCCAAACGGATGCGCGACCCTTATGCCATGAATGCGAGTGTTTCCGCGGCGAGCTATTTACTCAGCAGCCTCGGCGGTCTCGGCCTCGGCAGCGACCTCCTCGACGGGAGCCTCTGCGGGAGCCTCGGCGGCCTGCTTGGCAGCCTCCTCGGCAAACTTAGCGGCACGCTTAGCCTTCTCGGCAGCCTTAGCCTCAGCGGCGGCCTTGCGAGCGGCCTCGGCCTCAGCAGCCTTGGCGGCCTTGGCAGCCTTGGCCTCCTCAGCCTTCTTGAGCTGGGCGGCAGCGGCGCCACCGAACTTGTCGGCGAAGCGCTGGACGCGTCCACCGGTGTCGACGAACTTCTGCTGGCCGGTGTAGAACGGGTGGCACTCGTTGCAAAGCTCGACCTTCATCTCGGACACGGTAGCGTGCGTCTTGAAGGTGTTGCCGCAGGAGCACGTCACCGTGCACTCGACATACTGGGGATGGATACCCTGCTTCATGGTAGGACTCCTTATTAGTCAGGCGCTGGTTACCGATCAGCGCATAAGGCGTCTTGGTTTCCGACCAAGACAACAAACTCGGCTATGATACCACGGCACCGCGCGTCCCACAAAAGGTTCACGGTCTTTGCGTTGTGCATCGCGCCCAAGGCACGGCAGACGACACGACGAATCGCGGCAAACGGGCGCCTTTGCCCCTTCTCCCATGTTGCAGACGTGTAACGCCGCAGCAAAGGTGCCCCTTTTGGCGCCAGACAGGTACAATGATGAACACTGTACCGTAGCGGAGCGCCGCCGCGCGCCGCCAACACGCGAAAGGGTTTCCCATGGCCGAGATCTCGTCCTCCCGTATCGTCATCACCGTCCTTGGCAAGAACCGCCCCGGCATCGTCGCCGGCGTCACCCGTGTCCTAGGCGAGGCCAACGTCGACATCCGCGACATCACGCAGTCCATTATCGAGGACATCTTCACCATGACCATGCTGGCCGATACCGCCGAGTCCAAGCTCGACTTCGCCGAGCTGCAGAAGGCGCTGGCCGAGGCCGGCGAGCTTTCGGGCGTCAACGTGTCCATCCAGCGCGAGGACGTCTTCAACTTTATGTACCGCCTGTAGCGAGCAAGCCGCTGGGGATAGCCTGACGCGCGCATGCCCATGCAAGTCACCCCGATGCGGCCCGGAGAGGAGCGCGCATGGCCTACGACGCCAAGAAAATCTATTACCGCTTCGACGACCACCTGAGCCGCCTGGTCTTGGATTACGAAGCGAGCCGCCAGATTTCGCCCGAAAGCGAAAATCTCTACTATGGCCTGCCGACTGACCCTTATGACGAGGGCCTATTTGTTGAGCACAATGTCAAGCGCGGCCTGCGCAATGCCGACGGCTCGGGCGTGGTCGCGGGCCTCACTCGCATCTCGGATGTGCACGGCTACAACAAGGTCGACGGTAAGGTCGTGCCCGATCAGGGCAAACTCACGCTTCGTGGCTACAGCATCGAGGATCTGGTCAACAACGCCCAGGCCGAGAACCGCTACGGCTACGAAGAGGTCGCCTATCTGCTCATTACGGGCTCTCTGCCCACCAAGGAAGAGCTTGACGGTTTTTGCGGACGTCTGGGTGCTTTTAGGCACCTGAGCGACGAATACGTCCGCGAGTTCCCCATGACCACGGTGTCGTCGAGCATCATGAATGTGCTTCAGCGCGCCGTGCTGCTGCTCTACGCCTTCGACGCCGAGCCCGACGCCATTACACCCGAGCACGAAATCGATGTCGCCATCTCCATGCTCGCCCGTCTCCCCCGCATCGCCGCCTTCGCGCATATGGCCTCGGTCGCCAAGCGCCGCGGCTCCGAGGTTCATGTACCGCATCCCACGCCCGGTCTCTCCACCGCCGAGACCATCCTGCAGGTGTTGCGCGGCGGCATGGCATTCACCCGCGACGAAGCCATGCTGCTCGACGTGATGCTCATGCTGCATGCCGAGCACGGCGGCGGCAACAACTCCACGTTTGCCTGCCGCGTACTGTCCTCCTCGGCCGCCGATCCGTATTCCGCCTACGCCGCGGCCATCGGCTCGCTCAAGGGCCCGCGCCACGGCGGCGCCAACGCCAAGGTCGTGTCCATGCACGAGGACATCCGTGCACATGTCTCCAATTGGGAGGACGAGGACGAGGTCGCAGCCTACCTGGGCAAGATTCTCGACAAGCAGGCCTTCGACGGCACGGGTCTCATCTACGGTATGGGCCACGCCGTCTACACCCTGAGCGACCCGCGCGCCGAGGTCTGCCGCCACTACGCACGTTCGCTCGCTGCCAAGAAAGATCTGGGCGAGGAATTCGCGCTCATCGAGCGCATCGAGCGCCTGGCACCGCAGGTGATGCGCGACCACGGCATGACCAAGCCTATCTGCGCCAACATCGACCTGTACACAGGCTTTATCTACAAGATGCTCGGCGTACCCGAGACGCTTTTTACGCCGCTATTCGCCGTCGCCCGCATGGCCGGCTGGTCGGCACACCGCATGGAAGAGCTCTTCTGCGCGCACCGTATTATTCGCCCGGCCTATCGTCCGGTGATCGAGCCGCTGGAGTACAAGCCGCTCGCCGACCGCTAGGACGCAGACCGTTATAGAACTCGAGCGTGGTCAGGGCATCACCGCCCTCGGCCACGCTTTTTATGCCAGCAGAAAGGGCTGCATCGAATGATTGTTTTTTCCGATATGGATGGAACGCTGTTGACGAGTGACAAGCAGATGAGCGACGCCACCTGGGCGATGCTCGACGAGCTCGCACGTCGCGGCATTGAGTTTGTACCGTGCACGGGACGTCCGCTGTCGGGCATCTTTGAGCCCATCCTCGCCCATCCCGCCGTACACTATGCCGTCTGTGCCAATGGCGCCAGCGTCTGGCAGCTCGACGACGATGTGTCCACCGATACCTCGCGCGCAACGCGCATCTTGAGCCGACCGCTCGATTGCGGCATTGCCCATCGCATCCACCGCATCGCCGCCGGCCACGATGTGACCTTTGATATCTTCGCGGATGGGCAGTGCTTCCTCCCCCGCTCGCTCTACGCGCGTCTGGATGAGTTCTGCGGCGGCGACCCCCACATCGCGGCCTCGCTCAAGCGCACACGAACGCCGATTGACCTGGATATCGACAGCAAGATCGACGAGGTCGAGACGCTCGAGCGCATCGCCATGTACTGGCACGACCCGGACGATCGCGACGCCATCGCGGCGGAGCTCGACACGCTCGGAGGCATTGAGGTCACGCGTTCGTACGCCATGAATATCGAGGTCATGGGCGCGGGCGCTACCAAGGGGACGGCCCTCACGTGGCTATGCGAGCACCTGGGCGAGCGTCTCGCCGACGCTTGGGCGTTCGGCGACAACATCAACGACATCCCCATGCTGCAGACAGCGGGCCACGGCATGGCCATGATCAACGGCGAACCCAAAGACCACGAGGCCGCCGACGCCATCACCGAATACGACAACGACCACGACGGCGTCGCCCGCACCATCATGGCCGCCCTCGCCTAGCAGCATCAACCCGGCAGGGTAGCTAAGTAGTCGTTGGGGACACTCCTCGCGGGGCGCCGCAAAGACTGTCCCCGGCTGCCGACAGAAAAGGAACGTCTCCATCTGCCGAATTAGGCGAGACTCTCCAGCACGCGACGGAGCTCCTGCTGAACGGCGTGGTCGCGGTTGCAGCCTACGACGCGATCGGCAACCGCTTTGAGCGCGGGGCGCGCGTTTTCCATCGCGCAGCCCGTGCCGACAAAGCGAATGATCTCGTAGTCGTTCATCGAATCGCCAAACGCCATGACCTCGTCGCGTCCAATGCCGTAGTGTTCCGCGAGCTGCGCGATGCCCGAGGCCTTCGACACACCGGGCTGCATAGCATCGATCCACGCGTTGCCCGAAGGCGCAAAAGTAAAGAGCTGACCAAGTTCGCGCTGTAGCACGTAGGCGCTGTCCATAACGACACCGTCATCGCAAAAGATACTCGCCTTGATGATATTTACGCTGGGATCGGGCAGCTCCCAAATACGCTCGGCATTGGGAAGGTCCTTATCGACCTCACGCACGAACTTGCACTCGTCATCGAGCAGGAAGGACTTGGTTCGGTCAAAGAGCGCAAGATGCAGATTGGGAAACGTCGCGACTGCTTGGGCGAGCTTTCGAATCGCCAGGTGCGAATACACCTCACGGTCTACCATTTTGCCGTCGGCGTAGACCTGGGCACCGTTAGCGGCGACAAAGTCCATCTTGTCGCGAACGGGCGCAAAGAACTCGCACAGGCGATCGTAGCGGCGACCTGACGATGCGGCAAAATGCACGCCATGCTCGTGTAGCGCCAGAATCAGTTCGTAGGTCTCGGGAGGCACCTGGCTGTTTTCGTCAAGCAACGTGCCGTCCATATCGGATGCAATCAGTTTAAACATGGAAAAGCTCCCTTCGGACTTGTTGGAATCGAACGTGTATCCAATTCCAACGTACCCAAAGGGAGCTCAGGTAAGACTCCGCGGGCGCAAACGTTACAAGGACCTAGCAAATAGCTCACGCGCGTCAGAGGTCCCACGGTCGCAGCGTCAGGCAACACGTCAAAGAGTGTCGCAGGCGACTAGACGTTTAAGAACGTCCCCGATGACTAGTCGGCGTAGGTGAAGGTTGTGACGTCGAACATGCCCTCGGGGCGGATGCGGAGCGTCGGGATAACCGGCAGGGGCAGGAAGATGATGCCCATGATGGGGTCGAGCGGCGGCTCAATACCCATGGCGCGCGCCTTGACCATAAAGTCGTCGTGCTGCGCGGCGACATCCTCGGCCGTGCCTTCGCTCATCAGGCCGCCGAGCGCCAGCGGGATGCGCGCCACGACCTCGCCGTTGCGCACCAGTACGTGACCGCCCTGGCCCACGGCCTCGACGGCAGCCATCATATCGGCGGCATTGTCGCCCACCACGCATACGTTGTGCGAGTCGTGACCGATCGTCGAGGCGATGGCACCGCCTGTGATGGTGAAGCCACGCACCCAGCCGCGACCGATATGCTTGCCGACCAGGCCCAGGCCAGCGGGGCCATCGCCGTCGGCGCCCTCGGCCTGCAACGACACGCCGCGGCCATGGCGCTCGATCAGCATAATGCGACGCAGGCCCTCGGCGCTCTCGGGGCGAGCCATACCCGTGATGGCCTTACCCGGCACCACGTCAATCACGGCCTCGCCCGGCTTAAAGGCATAGTCGAATACGTCGAGCGAAAGCTTCGGCAGCTTAACGGAGGCGCGCAGCTCATCGGCAAGGGCCGCAACCTCGGCCATCTCGGGTGCAATCTCGCCCACAAAGGTACCGTCCTGCGCCACCAGGGCACCGGCGGCATATACGCGATGCGGAGCCGTGGCAAACGTCAGGTCATTGAGCACCAGCAGGTCGGCACGCTTGCCCGGGGCGATGGCGCCACGCAGCTCGTGCGGGTCGCGGCAACCGTGGTCCAGGCCAAACGCCTCGGCCGTGGACAGGGACGCCATAGAGATAGCGACCACGGGGTCGATACCGGCCTCAATCGCCACGCGGCAGGCGTTATCGATCATGCCGGTCGCAAGCGCGTCGGAGGGAGCACGGTCGTCAGTCGCAAAGCAGCAACGGCGGGCACGGGCAGGATTCTCCAGCAGCATCGGCGACAGGTTGGCCAGGTCATGGCTGCACGTACCTTCGCGCAGCATCACGTACATGCCGCGAGACAGCTTGTCGAGTGCCTCCTCGGGAATCGTCGACTCATGGTCAGCGATAATACCTGCTGCGGCATAGGCGTTGAGGTCCTTGCCGGCAACGAGCGGCGCGTGACCGTCAACCTGCTTGGACGGCGTCTGGCTGGCAGCGTCGATTCGAGCGCAGGTCTCGGGATCGGCCATAAAGACGCCCGGCAGGTTCATCATCTCGCCCAGGCCAAAGACATCGCCCGGATGCTCGGCAAAAAACGCCTGCATGTCAGCAGCGGTGATGACGGCACCGGCCTGCTCATCGGGCAGCGCGGGCACGCACGAGGGCATCATGTACTTGATGGAAATGGGCGCGCGACGGCCGTCCTCGATCATAAAGCGCAGGCCGTCCAGGCCGGAAACGTTGGCGATCTCGTGGCTGTCGGCAATGGCAGTGGTGGTACCGCGCGTCGCCGCCATGCGCGCATACTCGGCAGGGCGGATGTTCGAAGACTCGATATGCAAGTGTCCGTCAATAAAACCGGGGGCAAGATAGCGGCCCTGGCAATCGATGACCTCGGCAGCCTCATACGTACCGGCGGCATCGTCGCGACCATCGTAGAGCACACCGACGATCACGCCATCCTTGACGGCAACGCTACCGGGCGCCACACGCTGGCCGTACACATCGACGATCTGCGCGTTGGCAAACAGCGTGTCGGCGGGTACACGCCCCTCGGCGGCCTCGATCACAGACCTCATGACCTCAACGGACATACATACTCCTTTAACCGTAGAAAAAAGCTGCGGAGCGGACAGGCCTTCACCGCAGCAAACCAATAGCCATTGTATGCCCAAAAGGAGGAGCGGCGGCACACCTCTCCGCTTAACGGCACCGCCAAATGATCCCTTGGGGACGGAGAAAAAAGTTGCGGTGGAATAGTTCCTGCCTGGGCGCCCGTATGGCATTTTTAGGAACTATTTCACCGCAACTCAAAGGGCCGCAGTCGGGAACCCCGGCTGCGGCCCTATTGCACATGTTAGGTTGACCTACTTGCTAGACCAATTTAAAGCCCTTGCGCTTGCCTACGGAGAGGGTGTCGCCCAGTTTGAGGGCGCTGGGGTCGATGTTGTAGCTCTTGGGAGCCACGGCCTTGCCGTTGATCTTGACGCCGCCGCCGTCGATGTCGCGGCGGGCCTGACCGGCGCTGGCCGAAAGGCCCAGGTCCTTGAGCAGGCCGGCGAGGTAGATCTGGCCCTCGTCGTTGACGGTCAGCTCAATATGCTTCTCGGGGAAGTCGGCGAGCTGGCCCTCCTTGAACACGCGGTCGAACTCGGCCTGAGCCTCGTCGCCGGCACCGGCGCCATGGTAGGTATCGCACAGGTCGCGGCCCAGAGCGCGCTTGAGCTCATAGGGATCGGCAGAGCCGTCGGCCAGGGCGGCGTCAATCTTGTCGACCTCAGCCGGGGTGAGCGAACTGGCCAGACGATAGTACTTGCCAATCATCTCGTCGGGAATAGACATGGTCTTGCCGAACATATCCTTGGGCGCGTCGGTCAGGCCGATGTAGTTGCCATAGGACTTGGACATCTTACGGACACCATCGGTGCCCTCGAGCAGCGGCATGGTGAGCGCGATCTGGGGCTCCATGCCCATCTTCTCCATGAGCTCACGGCCGGCGAGCAGGTTGAAGAGCTGATCGGTGCCGCCCATCTCCACGTCGGCCTTGATCTGCACGGAGTCGAAAGCCTGCATCACGGGATACAGGAACTCATGCAGGGCGATCGGCGTCTGAGACTGGTAGCGCTTGGTAAAGTCGTCGCGCTCGAGAATACGGGCGACGGTGAACTTGGAGCACACCTGCAGCAGACCGGCCAGATCCATCGACAAGATCCAGTCGCCGTTGTGCACGATGGTGGTCTTCTCGGGATCCAGGATCTTCATGGCCTGGCTCACGTAGGTCTCGGCATTGGCCTCGATCTGCTCCTGCGAAAGCTGCGGGCGAGTGGAATTCTTGCCCGAGGGATCGCCAATCAGCGCAGTACCGTTGCCGATGATGAGGGTGACGTTGTGACCCAGGTCCTGGAACTGACGCATCTTGCGCAGCGGCACGGCGTGACCCAGGTGCAGGTCGGGACTGGTGGGATCGACGCCGAGCTTGATGTTGAGGGGCTCGCCCTTCTCAAGCTTCTTGCGAAGGTCGGCCTCGGGAACGATCTGCGCGGCGCCCGAGGTGATGATACGCATTTGCTCGTCAACAGACAGCATTGGGTATCCTCCTTTTGCTATAGCACCCTCGCCGAAAACGGCGGTGCTGGAAGTCCATAAACTCTCTTATGATAACAAACTGACGCGACGCAGCACCTACGACAGGAAAATCCTCGTCCTGCCGCATGCGTCGATGGCAACTGGCAGACGTGTACCGTCACGCTCGACCAGATAGCGCACCTTCCGACGACGCAAGCAGTCGCGGCAACGGACCCGCCCCGTCGCCTCGGTGGCGCAAACGCCCTCGGCGGTCAGCAGGCAGTGCTCGCACACCATGAGCTCGGGACGGTCGGCGTCGACCGGACCCAAGACGCCGGGTTCAGCAGCCAGCTCGGCAATACGCTCCCTATCATTGCTGAGCAGCTCGGCAGGCAAGTATACCCACCTCGCGCCAAGACCCCGCAGCCAAGCAAGCGTGGCCCGATTGGCGCAGAACACCGGCGCCGCTACGTCAAACGCCGTGCCCAGCTCGCGGGCCATCGCCACCTGTCCCAGATTGCGGCAAACGACGCGCCCGGCACGTTGCATAAGTGCCCGAGTCCGCTCGGCGTCGCCTGCGCGGCACACTTCGTCGAGCACCACCGTCGCATCGGACAGATCCCGCTCATCGCGCGGATCCACATCCATCAGCTCCCAGGCAAAGACCATACGAGCAAAAGCCTCGCGCTTTGCCGGCTCCGCCGACCCCGCCAACTCCGTCGGCACGTCGCCATCTGCTAGAACGCACTCAAACGGCAGCACCTCAACGGACCGCTCAGCAGGCGCGGCCGCATCTGCCTCGACCCGCATGCGCTCCAACACCGTTGCCGTCTGCCCCAGCACGCCGGCACTGCGAATCAGATAGACCTCGCAGCCCGCGTCCACCTTGCGTTTGCAATGCACGACGATACGCTCTCCCGCAGCGGCATCCACGGGGCAAGGCACCTGTGGCCAGCGCTTGGGCACATCGGGACGCGCGTCGGCACCCGGGTAAAATCGGATTTCGAGCGTATCGCCCGCCGCCACGGCGGCATCAAGCTCAACCGTCACCTCTTCGTGACCCACCGCCACCAAGTGGCCCACGCGCACGCCCTGGTTGATCGCGCGCTCAAAGCTCATGAGCTCGGTGCCCGAACGACCCCGCAGATACGCATCGGTAAAGCCGCGGTTGAACGACCTTCCCAGCTCGCGCTCAAGCGCCAGCACCGCATCGGCATCCCATGTGCCATCGCGCAGCATATCGAGCGCCCGACGCCACACCCTCACCACGTTAAAGACGTAGTCGGGATTCTTCATGCGACCCTCGATCTTGAGCGATGCCACGCCGGCGGCAACAAGCTCGGGCAGATGCGCGATGCCCAGATAGTCACGCGGACAAAGCAGGCGGTCCCCTTCGACAGCGACAACACTCTGCCCCGCCTCGTCCACCAAGTCATAGGACAGACGGCACGGCTGTGTGCAGTCGCCGCGCATCGCCGAACGTCCGCGCCGCAGGGCCGAAAACTCACACGCACCCGAGTATCCAATGCAAATAGCGCCGTGACAGAACACCTCGATGGGCACGCCAGTAGCGCAAAGCGTCCCAATCTCCGCCACGCTCAGCTCGCGCGCAGTCGTCACGCGCTCAACGCCCAGCTCCTTGGCAGCCAACTGTACGGCACCCTCGCTATGAGCGCCCGCTTGGGTGGACAGGTGAATCTCGACCCCCGGAATCGCCGCACGAAGCGCACAAGCCAGCCCGGCATCGGCCACAATCAACGCATCGGCACCCAACGCATGCGCATGCGCCCCCAACGCCACGGCGTCGGCAAGCTCATCATCGAACACGAACACGTTGAGCGTCACGTACACACGCACGCCATGGGCATGGGCCACGGCACAGCCGCGCACGAACTCATCATCGCTAAAGCCATGGGCGCTCACTCGAGCGTTGAACCCGTCCAGCCCCGCATAGATGGCATCGGCACCCGCTGCAATCGCCGCGAGCATCTGGTCGAGCCCGCCAGCAGGCGCCAGCAGTTCGGGCAGCGCCACTCCAGCCGCCGCCAACTCGCTTTCGCATTGTCCACTCGGTTCCATCGGCCGAATCGCCATCGGTAAACTCCTCGCCAAGGTGTGCTTTCACTCTGAAAATTGCTGCCAACCAGCATACACGAGGCCTCGCGTGCCCCGATTGGTTTATCGTGTAATAACTTATGTCCATCCTGCCCGGCAGCATACCTGCCGCCTGGCACGACATACCTGGAGGTCAATATATGGGTCCTCGCCAACGACAGGGGCGCGGTCGCTCTAAGACGCATGCCCTTCCCATGATCTTGCTCTCGTTTTTGGGCTTTCTGCTTATCGCGGGCGTAGCGTTTGGCATCGGCATGATCGGCAACGTCAACCGCTGGCTGTCCGATCTGCCCGACTACACCGACGCCAATGCTTACCTGGTAAGTGAGCCCACCGACATCGTCGACTGCAACGGCAATACCATTGCGAGCTTCTACACGCAAAACCGCAAGTCCATTACCAAGGACCAGGTGTCCCCGTACGTGCTGCAGGGCACTGTCGACGTTGAGGACGAGCGCTTCTACGAGCATGGCGGCATCGACCTCTGGGGCATTGCACGCGCATCGGTGGCAACCCTCACCGGTGGCCACGAGGGCGCATCGACCATCACCCAGCAGCTGGTTCGCAACACCATCTTGCAGGAGGAACAATTCGACTCGACCATCGAGCGTAAGGTGCGCGAGGCCTATATCGCCATCAAGATGGAGGATATGTACTCCAAAGACGAGATCCTCATGATGTACCTCAACACCATCTACTACGGCCATGGAGCATATGGCATCGAGGCCGCCGCCGAGACCTATCTGTCCAAAACCGCCGCCGACCTCACCCTGAGCGAGGCCGCGCTGCTCATCGGCCTTCCCAACTCGCCCTCGCAGTACGACCCCACGGTTAATCCCGACTTGGCGCTGTCCCGCCGCAATAAGGTTCTGGACAACATGCTGCGTCTGGGCCACATCACGCAGGAAGAGCACGATGCCGCACAGGCTGAGCCCATCACGCTTAACGTGACCGAGATTTCGGGCAGTGGCGTCGATGTGTACTCTCAGCCCTACTTTGTCTCCTACGTTAAGCAGTTGCTTGAGCAGGAGTTCTCCACCGACGTGCTCTTTAAGGGCGGTCTGACCGTCAAGACCACCATCGACCCCACCATGCAGCAGGTGGCCGAGGAGGCTGTGCGCTCGCAGCTCGACACGCTTTCGCTCGACGGCCTGGACATGGGCATGGTCGTCGTTGACCCCAAGACCGGCTACATCAAGTGCATGGTAGGCGGCTACGACTACAACGCCGACGAGAATCACGTGAACCACGCTACGGCAAAGCGCCCCGTGGGCTCCACGTTTAAGGCCTTTACGCTGGCAACTGCCATCCAAAACGGTATGAACCCCAACGTCACCCTCAACTGTAACTCGCCGCTCAAGGCCAAGGGCACCACGACCGAGGTGCAAAACTACGGCAACCAGAGCTATGGCAACATCACGCTTAAGCAGGCAACGGCATACTCATCCAACACCGGCTACATTCAGGTGGCCGAAGCCATCGGCAATGACAAGATCATATCGCTCGTCAAAAAGCTTGGCATCGATCCCGCCAAGGACAATATCGAGGACGTTCCCGTCATGACGCTCGGCACCGGGTCCATCTCACCGCTCGAGATGGCATCTGCCTACGCAACGTTTGCCAACGGTGGCTACTACCGTCAGCCCATCGCCATTACCGAGATCGACTCGCGTACCGGCTCGGTTCTGTACCAGCACACCGACAATCCCACGCAGGTGCTCACCGAAGGCGAGGCTGCCGCGGTTACTGATGTTCTATCCGGCGTCATGCAGGGCAGCGGCACGGGTGCCGCCGGCGCGCTGAACGTCAACCAGCCCTATGCCGGCAAGACGGGCACCACTGACAACACCACCAACCTGTGGTTCTGCGGCTTCACGCCGCAACTGACATGCGCCCTGTGGACCGGTTATTCCGCAGGCGAGATTCCCATCCAAAAGTACGGTTCGGACCTGCTGGGCGACAGCACCAACCTGCCCGTCTTTAAGAAGTTCATGAACACCGTTCTTGCGGGCACCGAGCGCGAGGAATTCCAGACCGGAACGGCTCCCACGTACAAGAACAATAGCGTCTGGAAGTTCTACGGCACTAGCAACGCCAAGAAGTCGGAGGACAAAGACGACAAAGACGACAAAGACGAGGGAGCAACCACCACGACGACTACCACCACGACGACCGAGACCACGGGTGGCGATACGACCGGCGGCAACGGTACCACCGGCGGAGACGGTACGACCGGCGGCGGCGACGGTAGCGGCGGCGAGGGCGGCTCTCCTACCCCCACCCCTACTCCCACGCCCACACCCGATCCTACGCCTACCCCCGATCCTACGCCCACGCCCGACCCCTCTACGGGCCAGTAAGCGCAAAAAACGACTGACACCAAGGCGCCCGAGCAGCATATACGCTGCTCGGGCGCTTCTTTATTTCGGCAGATACCACAAGATGCCACGACGGCCCCGGCTACAGGACCGATAGAACAACAGGCACTGGTATGCAAAAAGGGCGCTGACCTTTATCAACGCCCTCGGCAATTACCTATAGCAACAAACGGCACAGCAGCAGAGCCGCGCATCCCCTACTTATGAGAGTTACTCAGCTTGTTGATGAGTGCCTCAAGACGCTCGCCGTCCTCGGCCGTCTGTGCAATGACCAAGATCGTGTCGTTGCCGGCAAGCGAGCCAAGCACGTCGGGCAGCTCCGCAGCATCGACAGCTGCGGCAATACCAGAAGCCGTACCGGGCTGCGCCTTGATCATAACCAGATTATCGGTGCGCAGTACGCCAGTAACTAACTCGGAAACCATGCGCTGCAGATGCAGGTCCTCGGCAAGGACATAAATGCCCTCGGGGAGCTTACGCAGTCCCATGTCCGCGATATCGCGCGAAACGGTCGCCTGCGTGCAATCGAAACCCATGGCGCGAAGCTCGTCTACCAAAACGCGCTGCGTACGTACGTCCTTATTGCGAACAATATCTCTGATGGCATCCTGGCGCCCATTGCGTTTTTTGGCCATACAAAACCTCACTCCAAAAGATGGTGGAGACAATCACTTAGTGATTGAATAGTTTAGCGCTATTTGAGGGTTTTAGTGAATAAGAACGCATTTCGAAACAATTCCATGCAATTTATTTCGAAAAACACGCTACTAGACAGTCCTGACGCCCGAACGATTGAAAAAGGCCGCCAGATGCGTATACAACGCACACCGCATAGGCTTGGCACTAGCTATCGAACCATAGAGCAGACCTAAGCCCCGATGATTGCCCTTAAGAGCCGCAACCATCTGACGGGTACGCTGCGCTTCGAGCATATCATGCAAACGGGCCGAACGCTCTATTGAAGACACCCCATGGGGGCTCAGACACAAATTTTCGATGCAGGCAACCAGGCCGGCGTAGTAATACCGCTGGCAGACCAGCTTCAACTGATCGCCACCGCCCGCGACGGCAAGCGAGTCGGCAAGCCTGTCGAGCGCCCCGATATCCTCAGAAAGCCTGGCAAACATTGTGGGGTCAAACGTCTCCGTAATCGACGGCGCCACTGCATGAAAACGGGCATGGCCACATCCCGAAACGCGCTTTGCCTGCGAAAGCGCGAGCGTCAAAAAAGACACCGTGCGAAACGCATCGCCATGCGCAAGGCACGCCTCAAAGAGGGCGCGATCATACAGCACGCCAGAGGTCTGTCGGATTAAACCACAGGAAACCAATTGGGTCAGGCAAGCCGCCCGGTCCTCATCTTCAGAAACGGATGTCGCGTCCAAAACTCGGGAATGACGTTCGCGGTGAACATCGTAGCGATCGAGCGAAACAGAGGGAAACACGATGTCAGTAGAAGCGTCGCAGGAGCTTTCGACCATCTGCGAAAGGGACTGCGGCGCAAACCACTCATTGGCATTCATCGCAATGATCTGGGAGCCGCGCGAAGCCGCAAAGCCGGCACGCAGGCAGGCGCCAGGCACCGGGTCTTCAACATCAATCAAATCAATATGAATATCTCTGTCGGCAGCAACTTCGAGCGAATGACGCACACCAGCTACCACGCCGCGGCAAACGACGACAATCTGCAAATCGTAGAGGTCTTGGTTCTGGATGCTCTCGAGAGCGCGCATCGTATAACTGGGGGAACCCTCAACAATCAGGATCACCGAAAGTCGCGGATGCGAACCACGTCGAACCAAGTTTTCCGTCCTCTCGACAGCCAGTAACAAACTGCCGTTCATGGTACACCCCGTCAATTAATGCGGATGGTCGCCCGTCGCGATGCACGTCAAGAACAGATGTTGCACACGCCCCGCTCACAGGCGCTGCACACAAAGATCGCCGTCAGGCAGCCACTTCCCTAATCGAGCACCACAAGCTCGGTGGAGTCGTAATCCACGCCCATAAAGGTAAGACCGCATGCGGGTGCCGTAGGACCAGCTGCGGTGCGATCGCAGGCATCAATTACCTCACGCATCCACTCGGGATCGCGACGATGCATGCCGATCTCAACAAGGGTGCCCACAATGGTTCGCACCATCGAATGCAAAAACGCATTGCCCTCGATGGTAAACGTGAGGATGTCCTCGCCAAAGGCGACCTCATGGCCAAACTCGGCACGCATTACGCAGCGGTGCGTAGGTTTGCCCACGGCAGAGGCGACCTTGCAAAAGCTCTTAAAGTCCTGCTCGCCCAAAAGCGTAGGGCAGGCGGCCGCCATCGCATCGACGTCGAGGGGATAGCGATGCCACCACACGGCACCGCGTGACAGCACGGGCCGCGCATCACGGTCGGCAATGCGATAGGTGTAAGTGCGAGAGCGCGCGTCAAAACGTGCAGAAAAGCCCTTACGAGCCTTGTAGACCTCGTTTATGGCGATATCTTTGCCCAGGAGGGCATCCATAGCCCTCAGCCACCTACGGCGCGTCAAAGCGAGCTCAGCGTCCGTTACAGGCACGCTGATGTATTGGGCCACCGCATGAACGCCGGCATCGGTACGCCCCGCGCACGTCAGATCGATTGGGCGGCGCAGCAACGTCTCAATGGCACGGCGCAGCTCGCCCGCGACCGTCGTCTGGCCCGGCTGCTCGGCAAATCCGCTATAGGAGGAGCCATCGTAGGCCACGCGAAATACAAGGGTGGCGTCAAGCTCGGGGGTCGAATTGAAATCAGACGGCGCAGTCATAGGCGCTCCCAACAAACTAGCAACGGTATTGCGACAAAAAAAGAGGGGTACGCGAACGTACCCCTCGAATATAGCCTATGCAGACAGAATGTCTACTCAGCGGTCTCCTCAGCAGGAGCCTCCTCGACAGCCTCGACCTTCTTGGGAGCAGCGGCCTTCTTGGGGGCCGGAGCAGCCTTCTTGGCCTTAGGCGTGCAAGGCTCGGTGACGAGCTCCATGATAACGATAGGAGCGTTATCACCCTTACGGTTACCGAGCTTCATGATGCGGGTGTAACCGCCGTTGCGGTCCTGCCACATGCCCTGAGCAGCCTTGTCGAAGATCTCGGCAACGAGCTGCTTATCGCCGAGCTTGGCGATAGCCAGACGACGAGAGTGCAGGTCGCCCTTCTTGGCCCAAGTGATGATCGGGTCGACGACCGAACGCAGCGCCTTAGCGCGGGTCTCGGTGGTCTTGATGCGGTCGTTCTCGAAGAGGGCCTTAGCAAGGCTCTTCTTCATGGCCTTGGTGTGGCTCGCATCGGTGCCGAGCTTCAGGCCCTTCTTAACGTTGTGACGCATGGTCTAGTTTCTCCTCAAATATGCGAAGCATTAAGCCTTCAGGCTCAGGCCCATGGACTCAAGCTTGTCCTTCACTTCCTCGATCGACTTAACACCGAAGTTACGGATGTTGAGCAGATCGTTCTCCGAGAACTCAACGAGCTGACGGACCGAGTGAATGCTGGCGCGCTTAAGGCAGTTGTAGGAACGGACGGAAAGGTCCAGATCCTCGATCTGCTTGTCCAGCTCGGCGTTGTCGTTGGTGACCTCGGGAGCGAAGATCGAAGCCTCCTCCTCGACCTCGGGGGTCTCGGCAAGGTTCATAAAGGCGGCCATATGCTGGTTGATGATATTGGCAGCCTGGACCACGGCGTCGCGCGGGGCGATGGAACCGTTGGTCTCGATCTCGAGGACAAGGCGGTCGTAGTCGGTATGCTGGCCGACACGGCAAGCCTCAACGAGCTTGGCGCAACGGGACACCGGCGAGTACAGCGAGTCGACGTTGATCACACCGATGGGATCGTTGTCACGCTTGTTAGCCTCGCCAGAGACATAGCCGCGGCCATAGCCGATGCGCATGCTCATGGTGAGATGGCCACCCTCGGTGAGCGTAGCAATGTGCTGCTCGGGGTTGACCAGCTCAAACTCGGACGGAATAAAGAAGTCCGCACCGGTGACCTCGCAGGGGCCGTCAACCGAGATGGTGGCGGTCGCCTCGTCGGTCGTGCCGAGAGCCCTGAAGACAAGACCCTTGACATTCAGGACGATGTCGGTGACATCCTCGACCATGTTAGGGATGGTCATGAACTCGTGCTGCGCACCATCGATCTGAATGGCCTCGACGGCGGCACCCTCGAGCGAGGACAGAAGAACACGACGAAGCGAGTTACCCAGCGTATCGCCGTAGCCACGCTCGAGCGGCTCGACGGAGACACGAGCAGAGGTCTCGTTAATCTCTTCGACCTGAACCTGAGGCCTAATGAATTCTGACATGTATTACCTCCAGCCTCAGCAGCCCGGATGGACTACTTAGAGTAGAGCTCGACGATGAGCTGCTCGTTGATATCACCGCTGATCTGCTCACGCGTCGGCAGAGCGAGCACGTTACCAGACAGCTTCTCGATATCGACCTCGAGCCAGCCAGGGACCTCAAAGCGCTCGGAGGAAATCAGGGCCTCCTTGATGGGGAGGAGGTCACGGAACTTCTCGCCGACAGCGACGACGTCGCCGGCCTTGACGCGGTAGGACGGGATGTCCACGCGCTTGCCGTTCACGGTGAAGTGACCGTGACGGACGGACTGACGAGCCTCTTTGCGGGTGCGGGCGAAGCCAAGACGGAAGACGACGTTGTCGAGGCGAGACTCAAGGATGATCATGAGGTTCTCACCGGTGACGCCGTTCATCTTACGGGCCTTGTTGAAGTAGCCGTGGAACTGCTTCTCCAGAACGCCATAGATGAACTTGACCTTCTGCTTCTCACGCAGCTGCATGCCGTACTCAGATTCCTTGCGACGGCGCTTGGGCTGACGGATAGATTCCTTCTTGCTGCTGTAACCGAGCTCAGCGGGATCGATCCCGAGCTGACGGCAGCGCTTAAGAACAGGAGTCCTGTCGATTGCCATATTGATACGATCCTTTCAGTTACACGCGGCGACGCTTCTTGGGGCGGCAGCCGTTGTGCGGAATGGGGGTCTTGTCCTGGATGCTCGAGACCTCGAGGCCAGCAGCCTGGAGGGAGCGGATGGCGGTCTCACGACCGGAGCCGGGGCCCTTGACGAAGACGGAAACCTTCTTCATACCGTGCTCCATGGCCTGCTTGGCAGCAGCCTCGGCAGCCATCTGGGCAGCGAACGGCGTGGACTTACGGGAGCCCTTGAAGCCCACCTGGCCAGCCGACTTCCAGGAAATGACGTTGCCCTGGGGATCGGTGATCGAAACGATCGTGTTGTTGAACGTAGAACGAATGTGAGCCTGGCCCACGGAAATGTTCTTACGGTCCGCGCGCTTCAGACGGGCAGCGCGAACGTTCTTCTTAGCAGTAGCCATCTATCTAGCGCTCCTTATTTCTTCTTCTTAGCACCGATCTGACGCTTCGGGCCCTTGCGGGTACGAGCGTTAGTGTGGGTGCGCTGGCCGCGGACCGGGAGGCCCTTGCGGTGACGAAGGCCGCGGTTGCAGCCGATGTCCATAAGGCGCTTGACGTTCTGGTTGCGCTCACGGCGGAGGTCGCCCTCAACCATGATCTGATTCTTATCGATATAATCGCGGATGGCGTTAACCTCATCCTCGGTGAGGTCCTTAACGCGCGTGTCCACGTTAACGTTGCACTCGACGCAAATCTTCGTCGCAGTGGTGCGGCCGATGCCGTAAATGTAGGTCAGACCGATCTCAACGCGCTTCTCACGCGGGAGGTCGACACCATTAATACGGGCCAACGTAGTCTCCTCTCTTAACCCTGACGCTGCTTATGACGGGGGTTCTCGCAAATGACGAGGACCTTGCCGTGGCGCCTAATGATTTTGCACTTATCGCACATCTTCTTGACCGAAGGACGTACCTTCATCGTTCTTCCTTTCGGTAGCGCTCAAACTACTTCCCTACTATCTACTCGCCCAGCCGCAGGCGTTTAAAACTATGGCTGGTCTTCACACGCAAACCGACCGTAGGTTGAGCTAAGCCTGCAGTCGGAAAAGAGCGTGTATGCGTGTCGCTATTTATAGCGATAGGTGATGCGACCGCGGGTCAGGTCGTACGGGGAAAGCTCCACGACAACCCTGTCACCGGGGAGAATGCGGATGTAATTCATTCGAATCTTGCCAGAAATGTTGCACAGAACCGAATGACCGTTCTCGAGCTCGACCTTAAACATGGCGTTGGGCAGCGGTTCCTTTACCGTACCCTCGAGCTCAATTGCGTCTTCCTTCTTCACAAGCAATCATCTTTCTCTAGAAAACGACAGCGATTGAGTATTCTACAATACGCGTGCACATATCGTAATATCTTCGTAATGGCTCCACAACTACGTGGAACTTGTTACATTTCTCCGCCTTGGAGCGAACACCAGGATCCTTGCGCATCGGTGGTAAGAATCACCGGACCGTCATTGGTAATGGCGACGGTGTTCTCGTAGTGCGCGGCGGGCAGATGGTCGTTGGTCGTAACGATCCAACCATCGGAGCCCGTGCTCACATGATTGGAACCCATCGTAACCATCGGCTCGATAGCGATGACCATACCAGCCTGAAGGCGAACGCCTCTCCCCTTCTTTCCATAATTTGGAACGTTGGGGTCCTCGTGCATTACACGACCGATACCATGCCCCACGTAATCGCGAAGCACGCCGTAACCGTGAGACTCGGCGAGGGACTGAACGGCATAGCCAACGTCCCCGATATGGTTACCGGGAACAGCCTGCTCAATAGCAGCCTTAAGGCAATCGCGCGTAACCTCGCACAGGGCCTTGGCCTCGGGCGTGGGGGTGCCGACGAAAAACGTCCAGGCGTTATCGCCAACCCAACCGTCAACGACAGCTCCCGTATCGATGGAGATGATATCGCCATCGCGCAGGATCATGTCAGGGTTGGGAATACCGTGAACCACGGCATCGTTAATTGATGCGCAAATGGTTCCGGGGAACCCGCCGTAACCCTTGAAGGCAGGGGTGCCGCCATGCATGCGGATAATCTGCTCGGCAAGCTGATCGAGTTCGAAGGTCGACACGCCGGGGCGAACCATGGCCCCAACGTGGCGGAGCGCCATCTTAGATAGCGCTCCTGCCTTCTTCATCTGCTCGATTTGCGTTGCAGACTTAATCTTGATCATAGACCGAGAGCCTCTTTGACATCCCCGTACACGGTCTCGCGAGCCTGGTCACCGTTGACCGACTTGAGCAGACCCTGGCCACGATAGTAGTCGACGAGCGGGCTCGTGGACTTCTCGTAGACGTCGAGACGGTTCTTGATGGTCTCGGGCTTGTCGTCGTCGCGCTGATACATCTCGCCGCCGCACTTGGGGCAGGTAGTATCGGCAGCCGTGCCGGTGTAGCCGCAGGCGCGGCAGGTACGACGCGAAGACAGACGATCGATGATGACCTCGGGGGCCACATCGACCAGAAGAGCGCAGTCGATCTCGCGACCCATAGCCGAGAGCTCGGAATCGAGCGTCACAGCCTGGGCGGTGTTGCGCGGGAAGCCATCGAGGATGAAGCCCTGCTGGGCGTCATCGGCGGCAAGACGCTCCTTGACAAGGTCGATCACGAGCTGGTCGGGGACGAGCTCGCCAGCGTCCATGTACTTCTTAGCCTGAATACCAAGCTCGGTGCCACCCTTGACGGCAGCACGCAGCAGGTCGCCCGTGGAAATGTGAGCGACGCCAAACTCGGCGACGAGCTCCTGTGCGACGGTGCCCTTACCGGCACCCGGAGCTCCGAGCAATACGAGGTTCATGAGCAATCCTCCTCTAGCCTATTTAAAGAATCCATCGTAATCATACATCTTGATCTGGCCTTCGAGCTTATCGACCGTGTCGAGCACGACGCCGACCATGATGAGGATGGACGTGCCGCCAAATGCCTGGATCAGATGGTTACCCGTGAAGGAGAAGATGATCGAAGGCACGATGGCGATGAGCGCCAAAAAGACAGCGCTGGGAAGCGTGATCTTGTTGAGCGCGTTCTTGATGTAGGCCGCGGTAGCCCTACCCGGACGGACGCCCGGAATAAAGCCGCCCTGCTTCTTAAGGTTGTCGGCCGTGTCATCGGGGTTGAACACCATGGAGGTGTAGAAGTACGCGAAGAACACGATGAGGACAACGTTAAGCACCCAGTTGAGCCAACCGGTCGAAAGCGCAGAGGCAACTGCCTGAATCCAGCCGATGCCGGGGAAGAACACGGCAATCTGGGCCGGGAAGTACAGCAGCGCCGAAGCGAAGATGATCGGCACGACACCCGCGGTGTTGACCTTGATGGGCAGGTAGGTGGTCTGGCCACCCATCATGCGACGGCCCACGACGCGCTTAGCGTAGGAGACCGGAATGCGGCGCTGGCCGCGCTCAAGGAAAACAATCAGCGGGATAACCAGCAAGATGATGGCGCAGATGATCACCATGGTGATGATGCCACCGGCATTGCCCTCGGTGCTGGAGAAGATCGCCTGCGGCAGGCCGGCCATGATGTTCGCGAAGATGATCAGCGACATGCCATTGCCGATACCGCGCTGGGTGATGAGCTCACCAATCCACATGATCAGCATGGCGCCCGCGGTGAGCGTGCCGACGATCATGAGGTCGAAGATGATCTCGGGAGCACCGGCGCCAGTAAAGCTGATGCCGAAGCTCTTAAAGAGGAAGAGGTAACCCACGGAGTTGAGGATTGCCAGAGCCAGGGTGAGGTAACGCGAATACTGCGTAATCTTGGTCTGACCGACCTCGCCCTCGCGGGCAAGCTCATGCAGGGAAGGCACAACGGCCTGGAGCATCTGGAGGATGATCGAGCTGGTGATGTAAGGCATGATGCCCAGGGAGAACACCGAAACATAGCTCAACGCGCCACCAGAGAAAAGATTCAGGAGGGCCATAGCACCTGCGGCGACCGAATTGTTATCGGTCGAGAAAAGGCCCAGCATCCCCTGGAAGGGAATGCCGGGCACAGGAACGTGCGCACCAATGCGGTACACGACGAGCATAGCTATGGTAAAAAGAATCTTTTCGCGCAATTCTTTGATGCGGAAAGCATTCTTAAGACCATTTAGCACGGCAGCTCGACCTTTCCGCCGGCGGCCTCGATCTTGGCCTGCGCAGAAGCGCTGACCTTGTCGACCTTGACCGTGAACTTCTTGGTGAGCTCACCATTGCCGAGCACCTTGACGGGCT
This sequence comes from uncultured Collinsella sp., assembly GCA_959023295.1. Classification (GTDB taxonomy): domain Bacteria; phylum Actinomycetota; class Coriobacteriia; order Coriobacteriales; family Coriobacteriaceae; genus Collinsella. The sequence goes on along the minus strand of CAUFBM010000011.1, from coordinate 19,036 downwards.
CGAACTCGCTCTTGGTGATGCGAGCGGCCTTAAGAGCGGCACCGTCGATCACAGCGCCGTCCTCGAACTTGCGCTCGAGACGCTCAACGTTAACGGCGGTGTACTCGATACGACGGGGGTTGCGGAAGCCCGGAAGCTTGGGCAGGCGCATAGCCAGCGGAGTCTGGCCACCCTCGAAGCCGGCACCCTTGGTGCCGCCAGAGCGGGAACCCTGGCCCTTCTGACCGCGGCCAGAAGTGGTGCCGTGACCCGAAGAATTGCCACGGCCGACGCGCTTGCGGTTCTTGGTGGAACCGGGCGCGGGAGTAAGATCGTGAAGCTGCATTTGCTACTCCTCTACAATCTCGACAAGGTGCTTGACCTTGAAGATCATGCCGCGGACGGACTCGTTGTCAGCAATCTCGCGAACCTCGCGGATCCTGTGGAGACCGAGGGCACGGACAGTACGGACCTGGTCCTGCTTGCAACCATTGGTGCTGCGGACCTGCTTGATCTTGATGGTGTCAGCCATGCTTAGTTCTCCTTACCGACGAACATCTCGGAGACCGTCAGGCCACGGCGAGCCGCGACGTCCTCAGGGCTGGAGAGCTCCTTGAGGCCCTCGACGGCAGCCTTGATGATGTTGAGGCCGTTGTCGGTACCGAGGGACTTGGACAGGACGTTCTTGATGCCAGCAAGCTCGAAGAGGGGACGCACAGCGCCGCCGGCGATAACGCCGGTACCCTCGACAGCGGGCTTGATGATGATGCGGCCGGCACCAAAGTGACCGAGAACCTCGTGCGGAATGGTGCCCTGCTCGGTCACCGGCACGTGGAACATGTTCTTCTTGGCATCGAGAGACGCCTTGGAGATGGCCATGGGCACCTCAGCGGACTTGCCCATGCCAACGCCGACGTTGCCCTTGCCGTCGCCAACGACGACGAGAGCGACGAGGCTCATGCGACGACCACCCTTGACGGTCTTCGACACGCGGTTGATGTAAACGACGCGCTCCTCGAACTCGGAGGCCTCGCGCTGCTGCTTCTGATTACGAGCCATGTGCTACATACCTCCTAGAACTCGAGACCGGCGGCACGAGCACCGTCGGCGAGGGCCTTGACGCGGCCATGGTAGATACGGCCACCACGATCGAAAGCGACCTTGGTGATGCCGGCCTCGATGGCACGCTTGCCAACGAGCTGACCGACCTTCTCCGCAGCCTCCTTGTTCGAGGTGTGGGTGCCCTTGAACTCGGCCTCGAGGGTCGAGGCAGAGACGAGCGTCAGGCTGGAGCCCTTGCTGTCGTCGATGATCTGGGCATAGATGTTGGCGTTAGTACGGGTCACGCGAAGACGCGGACGCTCGGCGGTACCCGAGACCTTGCCGCGAACACGACGCTGACGACGCTTGAGGCCTTCCAGCTTCGCCTTATGCTTGTTCATACGTAAACTCCTAAAAAGGTTGATCTTGCCAGCACCTAACGGGGTGCTGGTCTTATGCGAGTGAGTCGGTTACGACTACTTGGCGGCCTTACCCAGCTTGCGGCGGATGTGCTCGCCAACATAGTGGATACCCTTGCCCTTGTAAGGCTCGGGAGGACGATGGCCGCGGATCTCAGCGGCGATCTGACCGACCTGCTGCTTGTTGATACCCTTGACGTTCACGTGGGTGTTGTCGGGAACCTCGAAGGTGATGCCCTCGGGAGCCTCGACGATCACGGGGTGCGAGAAGCCCAGGGAGAACTCGAGGTTCTTGCCCTTCTGCTGCACGCGGTAGCCGACGCCGGCGAGCTCGAGCTTCTTCTCGAAGCCCTCGGAAACGCCAACAACCATGTTGTGGATGAGGGCGCGGGTGAGGCCGTGGCGGGCACGGGTCTCACGCTCGTCGTCGGGACGGGAAACGGTGAGGACGTTGTCCTCGACGTTGATGGTGAGCTTCTCAAAAACATCGAGCTCGAGCTGGCCCTTGGGGCCCTTGACGACAACGTTGTTGCCGTTGACTGCCACTTCGACTCCGGCGGGAATCTGGACAGGCTTATTACCGATACGAGACACGGTGATCTCCTTTCCTTCTACCTACCGAGCGAATTACCAGACGTAAGCGATGATCTCGCCGCCGACGTTGTGCTTGCGAGCATCGCGGTCGGTCATGACGCCATGGCTGGTGGAAATAATGGCGGTACCAAGGCCACCACGGACGCGGGGCATGTCGGCAACGCCGGTGTACTTACGCAGGCCCGGCTTGGAAATGCGGCGGATGCCGTTGATGACCTTAGCCTTCTTGGGACCATACTTAAGCGTGATGTGCAGAGTCTTCTGGGGAACGGTGTCCTCGACATCGTAGCCCTCGATGTAGCCCTCCTCGTGCAGAACACGAGCGATCTCGACGAGCTTCTTGCTGCTCGGCATGGAGACCGTGGCCTTGTTCACAGAGTTAGCGTTACGGATGCGCGTAAGCATATCTGCGATCGGGTCTGTAAGGTTCATACAGATTCTCCTTCGTTCTTGATGAACACGTGCTCTTGGTTCTTCGCCGCCCTTAACGGCAAAGCCTATTTAGCGCGTTTTCCCTGTTCCAAACTGATGCTTGAAACGCTGGTAGTGACTTACCAGCTGGCCTTCTTAACGCCGGGAAGCTCGCCCTTGAGTGCAAGCTCACGGAAGCAGACACGGCACAGGCCGAACTTGCGGTACACAGAGTGCGGACGGCCGCAGCGCTGGCAGCGCGTGTACTCACGAGTAGAGAACTTCTGCTTGCGATTGCACTTGACGATCATCGATGTCTTAGCCACTTATATCCTCCTCACATAGAGTATTGTTCGCCCCAAGCGCCGCCCCCTTGTGGGAACGGCGCTTATAGGGCAGGTGAACCTATTTCTTGAACGGGAAACCGAAGGCGTCCAGAAGGGCCTTGGCCTCCTCATCGGTGTTGGCGGTAGTCACGAAAGTGATGTCCATACCACGCTGGTGATCGACGGAGTCGAAGTCGATCTCGGGGAAGATGAGCTGCTCGGTGACGCCCATGGAGAAGTTACCACGGCCGTCAAAGCTCTTGGCGGAGATGCCGCGGAAGTCGCGGATACGGGGGATCGCGACGGAGGTCAGACGATCGAAGAACTCCCACATACGGTCGCCACGCAGGGTAACCTTGCAGCCGATCGGCATACCAGCGCGCAGGCGGAAGGTAGCGATGGACTTGCGGGCACGGGTGATCATCGGCTGCTGGCCGGTGATGGCGCGCAGGTCGCGCACGGCACCGTCGATGGCCTTGGAATCGGTAGCGGCCTCGCCGACACCCATGTTCACGACGATCTTCTCAAACTTGGGGATCATCATGACGTTCTCGTACTGGAACTTTTCCTGAAGCTGGTGCTTGACCTCGTTGTTGTACTTGGTCTTCAGACGCGGCACATACTTCTCTTCTGCCATTGTTCACTCCTTCTTGGGGTTTTAAGCACGGGGCGTGGCCACGGTGGGTTGTCCTCGTGCCTCCTGGCTGCATCCGCGCCGCTCATGGCATTTCGCGGTTTGGACTCGACGCAGCAGGAGCCGACAAAACAATCGGTACTATACGCGCATCGGGAGCGTATTTCCAGAAAAACCTCGTCTGCCTGCACAACTCCACAACTCCCCCGCACATATTGATCCCTTGGGGACGGAAATGGCAGTTGCGGTGAAATAGGGACTGTTTGACGGCTTAACAAGCTTAAACAGTCCGTATTTCACCGCAACTCATATATGGGACGTTATTTTTGGCGGGGCAGAACCAGGTTGAGGACGATGGCGACAAGTGCGGCGACGGCAATGGAGGATCCGCCAAAGACGGTTTCAACCCATGCGGGGAATCCAGTGCCGGCAAGCGCACCGGCTGTGCGCTCAATGCCCGTGCCAAAGGCGATGGAGAGACCCATGAGCGTAGTGTCGCGCTGAGACAGGCCGTGGCGGGCAAACATGACCACGCCATTCATGCCGATGGTCGCGAACACGCCAATGGTGGCGCCGCCGATAACCGGCTGCGGAATGGACGTGAGCACCGCCGCGCACTTGGGCAGTAGGCCCGCGATGAGCAAGATGGCAGCCACGAGCGTAAAGACCATACGGTTGACGACCTTGTTCTCGGCGATGATACCCACATTCTGGCCAAAGGTTGCCGTGGGGACGCCGCCCAAAAAGCCCGAAAGCATACCGACGAGGCCATTGGCAATCAATCCGCCCGAGATCTGACTATCGGTCGCGGGGGTATCGAGCGCAGCAGAGGACACGGCGGCAAACTCTCCCATAACCTGCACGGCGTTGACGATGGCGACGACGCCTACCACGGCACATGCTGCCGGATCGAACACCAGACGATGGGCGCCAAGTGCCGGCGGAGCAAACCAGCTGGCGGTCGCGATGGCCGAGAAATCGACCATGCCCAGCACCGCAGCCAAAACAAAGCCCGCGCAGATGCCGGCCAGGATACTGCCCAACTTGAGCGCGCCCTTGCCATAGTTGCCGGCCATAAAGGTGACGACAAACGTCACGAGCGCGACGGCCCAGTTGGTGACGCTGCCAAAATCGGCAGCACTCTCCCCGCCCGCCATAGAAGCCACGGCGACCGGGCACAGAGACAGGCCGATCACAAAGATGACGGTGCCGAGCACCGGGGCCGGAAACAGAAAGCTTACGCGCTTAAACAGCAGGCCGAAAAGCACGACGAGCGCGCCGCCGATAACTTGAGCGCCCAGCACGGCCTCGAAGCCGAGCTCAAGGCCGACCGCCTTGAGTGCCGGCACGAAGGTAAAGCTCGCGCCCATCACGATGGGCAGGCCCGAACCAACGACGCCTTTTATGGGGAACTGTTGAAGGAAAATGTCGAGCGCCGAGAGAACCAGCGATGCCTGAATGACGGCGGCTTCCTCTTGAGGGGTAAAGCCGCAGACCGACGCGATGATGATGGCAGGCGTGACGATGCCCGCGAACGCAGCCAGAACATGCTGCAACGCATGGGGCAATACCTGCACAAACGATACTTTTCCCGTACGCTCGAACAGGGAGTCCCCTGCTGCCGACTCTGCCATTTGCGCCTCCCATACCCCAGGCAGCGGCCCCATGCCGCCCAACGGGCGGACATTATAGGGCATATGGCACAGGTAGCATTTTGACCCGCAATCCTGCATCCCCCGGAGTCAAACAGCAGTTGCGGTGAAATAGGGACTGTTTGACGGCTTAACTGGCTTAAACAGTCCGTATTTCACCGCAACTTATTGATGGGGATGCGATTAGCGCTTGCGGGGGACGAGCTTGGTGCGGCGCAGGTGAATCATCTCGGCGGCGATGGAGATGGCGATCTCCTCGGGATCCTCTGCCTCGATGGCAACGCCGATCGGCAGGTGCAACCCGTCGATCTGTTCCTGCGTAAAGCCCTCTTGCTCCAAACGGGCCCGCACAAAGGCCGTCTTGCGGCGCGAACCCAGACAGCCCAGGTAGGCAGGCTTGGCGCGCATTGCCTGAATCACCACGTCGATATCGGACTTGTGGCCTGCTGTGGCCACGACCACCAAGTCGCGCGGGCCGATGGGGCACAGCTCGTCCAGATTCTTGTAGTCGACCAGGCGACGGTCGTAGACACCGGGCACCCATTCGGGCGTCAGCGTGCCGGGGCGATCGTCGCAGGCCACGACGGCAAAGCCCGCCGCCGTGAGCACGCGCGCCGTCGCGGCGCCCACGTGTCCGCAGCCAAAGATATAGGTCAGGCCCTCGGGGCAGAGCGTCTCGATGTGCGCCGCGGGAATCTCGGAGGCCGCGTTGGTGTGGGTGACCTTACTCCCCTCCTCCACCAGCGAAAGCTCGGGGCAGCCCATTATGGTGCGGCGCGACTCCTCACCATGGTATTCATCAGCGTCGCATTCGAGCGCGCTTGCGATAAACGGCTCAAAGTCGATGACGAAGTCGCCGATGCGTCGATACGCCAAGACGTCGGCAACCGACTGGAACAACGGCGCCTGGGTCGCGTCCAGGTGCAGATAGCACAGGCAGATGGCTCCGCCGCAGATCATGCCGGTATCGGAGCTCTCGCCGCCCATGGTATAGCGGACCAGGCGCGACTGCCCTGCGGACAGCAGCTCGAGGGCCTCGCCCAGCGCAAAGAGCTCGATTTTGCCGCCGCCGATGGTACCCGCTTGGCTACCGTCGGCAAAGACGGCCATCCAGGCGCCCACGCCGCGCGGCGACGACCCCGCCGTACCGGCCACGACCACGAGCTCGCACGTCTTACCAGCCTTCAGAGCGCCAAGCGCAGCATTCACCACATCGAGCTTTTCCATCGTCGCTTCCTATCCCCTAAAAACGTCGGTGAGCATGGCGAGCGCCTCGAGCACGCCGCCGCCGACCGATGTCGCCTTGTCCGAAATATAGTTGATGTAGCTGGCGTCACCGCGCGGGTCGACATCGGCGCACTTAAAGCCCTCGGCGACCTGGACGCCATCTGCCAAAAGGCCGCGCAAGCAGCCGTCAATCGTCGTGAACATGGGCGTATCGCCCGCATACCCAACGCACTCGCCGGCACTCACGATGTCGCCGATCGCATGGTCGGACCTAAACACGCCGGCGGCAGGGCTGTGGATAACACGCTCCTCGCCGTATCCGGCGATGATACCCGGCACGCCCGTATTGGGCTGGGGTGAGCCCTGGGTAATCACGCGGCCGAGGAAATGACCGCGCATAGTCTCGACCACGGCATCGCAATCGACCGGTGCGGTAAAGCCCGGCCCTAACGCGATGACGGCAGGCGCCATATCGCGCGTGGTGCCCAAGTTGCGCTTGGCCAGAATCGCGTCGACCACGGCCGCGGGCTTAAGCTCGCCGAGCATCTGTGCCTGGGGGTCCACCACCACGGCGACATCCCCCGCCTCGGTAATCTCAAGCGCCTCGGCCGGCGTCTGTGCCAAGCGGGCGCGAATGCCCTCGACCTCAACCTCGCCCAAGCGAATGGCCTCGCAAAAACTGATCGTGCGACGGATGCACGTGGGGACCGCGATATCGGCCATGACGACCGACACGCCGGCGCGCACCAGACGAGCAGCCACACCCGTGGCGATATCGCCGGCGCCGCGAACATAAACGAGCATTCCCGGGGCACCTCCCTGTGCTACGGTTTATCAGAGCAAAAGCGGTTCTGCCGCTACGCTAATGATTATTTCTTATCACAGCATTATACGGCGGTGAACAGATGGAAACGATTAACGGGGGCCTTGCCTCGGCGCTCAAGATCGAGCCGGGCATTACCGCAATTATCGGCAGCGGTGGCAAGTCGACCCTGCTAAAGACGCTCGGCCTTGAGCTTATGCGCGCCGGCGGCCGCGTGCTCCTCTGCACCACCACGCATATGTTTCCCGTCGCCGGCGTGCCATGGGACGGGTCGAACCGTCGCCTGGACGCCGCGCCCTGGAAGCCAGGTGCCTTACACGCCCCAGGCTGCACCTGCGAGGCCTGCTCGGGGCTTGTGCGGGGAAGCATCTGCCAAGCTGGTGTCTTGGACCCCGAGACGGGCAAGCTCTCCTCCCCTGCCGAGGCGCTCGACCAGCTGGCGCAGCGCTTTGACTACGTCCTGGCCGAGGCAGACGGCAGCAAGCGGCTCCCGCTCAAGGCCCACGCCGCCTGGGAGCCGGTAATTCCCTCTGGCACAGCCGACATCGCCTGGATCGTCGGCGCTTCGGGGCTCGGCAAGCCCATCAACGAAGCCGTCCACCGTCCCGAGCTCTTTTGCGAGCGCTGCGGCTGCGAGCTCACCGACATCGCCACGCCCGAGCGCGTCGCCCAGGTGCTCAATGCCGAGATGCAAGAGCTTAGGCTCGACGCCTCGCGCGTCATGCTTAACCAAGTCGACACGCTTGCCGACCCAACGATGGCCGACCGCTTCGAGGCAGCTCTCGGCCGCCCCATCGTCGCCAGCAGCCTCAAGTAGCCGGCGCTACCCTGGCGCCCTTTCTGCTAGCGAGGCACGTAGCAAGCGGCGATGTGCTCCGAGACACGGCGCTGACCCTTGGCTGTGTCAACGTCCCACAGCTCGTACGCGCGCGCCTCGACCAACTGGACATCGACGCGGCCGCGCAGCAGCGACGATCCGCCATCCTTTCCCTTAAGCCCCATAAGATCGGGAAAGAAGTTCGCAGGGAACAGCACTGGAGAGGCGGGTTCACCGTTTAGGGCAAGACGCACGGGCGCGACACCGCCGTTGGCCTTAAAAGCACCGGCGAGTGCTTCAAAGGAATCCGAACTCACGAGCGGCTGGTCGCCCGGCAAAAAGAGACAGCCCCTCCAGCCGCGATCGGCTCCCCAGGTAAGACCGGCGCGCACACTCTCGCTCCTGAGCGCGCCATCGTGCAGCGCGCACGCGCAGCGCAGCTCACGGCAAATCTCGGCAACTTGGGGCCAGCGCGTCGTAACAACAACGTCAAATCCTTTGGGCACCGACTCAATCGTCCGCTGAATCAGCGGCTTTCCGCAGATATCAGCAAACATCTTGTTAGATCCAAACCGCTTGCCCTCGCCCGAAGCCATAATGACGCATCCAAGTTTCATGTCGATACCTCCCCTGAAGCCATCGTACCCATAACTCGCGCCGCGGGTGCATAAAGATGGTGTCCTGGCCGTTGGCGGCCTTATAACGCAGCGACGCTTTCGTTATTTGCGACCATGTGGCATTTGTGGCACAGTGAGCCCAAACTTATTTTTAGGAAGGCACCCATGACCCCCGCACAGATTGAGTTTTACAAGCGTCTTGCGCACAGCCTGGCGCTACAGTTTGGCCCCAGCTGCGAAATCGTCGTCCACGATCTGGAGACCGAGGACATGGACCACTCTATCGTGGCGATTGAAAACGGCCACGTCAGCGGACGCAAACTGGGCGACGGTCCCAGCCACATCGTGCTCGAGTCCATGCACGAGGATGCCACCGAGGTCCACGACTGCGCGCCGCACCTCACCAAGACCGCCGATGGCAAGCTGCTCAAATCGTCGACCATCTTCATTCGCGATGATAACGGCAACCCCGTTGGCATTATGGGCATCAACTTTGACATCACGCTCATGAAGGCATTTGAGCGCACGCTCGACGCGCTCACCGGCACAGGCGACAAGGGATACACCGTGCCCGAGCCCATCACCAAAAACATCGGCGACCTGCTCGAGGACCTGCTGCGCGAGTGCGAGCAATACGTGGGCAAGCCCGCCGCCCTCATGACCAAGGACGAGCGCATTCGCGCTATCGGATACCTCGACCGCCGCGGCGCCTTCCTTATCTCCAAATCGAGCGAGCGCGCCTGCGAGTTCTTTGGCATCTCCAAGTACAGCTTCTACAGCTACCTCAACGAGGCCAAGGCAGAGGCTGACGACAAGTAAACGACCCGCCTGAACCATCCTCCCCTTAGTACGAGTTCTTGAATGCGCGAATCCGGGCATCGGTGACAAGGCAAGTTCCATATAATCGAAGGGCTAGACAGTTCGAAAGGATGGGACAAGATGAGGTCGAGCAACGCATCACGCAGCAGCCACGGAGGCACCGCGCCTACCGCCAGGCATGCGAAAAACGCGTTTGACGAGGGCGAAGACGATCTGTTTGCGTTGAGCCTCGACGACGTGATGAGCGACCGACCTTGGACCGCCGATGAACTCATGGGCGGCAAAACCCCTTCGGCAGGCGATCCTACCGAGACGGCATCGTTTATCGCCGCGGCACAGCACAATGCGCCCGAACCGCCCGTTGCGGATCTCGACGACTTTGCAACCCGCCAGTTTGCCTTCGATTCCTGGGCGGCGGCAGATCTGGACGAGACCTCGGGCGGCATGCCGGCGCTCGACATTCCGGTAAACCCCCTGTTTGCGGCTGCCGAAGAACGCGACTCCGCATACGACAACACCGCAGCATACGCCAACCGCCCGAGCGAACAGCCTCGCGCCGGCCGCATCGAAACCGAGGATTACGGCCAAACGTCGAGCAGCTATTCTCGCGACCCGTTTGCCGCCACGCCCGCTCCCGATTACAACCAAGCGAGCGTAAAGGCAGCCTCGGCATCGTCGTATACCCACGGCACCGACGATGAGCGCGCTGCCGATTACCACACCGAAGAAGAACCGCCGCGCTTTTCTGAGTTTTCGCAGGCGGCAAAGGTTGTCTTTATCGCCATCATCATCGCTCTGGTCGGCGTGATCGCATTTGAGGGATTCCAGCTGTTCCGTGGCCCCAACGCGTCCGAATCGGCAACGCAGCAAAAAGAGGACGACAACCAGTACCTGGACATCAACACCCTCAAAGGCGACCCCAACGACGGAGACGAGTAGCGAAGGTTAAAGGAGGGCTGGAAGAGCCGGCAACGCGTTACGGCTCCAAGAGGCCCGCCATAAAGATGGGCAGATACAACACCTCTCCATCGCGGTGCAGGTTGCACTCAGCAAGCACCAGAGCACGGTCGATTCCGTAGCCCTTCGTTGCCAGTGCGTTATCGAGTGCCGCGTGGGACTTAAAGCTCTTGCCCGATTTGACCTCGATGGCAAACACTTCCCCATCGAACGTCTCTTCCACAAAATCGAGCTCACCGACCTTTTTGGACGTAAAGTAGCGCAATCTGAATCCATGGGCTTTGAGCTCCTGGGCAACAAAGCCCTCAAACGCCGCTCCCATGTTCATGCCAAAGGCGTCTTCTGCCTCGCCATCAAATACCCCTTGGGCAACCTTCTTGGAATACGACGACATGAGCATTCCGGTGTCCAAGTAAAACAGCTTAAACAGATTTCGTTGCTCCCCCAATAAAAGGGGTGCCACGGGCGCCGTTACGTTATACACGGGAAGCGCGACACCCGCCTCCGATAGCCAGAGAAAATGATCTGTCACCTGCGAAAAACGTTTGACACCGTTAATCGATGACAGTTTGAATCGCTTGTTTTTGGAGCCGGCCTCGCTGGGAATCAAATCATAGATATCTCGAATAACCAAGCGTAGCTCGGGCGGAGCGTACTTTGCGATGTCATCGCGATACAGGGCGTGAAGATCGCGGTGGATGTTCCGAACCTCGTCGACGTTGCGCGTCGCCAAGAAGGAATTGACCGCGTCGGGCATGCCTCCCACCACCACATACTGATGGAACAGATCGAGCAAGCGGTCATATAGATAATCTGGAAGCTCCCTCTCATCCTTTAGACAGCCCCTGAGCATTTCAAACGCGCTGGCACCAACGCCATTTGCCCAGCAGAACTCCTCAAAGTCGAGCGGGTACATCTGGATCTGCTCGACATACCCCACCGGCAGGGAGTCGATGCCCTCGAGCTCAACGCCAAGGAGCGATCCGGTAAGGATGTATCGAAAGTCGCCGCGCTGGACCAGGTATTTGATAAACGTCACCACGTTGGGGCATCGCTGCGCCTCATCGATAACCACGACGGTCTTGCTCGCAACCATCGGCTGCGTCGCAGCAATAGACATGCGCACAAGCAGGTCGTCCGCACTTTTCGCCGCCAAAAACGAATCGCGCACGGACACATCGGCGATAAGGTCGAACGTCACGACGTTTTCGAACGATTCACGTGCGAACGCGTTGACCAGATATGACTTTCCCACCTGTCGGGCACCCTTGACCAAAAGAGCCTTGTTAGGTGACGAGGCAAGCCAAGATTCAAATTGTGCTTTCGCTTTTCTCTGTAGCATAAGCGTACCCCTTATTACGTGCTGTTTTAGTACTAGAATACACTTTTCCGTGGTTGTTAAGTGCCCATTTCGACACTTTTCCGAGGTTTTAAAGTGTGCATTACGACACTTTTCCGGACTTTTACATGGGCGATTTCGACACTTTTCCTGATTTAAGCCTAGCAGCAGCTGGCAAAATCAAGCGCTGCCCGCGCGTCATTTCGCAGGCGGCGCTTGATTTTTGTCCGCGCGTGCTGATAGACTCCATCGTGTCCGCAAGGAGCGGGCGCGTTTTATCCAGAGTCGGGGTAGAGAGTTGGCTCCACGATCCCGACGCCAACCGGCCAAGAGGCACGGTGGCCCTGCCAACATCGATGAAAGGAGTCCGTATGGACAATTTCTCCGCGCGCAGTGAGCGCAACTTCCACAACCTGGCAGCCAAGCCAAAACGAATGCATCTTCTGGACGAGCCGAGCGGCTATGTCTCGGCCCTGGTCAAGAGCAGCCTCTCCCACCAGATGCGCTTTACGGTGAAGAAGCTTGAGAAAGAGCTCTGCGCTGCCGGCGACCCGCACGTGTTGCAGATCAAGCTGCTCGGAGACGACTCTCGCGAGCCGTCCAGCTGGAAGCTCTTTGCCGACGGCGCGTGCGTTGCGGACGGATCCGGCGCCTTTGCCCGCGAGTGCTTCTGCGAGGGTGCAGAGGTATTTCTGGACCTGTGCCGCGACGCCGTCAAGGCTGCCGAGCTGCGCCAGTGGAGCCAGAGGGAGTATGAGCTGCTGAGTGCCGCGCGTGGGATTGCAATGGTTTAGAAACAGAGCGGTGGCGTTATCGAACTGTCGGCGCCGCCGCCTCACCAATTAAGCTGAAAGCAATCCACTCCACATGAGCTCTGCAAGTATCTCCCAACCGCCGAACACTCACCGATCGCCATCGATCGTTCCCCAATCAGCCGGCAACTGAGTCAGCGGCACAGGGTGTAAGGTAAAATATGTAAACGGATTCAATCATTGCCAAGGAGCGAGTCGATGGGATCATTTTTCAACAAAGCACTCCAGTTCCTGAGCAAGAACTGGAAGAGGATCGTCACACCACTTGGCACCCTTGCTGCGGGCCTCTTCCTCGGAAAAAGCCTAGAGAAGCACGAAGCAGAGAAAGAGTTTTCGAAGCTCCAAAAAGTAATCAGGAAGCAAGAAGCCAAACTCATAGCGCTTGAGTCAATACAGAAGAAAAGTTTCAGAGATAAAAGAAAGATACGAGAACTCAAAACAAAAATTAGAAAGCTCGAGACGCAGAAGGACTCGCTTTCAAAACCGCCAAGGAACTAGATTGAGAGATCTCCCATGTTTAGGAAAAAGAATGACCCGCTTAGGGAAATCGATGCGATCCTCCTAGATCATGAGAATCGCATCGCCGCACTCGTGGCAAATGCTGCGCTTCTCGAAGAGACAAATGTGGAAGATAGCCTCACTCCCGAGGATGAAACTGGGGCTGAGGAATGCGCACCGTCACCCATTGTCGTTCCAACCTGGAATGAGATGGTGGCACGAGCGAACAAATTCGATTCAGAAGAGGATAACCTCGACAGCCTCCTGACACAGTCAGACTGTGACGAAATAGACAGCAAACTCGCCGCTCTGAATGAGGAATTCGCCGCACAGCATCGCCTTGACAAGTTTGACGTCGGCATTGCAGTGATGTCGGGAATTCTAGCTGCCGCAGTGGACATGTTCCTAGTCGGCGTTCCCGCTAGAACTCATGAACAGGGCTTACGAGCACAGCCCCTAGAGAACTACGTCCGCGACCAGTTTAAGAAATGGCTTCCCGAAGACGAAATGAAGAAGCTCTCCGCAACGTCCGAAGCAAAGGTCCCGTATGACGCACAATATAATGCCGGCTTTACCGAAACGTGGGTTGAAGGACTATACCCTACGATGCACAGGCTCTACTCGCTAGGCCATGACCCGCTGCTTGGTTTTGTAGTGGGCGTGGGAGACATCCTCAACGGAACCATTACCACCGTCGACAAGACCGGCAACGTAGTAGTTCAACAAATTGGCAGATACACAGATCGCAAGGCATCGACCGTTGCCGAAGCCCTCATCAGGCAGTTCATCCATCTCAAAACCGATGTGAACACCGCCATGGGTCTCCCGGCGCCCCTCATGGGACTGTTCAATATTATGCAGTTTGGCGAACTTGGGACGGAGAAGCAAACAGTCGCCGAGATTGTCCAAGGCATGTACTACGAAGGCTACGACTTCGAACACTTCTGCGCACAGAGCATCCCCACCATGCTCGCCGAGATCGCGGTGCGAGCCTCATACTTCTCCAAACGAATCCATGAGGGGCATAGCGTGAAGGAGTCCATCCCGTTCTCCAAGAACAGGGAGAAGCATCCCAAGCTCGCCACCATGCTGTTCCTGGCACATTCAGTTGCCGCGGGTATCGATGCTGGCAGGATATACTTCTCGAAGAATCCAATGGAGCTCAGCTACCCTGAGATGGCTACCTTTGCCGTTTACGCCATGGGACAGCTGAAGTGGTCTTTGGTGAAGAGGCCCAATCTCAGACACAAGCGCATCATGCAAGCACTTGATCTCGAGCTGCAGGAGCTTGCGAAATCATCCGAAGAAAGGCTTGAGAACATGAAGGGTTTTGAGTTCATCTTCGCTTAAAACTGAGAAGTTGAACCTTTCCGATTTTATTAAAGTCGGAAGCTCCCTCCGGCACATCGGCAGCATAGGCCCGACGTCGCCCGTTTGCGAACGGAGAACCGTCTCGCAATTTAGCCATCTTCCGACTGGACGTTTCACGTGCGAGATTGCAATGACGCAATCGGCATCAGTCGTGGCATAGGATCCGCCTGCAATAGCCGCTTCCCGACACGCTCCGTTTTAACGACATTTAGGTGGATATCGTAAAACTAATCGGCCATCTGCTTCAACAGCACTGAAAGGAGCCAGTCATAGGCTTCACACTCGCATCGCGTAAAGTTACGAGTATTTCGGAATACGTTCGCAAGGAAATGATCACCCACATTGAGCCCATCACCGTCGACGGAGGGGGCGCTTTTATCTTTAAAACCTGGACCCCAATGAACGTGAATCAGATCAAACGCGCCTGTGCTCGGTTGGCCAAGGATCAGGCTGGGGATTGCTGATTGATCGTGAAATACCTGACCGCTTTGATCTCGTCCCTCACGGTGCTCATCGGACTTTCCGAGGCGCCCAAGCAGCGTTCGAAGCAAAGAAAGAGGGGTCGACGCCGTTAAGGCATTGACCCCGCATCCAAGCAACGGCACTGCCCTGCTTACCCAACTTGGGCTGCCGCCGACCTTTTTTCTGCCCATGGACACTGTTGTCACCAAATGGATTTTCAGTAACGAGGCCTCGGAGCGTACCTCGGTTAAAGAGGATGAAACGCCCCTCTCACCGCGCTCCAAAGGTTCTTCCCTCTTATATGACCTGCTGCAAAGGAGCGACACATTTGACAATGACGCACCGAGTCAAATCGCGGTCTGTTATTACCCCATAACTTCAAATAATTAAACTGGTTGTTATAGACGGTCTGCATCCAAAAACAGAAGCCGATATTACAAGCCGCGCTTCTTAGCGATGTCAATCAAACGTTGCAACAACTTACGCTCATTGCGCTTTATGTCGCCCCTATCATCTAGAATGCTAGCAATTGTTGACAAATCCTCCGCCAGAGTCACCTTTCTATTTGTCATCCCAGAGAAGGCATCGTTAGCACAACTATCGACCTTCCCTTCAACTTGATCTAAAAGATCCAACGCTTTTCGATTATCTTCAACATTCTTTCTCAATTCATTGATCAGCAATTTGAACCTAATGTGGTTTTCGCAGTTCATCACAGTTATCACCATTAAGCAATAGAAGAGTTATACTCCAGTGTGACCGATAGGGTGCCCCGGAAGCTCGAGTTAATCCGAACGGAAGTATGCTTGACCAGTTCATAATGCCAAGGCTTCCCACCGTGCTTCGAGTTCCACTCAGTGGCGGCGTCGCAATAGGCCTTTGCCGCCTTCGCCTTCTCTAAGACGTCCTTGTCGCCGGCGTTGCGCTCGGCCTTAGTTTCGACCATGTAGATAGTATCGGCAGTCTCGACGACGAAGTCCGGCTCATAGCGCTTAGAGCTTGCTGCTCCGTACCAAATGTTGAACTGCTTCGGCGAGGGGCGCATCCAGCGCAGCACCGCCTCGTCATTCTCAAGGACAATGGCAAAGGTGCGCTCGGTGTCGCTGTCGAACTTGTAGAGCGTGTGGCAAGCCTTTGTGAAACCGTTAAAGACCTTAGATGGAACCTCGCTGGGAGCGAGGTTCGCTCTCAGGTCGTAGATCTCGTCGGCGCCTGACCTCGTCCCAAAGCCGCTCTCGATCTTCGAGAACGGGCGCATCTCGGCCGCCCTGTAGCTTGTCTCCTCGCGATAGAAGTGCTCATTCATCTGTAGATAGATGATCTGGGCGATCGTTTTCTGTTTGTCGCGCATAACAACCTCGGCCTCTTCCTCGCCCAGATACCCCAAGAAGTGGGCCTTCGCCTCGCCGATGAGCTTGTAAATCAGGTCGGCGCAAACGGTATAGTCGATGTTGTCTTGGACGATGATATGTCTCGCTATTTCGTTTTCGGGCGTGTCGACAGGGTTGGCAGAAGCGCTCTCCGCCTCAACGGTAAACGTCTTGCCTCCTTCTCTAAGTTCGGTCGCCAGTAGGGTGTCGTCCGCCGGACGCCAATTCATGCCCCGCACGTCGAGATCGAAATCGTTGAATCCCTGTTTTGTCTCGATGAAGGGCTGAACGACCGCCTGCGGAATGGGAATGATGCAGCTAGTGAGGAGCTGTACGCAGGTTCTCATGGCGCTCTCCACAACCGGCAGCAAGTCGTCCTTCGTAACCTGCAGTGTCGGAAATTGGCGAAGAACCTCGGCAGCGATGCTCTTCTTCGCCACCTCCACGGTACGTTCGTCCGAAAGCGCGTCGAACGTCTTGACCTGTTTGTTCAGTTCTGTGACGGTCTTTGCCGTGAAGGATGTTACGAAATGAGCAACCTCGGCAATCTGCTTGTGCTGCTGTTCTGCAGTCGCACCACTCGCGGCGGGCGCCACCCTGCTCTCAAGCTCCGTCGTGACCCTCTGGGCAAAACTCTCGTCCCCTGCGGCGATTTCGTACTTTGAGGGAAGCTCGATGGTCTCTCGTCCCTGCGGGGCAACGTCGTCCGCAACCGCATCGATAAAGTACACCTTTCGCACGAGCGAATTCGGGTCATTCGCCTCAGCGATAATCGCAGCGTATTTGTCGTGGCTGACGATCGAAAGGCGGTCAACGTACTCGTCGCCGGTCCTTTCTCCGTACGGCAGGCGCAGGCCGCGCCCGATAGTCTGCTCGGTAAGCGTCTCGGATGCGGAGGTACGTAGCGGCACAATCGTATAGAGGTTGGTGACGTCCCAACCTTCCTTAAGCATGTTGACGTGAATGACGATCTCGATTTTGTTCTCCGGCTTCTCAAGCGAAAGCAAGAGCTCGATGTTCTCGTCCTTCTCTGCGCCCTTCTTGGTTGAGTTCACCTCGATGACTTTATCGGCGTAGTAGCCGTCGAAGAAGTCGGGCGAGCTGACGTATTCCATGATCTTCTTCGAGTGCTCCGTGTCCTTTGCGACGACGAGCACGAAGGGCTTGACAATGCGCTTCCCGAAAGTCCTGGCGTAGACCTCGAGCTTAGCCTTGGTGCTCTCGTGCAGCCTTACGCCGTCGAGAAGCTTCATGCGATCGAGTTGATTGTCTGAGTACTCACCGGCGTTGAAATCCCGGCGCGTCACGACGACAGGGTTCTTGACGTACTGCTCGTCGTTCAGGGCGTGAGCAAGCGAGTACTCATAGACGACGTTTCGGAAGTCGACCTTCTTGGCGCCCTTCTGGATCTGTGGTGTTGCAGTGAGCTCGACGCCCAGAATGGGCCTGAGTTCGTTGATCACCTCGAAGCTCTTATCGGCATGGTAGTGATGGCTCTCGTCCATGAAGATGCAGAGGTCGGGAAGAGACTGCAGGTACCCAAAGTACGACTCGCCAAGCACCTCATTGAGACGCTTGATGCGGGGCAGCGCGCCTTTTTTTCCTTTGCTTTCTGCGTTGAGCTTGGAGATATTGAAGACATTTATGACGATGTCGGAAACACCAAGTGCGCCTTGGCGGAAATTCCCATAGTTGTCGCCATCGATGATACGAGGCGGCTGCACGAACTTGTCGAGTCCGCGGAAGACGTACTTCGGGTTCGAGGGATTGCCCAAATCGTCCTTGAGTTTGCGGTAGATGGTCAAATTCGGCGCCACGACAAAGAAGTTCTTAACACCCTTCTCGTAATAGAGGTAAGCGATGCAGGCACCCATTAGCCTTGTCTTGCCGATACCGGTCGCGAGAGCGAAGCAGATTGAAGGGAAATCCCTCTCGAACGAGGTTAGCGTCGGAAAGAGCTCGCATACCCTTTGGAGGTCGTCGTCATAGAAATCATCGCCCCCTTCAGCGGGCTTCTTCGCGAGGCTTAGGAGGTCACAGATTCTAGCGAAAACCTCGAGGCTATCGTGCTGCGGCGGTCGTAACGACAGGACATTGCTTATGTACTTCGAGTTGTAACTGTAAAACTTATCGCTGTAAGTCTCGCTATTCATCAGCCTGCTCCTCGTCGTCGCAGGTCGGAAGTTCGACAACGTTCAGGTTATAGTTGTCGACACCGTACTTGCACTTATCCAGAATCGCCCTGGGAATCTTGCGCACGGTGATATTGTCGTAACGCTTATCAAGACCAAGGTCGAAGGCGGACGCGCAGACCAAAAGCCTCTCGAGAGGTTTAAGGTCGGACGAGATGCCGTCGAGGACAGCGGCCGTCAGGTATTGAGTCGTGACAAAGATGAAGCTGTTGTCCTGGCTGAAGCCCTGCTTCCAGAAGCAATCATTATCAGGCTCATAGGTAAAGCCATTGATCTTGGCCACAGCCGCTACGAGCATGTCCGTGTTGTATTCGTCCGAGAAGACGGAATTGCCATACTGGTCCTTCTCAATAAGGCTAGGGGCAAGCTCATAGAACCTATAACCGCCGCCGCCGGTCCAGCCGAGCTCCTTGGAAACGCCTCCCTGTTCGCCATCGATGACCTTATCGAGCCTCGGCTTGCAGTGGGTATAACAGTGATCTCCGAGCTCAATGCCAATCCACTTACGATTCATTTTCTGGGCAACAGCCGCAGTAGTGCCACTGCCGAGAAACGAGTCTAGAACAAAGTCATTCTCTTCAGTTACAGCACCAAGCAATACTTGAATCAGTTTTTCAGGCTCCTTGATTCTCATTTTCATTGCAACAGCCTCAGGACTCAGCGCAACGCGTTGCGC
>CAUFBM010000010.1 GCA_959023295.1 uncultured Collinsella sp. | reverse complement strand
CCTCAACTACCGTCGTTACTATCACCAGTTCGACTACTAATAGTTAACCACTCATTTAAGAAGCACCCTGCCCGGGCGCATGCGTCCGGGCATTTTTATGCCGAAATTCGCAAGAAAGGGGAATCGAATGAGGCAGTTTATCGTGGCGTCCCATGCTCATTTCGCGTCTGGAATCGTCGAGAGCATCGGCCTGCTCTCCGGCGAGCGCGAAAACGTCCATGCGCTGTCTATGTATGTCGACGGAAACGAGGACCTGGTCAAGGAGGCCGCAGCGATTCTGGACGACTTTGCCGCGGACGATGAGGTTGTCGTTTGCACCGACCTCTTTGGCGGCAGCGTCAACAACGAGTTCACCAAGATCGTCCAGACGCGCCCCAACACGCACCTGGTGACCAATATGAACCTGCCACTCCTTATTCAGCTGCTGTTCGTGTCCGATTCCACCCCGATCGATGAGGCCATTCGCCAGATCGTCGAGGCGGACGACACTAAGGTCAAGTATGTCAACGACCTGCTGGGGCAGGCCGAACTCGACGAGTTTTAATCGCTAGGAGCACACCATGATTCAGATGATTCGCGTGGACTATCGACTGCTTCACGGCCAGGTTGCCGTTAGCTGGACCTCGGCTCTGGGTGCCGACTGCATCCTGTTGGTGAGCGACACGGTCCTCAATGACAAGCTTCGCCTGCAGGCCCTTTCCCTTGCAAAGCCTGAGGGATGCAAGGTCGTTGTCAAAAATACCGAGGACGCCGTCAAGGCGCTTCAGAGCGGTGTGACCGACAAGTACAAGCTCTTTGTGGTTTGCGAGACGATCCAGCAGGCCGGTGCCGTCGCCAAGGCGATGGGCGTCAAGAAGATCAACCTCGGCAATGTTGCCTTTAGTGAGGATGCCCGCCAGGTCTCGACGAGCGTATTTCTCACGCCCGAAAACGAGGCATACGTCAAAGAGCTGCTCGGCGAGGGCTACGAGCTGTTCATTCAGATGATTCCGGCAGATGCGAAGACTGACGCCGCGAAGGTCATCGGTTAGGGGCCATTATGGTTATCAAGACAATCCTGATTTTCCTTATTGCCCTTTTGGGTTATTCCGAGTGGCTGACGGGCACGAGCTACCTCCAGCGCCCGATCGTGCTCGGACCTCTGGTTGGCCTTGTCATGGGCGACATGGTGACCGGCACGATCATGGGCGCCACGATGGAGCTTGCCATGGTCGGCGCCATCTCGGTCGGTGCGTATAACCCGCCCGATACGATTTCCGGAACCATCCTGGGCGTGTCGCTTGCCATGCAGGCCGGTGCGGACGCTTCGGCGGCCCTGACCCTGGGCATTCCCATCGCAACGATCGTCCTGGCGCTCGATACGGCCCTGGGCCAGCCGGTGATGCTACTGCTGGTGCACCGTATCGACAAAAACGTCGAGGACGGAGACACCAAGGCCATCACACGCAACATGCTCATCGCCGGTTATGCGCAGAAATGGTGCGGCCTGCTGATTATTCCCCTGGCATTCTTCTTTGGCGCCGATGCCGTCGCCAGCCTGCTCAACATCATCCCCGATTTCGTTCAGACCGGCATGGATGTCGCCGCCGCCTTCTTGCCCGCACTCGGCTTTGCGATGCTGGCGCAGATGATTATGAACAAAACGGTGGCTCCGTTCTTCTTCGCTGGCTTCTTCCTCGTCGCCTACTTTGGCATTAGCACGACGGGCGTGGCGATCTTTGCCGCGATCATCGTCGTCGCGATGACGGTTTTGGGTGACAAGAAAAAGGCGGAGCAGCCCGCAGTGGCAACCGAGGATCCTGCGATTGGGAGTGGGTTCGATGAGTTTTAAGTTTGAGTCTTCTTACGACGGGCTGATTTCCCGCGCAGACCTTAAGAAACTGTTCTGGCGCTCGATTCCCTATGAGCATTCCTGGAACTACGAGCGTATGGGCCATATCGGCTTTATGTGGGCCCTTATGCCGATCCTGCGCAAGCTGTATCCGCAGGATGCGGACTTTAAGGCCGCCCTTAAGCGCCATATGGAGCTCTATAACGTCACGCCGTACATCTCGACGCTCCCCATGTCCATTGCTGCCGCAATGGAAGAGGTCAATGCTACTGACGATAGCTTTGACACGAGCGCGATCTCTAATGTCAAGCTTGCTTTGATGGGACCGCTGTCCGGCGTGGGCGATGCCTTCTACTGGGGCACACTGCGAATTTTGGCAACGGGTGTCGGCACGTCGCTGGCGCTGCAGGGCTCTATTCTTGGCCCGATTTTGTTCCTGCTCGTGTTCAACGTCCCTCACTACATCATCCGTTACCTGCTGACGTTTGTGGGATATCGCTTTGGCTCGGACATGATCAGCAAGGTCCAGGAATCGGGCATTATGGACACGATCGTCAAGATGGCCTCTATCATGGGCGCCATGGTGATCGGAGCTATGACCATGGAGATGGTCACCGTGGACATTCCGCTCATGGTCGGCGCGGGCGATGGCGCTCAGACGCTCGCCGAGCTGCTCAATGGAATCTTCCCGGGCTTTGTCACGATGGGGCTGTTTGGAATCGTCTATCTCATGCTCAAGAAGAAGATGAATCCGCTGCTCATCATGCTCGTGATCCTGCTCGTGAGTATCGCCGGCGCGTTCTTTGGAGTGCTTGGTGTTCAGTAGGGCATCCGTCATAATTAAAACAATGTAAGAGGGGGCGTCGCGCACACTGTGCTGCGGCGCCCTTTTGCCGAAAGGTGGACAAGATGGAGTATCCGCAGCTTGCCGTCATGAATATCAGCCATCGTTATTTTGACCTTGAGGAGTTCTTTTCCTCGGCAGCGGCCTCGGGCTACACGTGTTGCGAGCTTTGGACCGGGGCGATGCATCTGTATGTCGATTGCCATGGATACGATTCGCTCGAGCAGGTGCGGGAGCTGTCGCAGCGGTATGGAGTTCGGATTGTGGGACTTTGTCCCGAACAGAACAACCCCAAGCCGTGGAATATCGCGGCGCGCGGGAATGAGGCGCGTGCCCGCACGCTCGCGTACTTTAAGAACGTTGTGGATATCGCGGCGGAACTTGGAGCCGAGCAGGTCATGGTCTCGAGCGGCTGGGCATTTTTGAACGAGCCGATCGAGGACGCGTGGGGTCGCAGCGCCTCGATGCTGCGTGCGATTGCCGAGCATGCGGGAGAACGCGGCGTGCGACTGGTGCTCGAAGCCCTACAGCCGGTTGAGTCGATGATCGTGAACTCGGCGGCCGATACGAAGCGCATGATCGAGGCAGTTGATCATCCGGCACTTAAGGCGTGTCTGGATATGGGCGCCATGGCGGTGGCGGGGGATACCATCGACGATTACTTCGATCTGCTTGGCGATGATGTCGCCCACGTGCATTTTGTCGATGTTGCGGCAGATGGCACGACGCATCTTGCCTGGGGTGACGGCGACCGCGATATGCGCGCTGACCTGGATAGGCTGGTGGCGCGCGGCTATCGCGGAGTTGTTTCGGCCGAGACCTATGACGGGCGCTATTTTGCCGACCCCGCAGCTGCCGATGCGCAGGTAATGGCAGAGTATCGTCGTGCGATTGGCGCCTAGGTGGGGTTGGGCTGCGGCAATCTGCCCCATGTTTCCAAATGAATACGGCGTGAGCGGCTGCGACGGATTTCCCCCGCAAGCACTCTAGTATGCTAAAGTACCCAGAAGACCGGCGGAGCTATGCCGGTCTTCTGTTCTATACGAAATACAGCATGAGGAGGCTCACCAGATGACGGCCACACCGTGGGGATTCCGGGACATATTGCCCGAGGAGGCTCAGGCGCGCGAGGAGATTGCGCTGACGGTGAAGGGCTGCTTCAGGGAGCATCATTACCTTCCGGTCGAGACGCCGCTGCTCGAGGACAAGGGCTCTCTCGAGGAGGGCGGCCGCATTGCGGACACCCCGTTTAAGCTCTTTGATGACGACGGTCGCCTGCTGGTGGTCCGTCCCGACAACACGCTGCCGATCGTTCGCCTGGTTTCGACTCGCATGCGCGCGGCCGATCTGCCGCTGCGCCTGCGCTACGAGGCGCCGGTGGTCCGCGAGTGCCAACGCAATGCCGGCGCCTCGCGTCAGTTTACGCAGCTGGGCTTTGAGCTCATCGGCGCGGGCGATGCCGCGGGCGATGTCGAGATTGTCTCGCTGGTAGCCGAGGCCGTACGCGAGCTAGCGCTGCCCGATGCGCGCATTATCGCGGGCAGCGTGCGTCCGTTTAAGGAGCTGCTTGCGGCCTGCGATGATCGCGAACTGGCTGCCGAGGCCCTGCGTTGCGTGCACGCCAACGACTTTGTGGGCCTCGATGCCCGTGTGGCGGCAAGTGCCGAGCGTGAGGCCGTCAAGGCTGCTATCAGCGAGCTGCCGCGCCTGCACGGTGGCGCCGAGGTGCTCGACCGCGTCGACGCGCTGCTGGCGGCGGCGGGCATTGTCGCGCCGCTCACGCGCGAGCTGCGTGCCCTGGTAGAGGGCCTGGCTCCCGAGGACGCCCAGGTGCTGTCGTTCGACTTCTCCATCATGAACTCGTTTGATTACTACACGGGTCTGGTTTTTAAGGCCTATGCCGGTAGCCTGCCCGACCCGGTCGGTTCGGGCGGCCGCTACGACTCCATCTTTACCGGTGCATTTGGCGACGGCATCGAGGTGCCGGCGGCGGGCTTCGCCTTTTCGCTCGAGCGTCTGGAGGCCGCGCGCACCTCGGCCGAGGACGCCGCTTCCGACGGCGATCACGCCGTGGGCCGCGGCACCGAGGGTCCGCTGCGCATTGCCGTGCCCAAGGGCTCGCTTAAGGCCGACACACTCGACGTGCTCGAGGCAGCGGGCTTGGACGTCTCTGAGTTACGCGATCCCGGCCGTCACCTGATCGTGCGAGGTCGCGACACGCGTGCCGGTGAGGGTGCGGTCGGCGATATCGAGTTTGTCATCGTGCGTCCCAGCGACGCGCCCGCCTTTGTGGGCTGTGGCGGTGCCGAATGCGGCATCTGCGGTTGGGACTCGCTTATCGAGGCAGACCTCAACCTGCTGCAACTGGTCGACCTGGGCTACGGCCTGTGCACGTTTATCGAGGCGGAGCCCGCGTGGCGCGCCGGCCAGGCCGCGCGCAACTATGCCCGCCGTGGGTCGCTTCGCGTGGCCACCAAGTATCCGCGCATCGCGAGTGCCTGGTATGCCGAGCGCGGCGTGAACGCCGATATCGTCTCGCTGCACGGCAACATCGAGCTAGGCCCCATCGTCGGCATGACCGATCGCATCGTGGATATTACCGCCACGGGCGCCACGCTGCGCGATAACGACCTGGTCATCACCGGCCGCATCATGGACTGCACGGCCCGCTTCTTTGTCAATCCGGGCGCCGCACGTCTGGATCCGCGCGTACGCAATCTGGCAGATCGCTTGGCGGCAGCCGTGAAGGACAAGCATTTTGAGCCCGTTGCGGGCTCGGCACAATAGCGCGAGCACGCACGGGCGCCCCAACGTCCGGGCGGCGGGCCGACTGACGCCGCCGCCCGGTCTCTCGTTTTTTCAAACGCAACCTCGACCGATAGGGGATACCGATATGAAGACCATCAAGCTTGCTCCCGGTGAGCGCCTCGTTACCAACCAGCTCAACCGCAAGGGCGTGCTGCCGCAAAACATCGTCGACGCCGCCCGCGATATCGTGGCCAACGTGCGCGCCAACGGCGATGCCGCAGTGCGCGATTACTGTCAGCGCTTTGACGGTGTTGAGCTGCAGAGCTTCCGCCTGCCGCAGGAGCAGATCGATGCCGCGCTCGAAGACCTCGACCCCGCGTTTGTCGCGGCGCTCGAGAAGGCCGCGCGCCAGATTCGCGAGTTTCACCAGCGCGAGGTCGAGCAGAGCTGGTTTACCACGCGCGCAGATGGCACGATGCTCGGCGTTAAGGTGACCCCGCTCGCGGCGGCCGGCATCTACGTGCCGGGCGGTCGCGCGCAATATCCCTCCACGGTGCTCATGAATGCCATTCCCGCCAAGGTTGCCGGCGTCAAGCGCGTGGTCATGGTGACTCCTCCGCAAAAAGATGGCCTGATCAGCCCCTATACGCTTGCGGCTGCCAAGCTCGGCGGCGTGGACGAGATCTATATGGTGGGCGGCGCTCAGGCCGTGGCCGCGCTGGCGTACGGCACCGAGACCATTCCGCGCGTCGACAAGATCACCGGCCCGGGCAACGCCTTTGTCGCCGCGGCCAAGCAGATTGTCTCGGGCGACGTGGGAATCGACATGGTCGCTGGCCCTTCCGAGGTCTGCGTACTTGCCGATGCCACGGCCAAGCCCAT
Organism: uncultured Collinsella sp.; assembly: GCA_959023295.1. Taxonomy (GTDB): domain Bacteria; phylum Actinomycetota; class Coriobacteriia; order Coriobacteriales; family Coriobacteriaceae; genus Collinsella. Next base: position 70,597 of record CAUFBM010000010.1, on the reverse strand, counting down.
GGTGGTCGCGGCCGACCTGATGGCCCAGGCCGAGCACGATCCGCTGGCAGCCTGCTATCTGGTGACCTGCGACGAGCAGTTTGCGCGCGAGGTCGAGGCTGGTATCGACATTCTGGTAGCGCAGTCCCCGCGTGCCGAGATCACACGCGCCTCGCTCGATAACGAAGGCACCATCGTGGTGGCCGCCGACATGGCTGCCGCCGTCGAGGCCGTGAACACCGTGGCGCCCGAGCACCTTGAGCTGCACTGCAAGGACGCGATGGGCCTGCTCGGCGGCATTCGCAACGCCGGCGCCATCTTTGTGGGCGCCTGGAGCTCCGAGCCGCTCGGCGATTATGTTGCCGGCCCCAACCACACGCTGCCGACCGGCGGCACGGCCATGTTCTCCAACCCGCTTTCGGTCGAAGAGTTCGTTAAGCGCTCGAGCGTCATTTGCTATACGCCCGAGGGCCTGCTCTCCGACGCTCCCGCCACACAGCGTCTGGCCGAGGCCGAGGGCCTGTGGGCGCACGCGCTATCCGCCGCCCTGCGTCGCCGTGTGCTGGAGCAGGGCGAGGATGCCGTGAGTGCCGAGTCTCTGGCCGCGGCCGACCTGACCAAGGTCGCTTGGCCGGGTGACGCCGTGGCGACGGTTGCCGAGGGCGTTGACCTGGCGGCTGCGGGCGCGGATGGCGTTGGCGCGACCGGCGAGGAGGCCTAACATGGCCGAACTCACGCCGCGCATGAAGGAGCTCGTCCAGCCCTACCTGGCCGGCATTGAGCCCTATGATCCCAACTTTACGCCCACGCGCATCAACCTTTCGGCCAACGAGAACACCTATCCCGTGCCGGCCGGCGTGCGCGAGGCGATTGATGCAGCCCTGGCTGCCACGCCGCTCAACCGTTATCCCGACCCCATGTCCAACGACCTGCGCGATGAGCTTGCTGCTTGGCATGGCGTGACGCGCGAGAATATCTGCGTGGGCAACGGCGGTGACGAGCTGCTCTATAACTACTTGCTGGCGTTTGGCGGCGCGGGGCGGACCCTGCTCAACTGCCCGCCGTGCTTTAGCGAGTATGCGTTCTTTGCGTCGCTGTGCCAGACCGAGGTGCGCGACGTGTGGCGCGACCCGGCGACCTTTGAGCTCGACCAGGCGGCGGTGCTTGCGGCGGCTCCCGAGTGCAATCTGGCGATCGTGACCTCGCCCAATAATCCCACGGGTGACGTGGCGCCGCTCGACTTTGTTGCGGCTCTGTGCGATGCCTGCCCCGGCATGGTGATGGTCGACGAGGCCTACGTGGAGTTTGCCGACGATTCGTTTGGCGCGGCCACCACGGCGCAGGGGCTTATCGCCGAGCATCCCAACCTGGCGATTCTGCATACACTGTCCAAGGCGTTCGGCGCCGCCGGCACGCGCCTGGGCTATGTGATCGCGGCGCCCGAGGTCATCGACGTGTTCGCGGCGATTCGCCAGATCTATTCGGTCAACGTGTTGAGCCAGGCGGCGGCGCTTGCCTGCGTGCGTGCCCGCGATGCGTACGCGCCCGTGGTGGCACAGGTCGCATCCGAGCGCGAGCGCGAGTTGTGTGCCCTGCGCGCAATGGCTGCCAAGGGTCTGCCCGTGGAGGCGTGGCCGAGCGCGGCGAACTTTGTGCTTGTGCGCACGCCGCATGCCACGCGCGTGCGCGAGCGTCTGCGCGACGAGTATTCAATTTTGGTGCGCGACTTTAGTTACGCGCCGGGGCTCGCGGACTGTCTGCGCATTACCGTAGGCACCCCGCAGGAAAACGACGAGGTGCTGGCCGCGTTTGCCGCGCTGGTGAAGGAGGAGATGTAGATGGACCGCTATGCCGAGGTGACCCGCAAGACGGGGGAGACCGACATTGTCGTAAAGCTCGACCTGGACGGATGCGGCGTGTGTGATATCTCGACCGGCGTACCGTTTTTCGACCACATGCTCAACGCTTTTGGCCGCCATGGCCTGTTCGATTTGACGGTGCACGCGGTGGGCGACGTCGAGGTCGATGCGCATCATACCGTCGAGGACACGGGCATTGTGCTGGGCGAGGCGTTTTGCCAGGCGCTGGGCGACAAGGCGGGCATTACGCGCTTTGCCGACGCGGCGATCGCCATGGACGAGACACTCGTGACGGCCGCCGTTGACATCTCGGGTCGCGGGCAGGCCTACTGCGAGCTGCCCGTGCCGACTGAGCGCGTGGGCAGCTTCGATACCGAGCTGGCCGTCGAGTTCTTCTACGCCTTTGCGCGCGATGCCAAGCTCACACTGCACGTGCGCGAGCTGGCGGGCGGCAATTCGCACCACATTATCGAGGCCGCCTTTAAGGCTGTGGGCCGCACGATGCGCCGCGCCTGCGAGCTCGATCCCCGCGTGCAAGGCATCCCCAGCACCAAGGGCTCGCTGTAACCGCCACAAAGGCAAAAACCACCACGAAGGTGCCTGTCCCCTTTGTGGTGGTTTTGGATGATGGAAAAAGGAGGGTCGCGTGGGCGAACCGAAGATCGTGGTGGTCGACTACCACAAGGGCAACTTGTCGAGCGTCGTGCGCGGGCTTGCGCGCGCTGGTGCCGCCGCCTGCACGTCGGACGACCCGGAGCAGATCCGTAACGCCGACGGCCTGGTCATCCCGGGCGTGGGTGCGTTCTACGATGCGATTGCCTTTATGCGCGAGAGCGGCGAGGCGGACGCGGTGCTCGACGCCGTTGCGGCCGGAAATCCGCTGCTCGGCATCTGCCTAGGCCTTCAGCTGTTTTTTGAGCGCGGCGACGAGGGCGTGCCGGTGGACGAAGGCGCGGTCGCCGACGGCAACACCTCCGAGCAGGCTGGCGGTCCCTGGGTCGATGGCCTGGGTATTATGCGCGGCTCGTGCACACGCTTGGAGTCGAGCCGCCTGAAGGTGCCGCACGTGGGCTGGGACCAGGTGCACATGACGCCCGCCGGCGCGGCCGATCCGCTGCTTGCTGGTTTTGCCGAGGGTGCCAACATGTACTTTACCCACAGCTACGCGGTGGCCGACGACGCCGATGCCGCCGATGTGCTGGCGCGCACGCACTATACGCGGAGCTTCCCGTGCATCGTGCGCCATGGCAACGTGTGGGGCTGCCAGTTCCATCCCGAGAAATCCTCCGCGCTGGGTCAGCGCATCCTTAAGAACTTCGTCAACATCGTCGAGGAGGCTGGCCGATGATCCTGTTTCCCGCAATCGATCTGATCGGCGGCAAGGTCGTGCGCCTGGAGCGTGGCGACCGCAGCCGCTGCAAGGTATATTCCGACGACCCCGTGGCCGTTGCTCGCTCGTTTGCCGAGCAGGGCGCAAGCTGGGTGCACGTCGTCGACCTGTCCGCTGCCTTTGGCGAGGACGAGGACACATGCGCTGCCAACTCGGCGGCGATTAAGGCCATCTGCGGCGTCAACGGTCTGTCCGTGGACGTGGGCGGCGGCGTCCGCTCGCTCGCGCGCATCGACGAGTTGGCCGGCTACGGTGCGCGCCGCATTGCGCTGGGCACCGTGCTGGTGACCGAGCCGGGTTTTGCCGAGGTGGCAGCCAAAGGTTTTGGCGAGCTGTTGGTGGCCGACATTGCCGCATACGACGGCCAGGTCAAGGTGAACGGCTGGCGTGATGGCGCGGGCGTGGCACTCGACGATGCCGTGGCACAGCTCACCGAGCTGGGTTTTAAGCACCTGGTCTACACCGACATCGCGCGTGACGGCATGCAGACGGGCATCGATGTGGCGGCGTATCGCCATGTGGCCGAGGTCGCGGGCTTTCCCGTCGTGGCATCGGGTGGCATCTCGACGCTCGACGACATCCGTGCGCTGGCCGCAGTGGGTGAGGGCGCGATTGAAGGTGCTATTACCGGTCGCGCGCTCTACGAGGGCAACTTTACGCTGGTACAGGCGCTGGCCGCCGCCCGAGGGGAGGAGTAGTCCATGCTTACCAAACGTGTGATTCCCTGCCTGGACGTCAAGGACGGCCGTGTGGTCAAGGGCGTCAACTTTGTGAGCTTACGCGATGCGGGTGATCCGGTGGAGCTGGCGCGTGCCTATGACCGCGAGGGTGCGGACGAGGTCGTCTTCCTGGACATTACCGCCACGAGCGACAACCGTGCGACGACTATCGAGATGGCGGCGCATGCGGCCGAGGAGCTCGCTATTCCCTATACCGTGGGTGGCGGTTTCCGCGACTTGGCGGGCATGCGGACCATGGTTGCCGCCGGTGCCGATAAGGTGTCGCTCAACTCTGCCGCCGTGCGTGACCCGTCGCTGATCAGCCAGGCTGCCGCGGCGTTTGGCAGCCAGGCCGTGGTCGTGGCGATCGATGCCAAGCGCGTTGGTTTGCCCGGCGCATCCGGTGCCGACAAGTGGGAGGTCTTTACCGCGGGAGGCCGCAACGCCACGGGCATCGACGCGGTGGCGTGGGCCGAGGAGGCGGCTCGCCGCGGCGCCGGCGAGATCCTGCTGACCAGCATGGACCGCGACGGCACCAAGGCTGGCTTTGACCTGGCGCTCACCCGCGCCGTGGCGCGCGCGGTGCCGATTCCGGTGATTGCGAGCGGCGGCGTGGGCACGCTCGAACATTTTGCCGAGGGCGTGATCGAGGGCGAGGCTGATGCCGTGCTGGCGGCCAGCGTCTTTCACTTTGGGACGTTCAGCATTCGCCAGGTGAAGGAGTATATGGCCTCTCAAGGTATTCCCGTGAGATTGGATTTTTAAATGGAGCAAGTGGCAACTGCGTCCGAGCTTAAATACGACGCCCGTGGGCTGATTCCTTGTGTGGTTCAGCAGTACGACACCGGCGAGGTGCTTATGGTTGCTTGGATGAACGAGGAGTCGGTGGGGCTTACGCTCAAGACCGGTACCACGTGGTTTTGGAGCCGCAGCCGCCAGGAGCTCTGGAACAAGGGCGCGACGAGCGGCAACATGCAGGCGGTCAAGGAGCTTTGGGCCGACTGCGATAGCGATACGCTGCTGGTCAAGGTCGACTCGCCGGGCCCGGCCTGCCATACCGGCAACCGTACCTGTTTCTTTAAGAAACTCGCGTAGGGCGGGCGCTCGATTAGACGCTCGGCCACCAGAAAGGATTGAACCATGGGTGTGCGCACCGCAAACGTTCAGGATGGAAATATCGGTGAGACGCTGACAGGTCTGGCCGAGGTGATTCACGGTCGTCGTGATGCATCGCCGCAGGAGAGCTATACCGCGCGTCTGCTGACCGACGTCGAGGACGAGCTGCTCAAGAAGCTTGCCGAGGAGGCAAGCGAGGTGATCATGGCCTGCAAGGATAACGATCACGATCACATCCGCTACGAGGCCGGCGACCTGATTTACCATCTCCTCGTAACGCTCGAACGCTACGGTATCACCCTCGACGAACTGGCCGGCGAACTCAACGCTCGTCGCCACTAGTCATTGGGTAGTCATTGGGGACGTTCTTAAACGACTAGTCGTTTGGGACAGTCTTTGCCGACGCTGCCAAATAACATGCCCAATTACTACGATGAAACTGGATCTGCTGACCACATGTCGGTTTTGAGCAAATCGTCAACGCTTCTACCTGCGGTTTTATTTTCCGCATTAAGCCGATGGTCGGAGGTTTGCGGTTCATCGTAGTAAACGGGCGTTCTTTTTGGCGGGCGGTGTTGCACGGGCGTCGGTGGTGAGCAAAACGACCTGTTTTCCTCCGTCCCCAAGGGGTCATTTGTGAAGAGTGTCCCCAACGACTAGTCTTAGGCGAGGGGCGTGGGCTCCCATTCTCCGGTGAGGTGGGGGATGTCGAAGGTTCGATAGCTACAGTCGTAGGCGTGGGCCTGGGCCTCGCGGATGTTCCAGCAGATGTCGCAGGCGCGGTGTGCGTCCGAGCCAAAGGTAATGGGCACCTCGGCATGGGCAAAGCAACGCAGCAATCCGGTCGCGGGGTAGTAGTCGTCGAGCCCCTTGCGCGGCGCGGCAGTCGAGACCTCAACGCGGCGGCCCGTGTCGTGTGCACACTCTGCCATCTGCTCCCAGAATGGCGCGGGGTCAAAGTCGGGCGCAAAGCCTTCCTTCGAAAAGCGCATGACCAGGTCGGGGTGGGCCATTACATCAAAGTTAAGCGGGCTTTCACAGGCGCGGCACCAGTTATCGACATAGCGCTCCCACACGCCGCGTACGCCCAGGTTTTCCCAAACATGCAGGTCGGTGTCATCGTCGACCCAGCCACAAAGCGAATCGGGCGTATCGGGACGAGCGACGTCCTCCGTCCCCGCCGTGCCCGCAGCACCGGCCATGATATCGCCCGGATCGCCAGTCCAGTGCACACTGCCCAGGCGCACGACGGCGCCTTCGGACCAGCGCTCAACCAAAGGCTCGCAGCCTTCGTACCAATCGCACTCAAAGCCATAGATAAGCTCGAGCTCCGGCGCGATCTGCGCGGTAAGCTTGCGGGCATCCTCGAAAGCCAGACGATGTGCCGGCAGGTTGCCCTCGACAACCTGCACTTCGCAATTGGAATCCATGCTGGCAGGCAGGGTAAGGTGATCGGTCGAGACCATGGCACGGCAACCGGCTGCAGCAGCGGCGCGAACGTTGTCCTCAAACGAGGCGTGTCCGTCCGAGAACGAGGTGTGGGTATGGCAATCGACCAGCGGGCAAGCAGGCATGGCGGCTCCTTTGCGTCAAGCGAATCCGCTCCATTGTAACGGCGCGGTCCTCGATGCGACGAGCGCGCCGGGGTGCCGGTTTCTTGCGGACAGGGAAAATCGCGCTCATCGCGCTCCGCCACATCCACGCCGCCCGCGATGTGTTAGCGTTTGGATGAACAAAACGAGCCCGTGCGGAAAGGAGCCGGACCGTATGCCATGCGATACCACATCCCCGCTGTCTCGCGAGACCGATGCGCCCGAAACTATCGTCAAACTGGAGTGCGACATCGATGACGCGTCGCCTGAGGTGCTTGCCTACGCTGCCGATTGCCTGCGCAAGGCCGGCGCCCGCGAAGTGCATTGGTTGCCGCTTTACTGCAAAAAGGGCCGTCCCGGCTGGCAGTTGCAGGTAATCTGTACCCACGAGGATATCGAGCGCCTGCAGACGATTGTCTTTTTGGAAACCACGACCAATGGCATCCGCCGCCAGGTTATGGAGCGCGTTTGCCTACCACGCCGCTTTGAGCGCGTAACAACGCCATGGGGCGAGGTGTCCGTCAAGGTGGCGACCTTGCCCGACGGCAGCGAGCGCGCGGCGCCCGAGTACGAAGACTGCGCCCGCCTTGCCCGCGAGCACAATGTGCCGCTCCAACGCGTGATGCAGGCGGCCCAGAGCGCGGCACTGCGATTTGAGTAACGCGGCTGGCGGCACGCCACGCCCAGCTCCATCAACCCCACCCGAAAGGACCACCATGAAATACCTCATCGCCTCCGACATCCACGGCTCGGCATACTGGACCGAGCGCCTGGTCGCCGCCATCGAGTCCGAGCAGCCCGACCGCATCGTCCTGCTGGGCGACCTGCTCTATCACGGTCCGCGTAACGACCTGCCGCGCGATTACGCTCCCAAGCGTGTGATTCCGCTGCTCAATGCCCTGGCCGACCGCATCATCGCGGTGCGCGGCAACTGTGACGCCGAGGTCGACCAGATGGTGCTCGACTTCCCCGTCATGGCCGACTACGCCACGCTGTTTGACGAGACCGGCCGTGAGCTGTTCCTGACGCACGGCCACGTCTTTGGCGCCGGCATGCACAACAGCGTCGACCACGCGCCCGCGCTGCCCGAGGGCTCCGCGCTCGTCTACGGCCATACGCACATCAAGGTTAACGAGGCAAGCGCCGCGCACCCGGGTCTGTGGCTCTTCAATCCTGGCAGCGTGAGCATTCCCAAGGACGGTACGCATAGCTACGGCATCTACGAGGGCGGCGTGTTCCGTCACGTGGTCCTGGAGGAGGAATAACTATGGCGCAGCACATGGCTCAGCAAAATGCCGAGGGTTCGCGCGACCTGTCCACGCTGGTCGACGCGTCGGCCGAGCTGCAGCATCTGGTGCAGACTATCTGGCGTCTGCGTCAGCCCGATGGCTGCCCGTGGGATCGCGAGCAGACGCATCAGAGCATCGGCAAGAACATGATCGAGGAAGCCTACGAGGCGCTCGATTGCATCGAGGCCGATGATGCCACGCATCTGCGCGAGGAGCTCGGCGACGTGCTCATGCAGGTAGTACTGCATGCGCAGATTGCGGCGGACGCCGGCGAGTTTACGCTGGCCGACGTGGCGCGCGATATCGACGCCAAGCTCATCCGCCGCCACCCACACGTGTTTGGCGATGCGGACGTCGAGAGCTCCGACGAGGTGCTCAAGATTTGGGATGAGGTCAAGCTTGCCGAGAAGGTTGCCAAGGACAAGGCCGTGGCAGCGGGCGAAGCTGCGCCCGAGGGTCTGCTCGACGGCGTGCCCACGCATCTGCCGGCGCTGATGCAGGCGCAGAAGGTGTCGCGCAAGGCGGCTGCCGTGGGCTTTGAGTGGGAGACGGTCCAGGATGTGTGGGACGAGGTCGCCGAGGAGCGTGCCGAGTTTGAGGCCGAGGCCCCCGGAACGCCCGAGCGCGAGATGGAGTTTGGCGACCTGCTCTTTGCCCTGGTCAACGTTGCGCGCAAAGAGGGCATCGACGCCGAGAGCGCCCTGCGCGCGAGCACGGCCAAGTTTCGCCGTCGCTGGGCCGCGATGGAGGCCGCCGTGCACGAGGCGGGCGATGACCTCGCCGCCTGCTCAACCGCTCAACTCAACGACCTGTGGGACCAAGCAAAAGCAAGCGAGTGAGGCCTGCGTCTCTCACGGCATCCATTCGTAGAGAGGTCTCTACAAGCAAAAAGCCATATACAACGGAAGATGTGCCAGCTGCGCTTCGGCATCCCACTCGAGTTGTTTAGGGTGCAACACGTAAGCCATCCCAATCTTCTTGTTAAAGCGCGCGCGGAATCGGTCGAGGGAGATGGTTCCGTATCTGCGTGGCGACTTAACTTCGATGGGGCTGATGCGCGGCTTTCCGGCGGCATTGACATAGGGTCGGGTAACGAGGAAGTCGATTTCCATGCGCTCCTCCCCCTCCTTCTTTCCGCTTTGGAAATAAAAGAAGAGCCTGTGTCCATTGGCCTTTAGAGATTGGGCAACGTAGTTTTCGGTAAGCATTCCTTCGTTCAATCCGATGTCGCCGCGAAGCACGGCTCTGTAAACGTCTTCATCGGTATCGTTGTTGTCAGAGAAGGCAAGCGTTACAAGCAGGCCGGTGTCTGCCATGTAGCACTTGAGGGCCGTTTGCTCCATGCTGAGTGAAAGACCCACACTCGGTTCGCTTGCGGCATAGCAGATATTGGCAATTCGCGCGTCTGCCAGCCAAAAGAAGGCTTCTTCGTAGGTGCGCATGCGTGCGTTTTTATCAAGTGAGGAAAGCTTGAATCGTTTTTCGTGCTTAGAGAGCTGACCCGGGATGCCATCGAGTACGGAGACGACTTTGAATTCGTAACCGGTTGCAAAACGAGAGATATCGTTGCGATAGAGCTGGACGATTCGGCGCTTCGAAGCGTCGACGGGCGCAAAAGCGCGCTGTTCAACATAGATGGATACCGGCTCAGGCATGCCGCCTACGAGCATGTATTCGCGCATAAGGGAGAGCGCTCTGCGATGTAGGGCATCGGGGAGCGGCTTCATCTTGTTAAAACTCATGCGAATGAGATCGGCCAGCCCCTTTTCGTCCATGCCCCAAAGAAACTCCTCAAAGTCGAGGGGCTCAAGTTCCAGAGACTCTTCCTCGGATGGGATGACGATATCTTTAATGTTCTGCTTGATGCTGAGCAGGGGTCCAGTTTCGATGTAGTCGTAACGTCCGTCTGCAACGAGATACTTGATGAGTCCGCGTGCTTGCGGGTACATCTGGACCTCGTCAAAGACGATAAGCGTCTCGTGTTCATAGAGTTTGACGTTATAGAAAACCGAGAGATAGAGGAAGAGCGAGTCGAAGTCAGTGCGATAGTCCTCAAAATATTGCTTAACTTCGGCAGGTGCTTGAAAGAAATCAATGACAAGGCAGGACTTGTATTCGGTTTCTCCAAACGTGCGGGCAAGCGTGCTCTTGCCGACGCGGCGGGCTCCTTCAATAAGAAGTGCTGTTTTACCAGCGTTTTCATGCTTCCATTTTAGTAGTTTGTCATAGGCTTTTCGTTTAAGCATGGCTACCTCGTACACGATATCCAGAACTTTTATAACCTGATTATGCACGATATCCAGAACTTCAGACCCTTAGAATTGCACGATATCCAGAACTTTGAACGATGTAAAAGCACATTATTGGCTCTTTCATTCGCAAGCCAGGTAAAGACGGTATGCCGATAGAAGAATTTAATGGGGGGCGACCTCTAGAGATGAATGCTCGGTGCAAAAACAAGCGCCCCAAAGAATGATTTCTCTAATTCATATGTATCCCTCGGCTAACTTAGGGCATAATGCAAAAAGTGCGACATGGCTAACTTACGGAGGCACACCGATGGTGCACAGTCGGCCAGTCGCTTGCATCAACTACGTTTCCAAGTGAGAGGGAGACAACATGAGTGACATTTTGGACGTCTACGGTCGTGAGGTGCTCGACAGCCGCGGTAACCCCACCGTCGAGGTCGAGGTCGTGCTCGAGGACGGCAGCTTCGGTCGTGCGATGGTGCCTTCGGGCGCTTCGACCGGCGCTTTCGAAGCTTGCGAGCTGCGCGACGGCGACAAGGGTCGCTACCTGGGCAAGGGCGTTTCGCAGGCCGTCGAGCATGTCAAAAACGAGTGCGCCAACGCCGTCGTGGGCCTCGATGCCTTCGATCAGCGTGCCATTGACGCCGCGCTGATTGCCGCCGACGGTACGCCCAACAAGACCAAGCTCGGCGCCAACGCCATTCTGGGTGTGTCGCTGGCCGTTGCCCGCGCTGCGGCAGAGTCGGCGGGCCTGTCGCTGTACCAGTATCTGGGCGGCGTCAACGCCCATCTGCTGCCCACGCCCATGATGAACATCCTCAACGGTGGCGTGCATGCCGACAACAACGTTGACTTCCAGGAGTTTATGATTATGCCCGTGGGTGCTCCGAGCTTTGCCGAGGGCCTGCGCTGGTGCGCCGAGGTCTACCACACCCTCAAGGGCGTGCTGCACGAGGCCGGCCTTGGCGGCGGCGTGGGCGACGAGGGCGGCTTTGCGCCCAATCTCAAGACCAATGCCGAGCCGTTCGAGTACATTACCAAGGCCGTCGAGAAGGCTGGCTTTAAGCCCGGCGTCGACTTCATGTACGCCATGGATCCGGCATCGACCGAGTTCTACAACGCCGAGACCGGCATGTACGAGCTCAAGGGCGAGGGCGTTGAGTACACGAGCGCTCAGATGGTCGATTACTGGGAGAAGCTCGTCGACACCTATCCCATCATCTCCATCGAGGATGGCATGGCAGAGGAGGACTGGGACGGCTGGGTTGAGCTCACCCGCCGCATTGGCAACAAGGTGCAGCTGGTGGGCGACGACCTGTTCGTCACCAACACCGAGCGCCTCAAAAAGGGCATCGAGCTGGGCGCCGCCAATGCGATCCTGGTCAAGGTCAACCAGATCGGCACGCTCACCGAGTCGCTCGAGGCCATCGAGACTGCTAAGGAGGCCGGCTACGCTTGCATCGTGAGCCACCGTTCCGGTGAGACCGAGGACTCCACGATCGCGGACCTGGTCGTGGGTGTTAACGCCGGTCAGATCAAGTCGGGCGCCCCGTGCCGTAGCGACCGCATCGCCAAGTACAACCAGCTCATCCGCATCGAGGACGAGCTCGAGGGCAGCGCGCGCTACGCCGGTAAGTCTGCGTTCTACAACATTCGCTAGGCAGCGGCGTGTGCGGGGGCGGGGCTGACTCGGATTCGCCTCGCTTCCGCCGGGCACTGTTGAGCACCATTGGGCGCTGGGCCATACGGCTCAGCGCCTTTTTTATGTCGAGCAAAGGCTGGCGAAAGCGGTGCGGGCGCTCGTGCTATAACTAAAGGACTTAGCGCAAACAAACCTCAACCGCACAAGGCGCACATGGATCAGATTTACGACAACAGGTATTATTCCGCCGGTTCGCGCGAACCGTCGCCTCGCCGCGTACCTACCGCGCAGCTCGGCGGGTCCGACTACGCCGGTACCGATCGCCGCGCACAGCGTCCGGCAAGCGCCTCACGCCCCCGTGCTCAAATGAATACGCCGACGGACAGCCCGTCACGTTCGGCGCGCCCGACGCATGCTTCGCGTACGCAGCGCCCCTCGGCTCAAGCGCACGAAAAATCGACCAGGCCCTCGAGCCGTCTTTCGGGCTCGGACTTCATGCACTACGCCAACGACAACGCGGTGGTCAAGGCGATCTACGACTTTACCCATGGGCCCCAGCGCGGGCTGTTTATTGGCATTGTTGTCGTTCTGGTGCTCGTGAGCCTGTACTTTCCCGTGCGCGACCTCTACGTTGCCAAACGCTCGAGCGATATCTTGGCCAAGCAGGTCGAGATTCGCCAGCAGTACAACGACGAGCTGCAGAAAAGCGTCGACAAACTGCTCTCGGAGGAGGGCATTAAGGACGCGGCGACTGAGGACCTGGGCCTGGTGATGCCCGGCGAGACCAAGATTGACGTGCTGGGCCTGGACGACGATTCGGACTCGTCGTCGAGCAAAAAATCCTCGAACGCTAAGAAGGCCAGCGAAGTCGCCAAAGAGATCGAAGAGGTCGGCAAGGACGCGCCGTGGTACATTCAGACGCTCGATATACTGTTTGGATTTAACGGCGTCGAGGGCCAGACGGTCGTGTCCAACGGCGAGTAGCGCCCGGAGGGGAGCCCGCAATGACGAATTGCAAACGATATAAGGTGGCGGCGATTGACCTGGGGACGGTGTCGTCGCGCCTGGTGCTGGCCCAGGTCGAGGGCGGGGCGATTGTGGAATCGTCCAAGCATACCGAGATTACCGACTTGGGCGAGGGCGTGGATGCGACGGGGCGCTTTTGCGAGGCGGCCGTTGAGTGCGTGCTCGCTGCGTGTCGCATGTTTGTGGACGAGGCCCGCGCCTTTGGGGCCGCGTGCATCTGCACCACGTGTACGAGCGCCGCGCGCGATGCGTCCAACGCCGCGCTGCTGCTGGACGGCCTGCGCGAGCTGGGGCTCGAGCCGCAGGTGATTCCGGGCGAGGTCGAGGCGCGCCTGACGTTTTTTGGCGTGGCGCACGACTTTGCTGGCGAGCGCATCATTGTTGCCGATTCGGGCGGCGGATCCACGGAGCTCGCGACGGGCGTCTATGCGCCGGAGCGCGACGTCTTTGCGCTGGAGGGAACTCGCTCGCTGGACATCGGTTGCCGCCGCGTGACCGAGCGGTTTTTCTCGGCACTGCCGCCGTCGACGAACGAGCTTGCGGCTGCTGCCGGCTGGGCAAACGAGCAGTTTGCGGGCTACTTTGAGAGCCTGCCTGTCGACTTTGAGCGCGCCGAGCGCCTGGTCGCGGTGGGTGGTACCGTCACTACGCTCGTGGCGCTCGTTCACGAGCTGGAGCCGTATGATTCGAGCTTTGTGCACCTACGCGAGCTGTCGCTGGAGCAGGTTTCGGCCGCTATCGAGCGCATGTCCGCGCTGGATGTTGCGGGCATCGCCGCGTTGCCGGGCGTGCAACCCAAGCGCGCGGGCGTGATCTTGGCAGGTGCCGTGGTGATTCGCGAGCTCATGCGAGCCGGCGGTTACAAGACGCTCACCGTAAGCGAGAACAGCCTGCTTGCCGGCATGGCCGCCACCATCAACGAGGTTCTCGACGGCGAGGCCCCCACCATCGGCTGGACCCCCAGTCTCAGCACCCTTTAAATAAGTTGCGGTGAAATAGTTCCTAAATAGGCTGGTAAACTGCCAAAACAGGAACTATTCCACCGCAACTTAGAGCCCCACCGGCGTCCAAAAGAAGCGAGCCCGCATCCCAAAGGGGCACAGGCACGTAAACAATATGTGGTAGGGGCGGTGGGACTCGAACCCACAATCCTTGCGGCGAGAGATTTTAAGTCTCCTGCGTATGCCAATTCCGCCACGCCCCCGTGAGACTAGAAGTCTAGCACAAGCCGTCCGTTACGCGTTGACGGCCATCGAGTGTTGGCCCGACTTCTCCAGGAACTCCTGGAACTTGGCTTCGTCGCCCTTGTTCTGGTACTGCAGGGCCAGCAGGTACTCCAGTCGGCAGCGCTTGACCGGGTCGTCGCCAACATCCTCGAGCATGCGCTCCAGCTCGGGAATGTCGTTGTGGCGCTTGAGGATCATCGTGTCGTACATCAGCTGGCATTCGTGTGCGACCGCCTCGGCCTGACCGCCCTCAAAGCCCTTGATCTCGTGCAGAAGCTCCTTGGACTTTTTGCGGTCCTCCTGGCCAACGTAGTAGTTAAAGGCTTTGATCACCAGGTCGACGCGCTGCATCTTGGGCAGATTGAGCCCCAGCAGCAAATCGAACATCTCATCGGCGCGCTTGTGGTCCTCGCGCAGCAGATAGGAGTTCAGGCGCAGGTAGTCGCGGTTGTAGCGCGGGTACAGCATGCTGGTGAGTCTGCCGTCGAGCAAACGATCGAACTCGTCCCACTGCTTGGCAGCCATAAGCTGCTGCAGGCGCTTGAACGTTGTGCGTTTTTTGACGCTAAAGAACACCGACACGGCGATGCAGATGATAACGACGGCGGTCCAGAGTGTGCGGGAATCGGGCATATTGGGATCCTTAGTCGCTCATAAAGCGAGCGGTATGACAACACGTACTAGATGTATTATACGCAGCGCGCAAGCAAACTGGCATAAAAGCTCATCGAGGCTGAGTGCCATCGCTCGCTGCGGTACACTTACCTAAAGTAAACCATGAAGGGAGACATTACCTATGAAGAAGATCGTTTTGGCTTGCGGTGCTGGCGCTGCTACTTCCACGCTTGTTGCCCAGAAGGTCGCCACCATGCTCGACGCCAATGGTTATGCCGGCAAGTATGAGATCGTGCAGTGTGCCATCTCCGAGGCCAAGGACTACTGCGACGAGGGCGCCGACCTGCTGATCGCCACCACCGTTGCCCCCGAGGGCCTCACCTGCCCGTACGTGAGCGGCGTGCCCTTCATGACGGGCATGAACCGCGTCGCTGCCGAGAAGGCCGTCCTCGACGTCATGGCTCAGTAGGCGCTGACTGTATGAGTGAGCAGAACGCCAATCCGGTCGAGCTCTTTGGCATGCGCGTTGCCCATGTGGGCATTAACGCCACCGACCCGGCAGATGCCCTGGAAATCGCGGAGCTGTTCTCGACGATGATGGGCCTGCCCGTTATCGAGACCCCGGTTTCGTACTTTAACGATTCGCTGGTCGAGGTTATGAAGCAGAACGGTCGTGGCACCAAGGGCCACATTGGCTTTGCCGTCAACGACATCGATGCGGCCGAGAAGTGGTTTGCCGAGCGCGGGCTCGAGGTCAACGAGGAGTCGCGCGCGCTGCTGCCCGACGGTAGCACCAAGCTCGTGTACTTTAAGCGCGAGTTCGCCGGCTTCGCCGTGCACCTGTGCCGCGAGTAGCGCACGAGCTGCTATGGCTAGCAAAAAGGGATAGAGCCGCGTGGCCCTATCCCTTTATTTATGCCGAGGGGCATCCCTACCGTGGCAGGCGAATCGTAAAGCGGCTGCCGACACCCTCGACCGAGGTCACGCCAATGACACCGCCATGGCTATCGACGATCCACTTGGCAATGGCAAGCCCCAGACCCGAGCCCTGCGCGCCGGCATCGCGCGCGTTGTCGGCGCGGTAGAACCGCTCGAACGCGTGGGCTGCGGATTCCTGGTTCATGCCGATGCCCTCGTCCTCAACGTTTATGTCGATCGTGCCCGCGCCCGCATCCGGCGCCACGCCAAACGTGATGGGCGTGCCCGCGTCCGAATACTTGGCGGCATTCTGCACGATTACGCGCAGGGCCTGCTTCACGAGCGCCACGTCGACGGGCGCGTCGCAGCGCGGGTCGCTGACAAGCGCAGCGTCAAAGGCCAGTCGATACGTGTGCTCGGTATCGATCATCTGCGATTCCTCGCATACCACGCCGACCAGTGCGGCCAGGTTGGTATGCGCACGCCGCAGGACCGTGCGCCCGGCATCGCCGCGCGCCAAAAACAGCAGCTGCTCCACGAGCTCCTGCATGTGCTCGCTTTCGGCCTTAAGGGACGCGATGGATTCTGCCAGCACGGCCGGGTCGTCTTTGCCCCAGCGGTCGAGCATGTTTACGTAGCCCTGAATCACCGCGATGGGCGTGCGCAGCTCGTGGCTTGCGTCGTTGACAAAGCGCATCTGCTGCAGCTTGGCCTCTTGCATCTGGCGCAGCAGGCGGTTGAGCGCGACCTCGATGCTTGCCAGGTCGGCGTCGCCGGTGGTGACGCTCGGCGAGTCGACGCTTGCGCGCTCGATGGCCTGCTCAAGCGTTTCCATCTTGCCGCCGGCGAGTTGCATGCGGCCGAGCTCATCCACACGCAAGGCCAAGTCGTTGAGCGGTGCCATGGTGCGGCGCACGCGGCGGGCGCCGCCGAGCATGTTGAGCACGGTGATGACCTGCCAACCCACAACGACAAGGTAGAGAGGCCATAGTGCGACGAGGTCCTGTGCGAGGGGGAAAGTCTTGGTGATGCGCGCAAATTCGACGGTATAGGTGAGCGTTGTCAGGTCCCAGCCGCGTGCGGGCGTCAGCGACATGCCGCGAACGGTGGCGTTGGGGATCCATCCTGCGGTAAACGCGCCGTCGGGCAGCGTCTGGTTGTATCCATAGACGAGGATCGCCGCCGCAATCACCATCAGCAACAGATCGAGCCAGACGTAGCTCATCAAGCGGCGCCACATATAGCCCCAGTTGATGGCGCGGGCGATGGAGGTGACGCGCTTGGCCTCGGTGTTACGCGCGGCAGACATAGCCCACCCCGCGCACGGTCTGGATGATGCGGGCGCTGCCGGCGTCTTCGATCTTGGCGCGCAGGTGCGCAATGTGCACGTCGACGTTGTTGGTGTCGCCCACGTATTCGTAGCCCAGTGCTTCGTGCGCGATGCGCTCGCGCGTGAGCACGGTGCCGGCATGCGCCATAAGCAGGGCGAGGACGTCGAACTCGCGAGCCGTGAGTGCGATGGGCGAGCCGCCGACCGTGACTTCGCGGCGGTTGGGGTCGAGCGCAACCGAGTCAACGGTAAGCGCGGCGGGGGAGGGCGCGGCAGCGGTCTGGGCCGTGTCGGTTGCCGGGGACATTGTGGCGATACCGGCGGCCGTGCCGCTCGCTACGCCAGCCCCGGCGCCGGCGCCGCCAACGCCCGAAGCCGTCCGCGCGGCCTCTGAGCGCTTCAGCGCCACGCGGATCCGTGCGAACAGCTCCTCGATCGCAAACGGCTTGGTCAGGTAATCGTCGGCGCCGGCATCGAGCCCGGCAACCTTATCCATCACGGCATCGCGCGCGGTGACCATGATCACCGGCACGTCCTTGTGCTTGCGGACACGCCGCAGGACCTCCATGCCGTTGAGCTGCGGCAGTAGCACATCGAGCAGAATTAGATCGTAGTCGCGCTCCAGCGCCAGATCCACGGCGGTGCGGCCGTCGGCGGCGTGCTCCACCTGGTAGCCCTCGTGCTCCAGTTCGAGCGTCACAAAGCGGGCGATTTTCTCCTCGTCCTCTACGATCAGGATCCGTGCCATGCGTGCCCCCGTCTGCGATTACTTGTCGTCGTTCAGATTTTGTTTGATGTCGTCCGCGGCATCGGCAGCGTGATTCATAAGGTTGTTGATGCTGCCGGGCACGTCGCCGTCGCTGTCGATGCGGTAGCGCATGCCAAAGAACAGGCCAATCAGCATCAGCCATATCGTGGCGCCCCAAGCAAACAGCGCGACGATGGGGATCAGGATGGGGATGTTGAGGATGATCGCATCGCGGCGCGTGGCGATAAACTTGGTGTCCAGGCTCAGGCGGAAGAGCTTTTTGAGGTACTCCCACACGCTGTCCATCTTCTTGGAGAAGTCGGTCTTTTCGCTCGACTTTTCGTAGGCGGCCTGCGCGGCGACCATCTCGGCCGAGGGCTCATCGACTGGCGCGGACTCGGTGGCGGCGTGCGCCGACGTGGTCTGGGTCTTGCCCTGCGACTCGAGCCAAATGATGGCATCCAAGACGTTACCGTCGGCGGCGTCGAGCGCGGCCTTGGCATCGGTGTAGCTCACGTTGCACTTGGTGCGGATGGTTTCAACTTTTTCGAGGTCGTCCATGACCTGTCCTTTCGTTCGATGGGCGCGACGCCGGACGATCTGCCCGGGCGCGAGCGTTGCGTTCGGCGGCCTGCGCTGCGCGGCGCCGCCCCGCCCTTGGTCGAACTCTATAGTGCAAGTTATAGATTAAGCGATTCTTGAGCCAAGATTAATGTTGGATGAGTTTTTGGGTGGCGGTGGGCATGGGCAGTCTTTGAGGCAAGCGCAGGCCGAGCGGTTAGAGCCCAAGGGTAAATTTGTGTCCGCACGGCGAGATATACTTATTGTCAACGTTGAGGGCGCGTCAGGGCAAAGCTGCCTGGCGCCCGCGAAATCAGAGGGGCCGCCGTGCCGCATGGCGCAAACGAGTGGGGTCCCGACGCAAACGAGGGGGGGTCATACGTGCATATCTACGCTATGAGCGACATTCACGGGTGTTTGGACGCCTTTAAGGCATCGCTTTCCACCGTCGACCTCGATGTCGAGGACTCCAAGCTGGTTTTGCTTGGCGACTACTGCGACCGAGGTCCCGATTCGCTCGGGGTCTTCGAGCTCATCATGGGCCTGCAAAAGCGGTACGGCGATCGCGTCGTAGCGCTGCGCGGCAACCACGAGGAGATGTTCCTCGAGTACATTGACGAGGTGAAGGACCCCAATTTCACGCAGGCATGGATACTTGCCGACAGCAATCTGGCAACGGCCAAGAGCTTCTTAGACGCCGAGGCATTCAAACACGTTAAGCACCTTTTGAGGCTCAGGGAGTTCGAGGAGGCCTACGCCTTTACGGTTGAGCGCATAAAGGCCGAGCACGCGGACATCATCGCGTGGGTTCGCAAACTCCCTTACTTTTACGAGAGCCCCTTCGGCCAGGTCTTTGTGCATGCCGGCGTTGACGAGGAAGCTGGGGACTACTGGAAGATGGGCACGCCTACCGAGTCGTTTACCATGATGCCGCCCGATTACGTGGGACGCAAGTTCTATCTGGACGTTATCGCCGGGCACATCAACACCGAGGCGGTCTCGGGCATTGCAGGCTACCGCGGTATCTGGCATGACGGAGCCAGCCATTTCTACATCGACGGGAACGTAGTTCAGCACGGCGAGGTCGTCGTGCTGAACTACGACTCAGAGACAGGGAAGTACAGCGGGCAAGGACTGGAGTAGGTTTTGCGTGGCTGATGTGTGGTCAGTCTCGTTTACTTGGCTTCTTGCTTGACCAGCGCATCCTTTATCCAGGTCATCATGGATTCAGAGGGGTAGTTGGTAACTTTGCCAATCTCTGACGTAACCTCTAACGACAGGCTGCTCTTCAGCTTCAGCCGCATCTTGTTCAAGTCCCCTTTATCGTATGAACTGAGGTGCGGATAGAGGCAATGATATTCGTGCTGATCATTGCTTAAAGCGTGGGCGACATCAAGGTATGCGAGCACAGAGATGAGCACATGCCATTGCTGGTTTAAATTGTCGTGCGCGCTGTCGGTAAAGGGCTTGAGGGGATCGATTCGTGCAATCGTATTGTCGTTATCATCAAACTGGTAGTGGTAATATCCTTGCTCATCGGGACAGTCCTTGAGTCTGAGCTTGAGTGCGAAATAGAAGGCAACGTTCTCTGGCAGCTCTTTCTCTAGTATTTGTGCTACCTTACCCGGCTTGTACTCTAGTCTGGAGAGAAGCTCTGTACCCTCGGTACCTAACAACTTCATCGTCCTGTCTCTAAGGGGCATTTTGGTGTCGCTAATTGTAGGGCTAGCCAGATTTTCGAGTATGCGTTCGGTTACCTTGGGTTTGTCGTTGCTAAGATTTTCCAAGGCGCATATGGTCTGACCCAGCCTATAGGCTGGGTCAGACTTGCTGCTTTTGGGATAATAGTCGCAAGGCTCGTTACACCATCCAATGAAGTCCTTGACGCCTATCGGCCGGACAGAAGAGTTGTCGATACGGTTGAAAAAGTCCTGGATATCGTTCAAATCAGCAAGCTGGGTTTCGTCCATATCTGGATTCCTTCCTCATTAGGAAACATGTCTCATTATAGGCACGCTTGCGGTCGTAGCGGCTAGGGGTGCCAGTGCTAGTGAGGGTTCCAGAGAAGGAAGCGGCGCGCCCTCGGGGCAGCAAAGAATCAAGGTCTAATACTTTTCCCGAGAAGTGAACGAGCTAAAACGGACCTTCGAAGCATCGACACTTTGAGAGTGTCGTTTCCTGCGGTTTCGGTGCTGAAATCCTGCGATTTTACGGCCGAAAAATGCGGATGGTTCGGGGGCCCAAAATAGGCCGTTCACTTCTCGGGAAAAGTATTAGACCTCGATAGTGGGGGATGGAGGGCCGGTAGCAAACCGGTGGCAGAAATGGGGTAAGCAGGGCACGCCGATCATATGGAATCAAAATCACGTTGCAAAAGTATGAAAATATCCTACAATTGCAGCATGAAGTACTTTAGCAACATAACGGCGATAAGCGAGCTTTCCGAGAGCGAGGGTGTGTTTACCACAGCCCAGGCGGCTCGCATGGACATCTCTCGAGATGCACTGGCGCACTCATGCCGTGCGGGGCGTCTTGAGCGGATATGCCACGGCGCCTACCGGATGGCTGGAACACAGCGCCGAGACACCGACGAGCTCAACGCTCTTTGGAAGCTCACCAATCCTTCCCTTTGCGCGTGGGAGAGAAAGCGCCAGTGGGATGGCATTGCCGTGAGCGGTACGACTGCGGCGAACCTACAGCAAATGGGCGATTTCTATCTGTCTCCCTACAGGATGACCGCACCCATGCGCATCAATACAAGAAATAAATCCCTTTCTTTTGCAAAGCGCGAGATTGCTGAGCAGGATATCGTTTGGCTCGACGGCCTGCCGGTAACCAAGCCCGAGCGTACGCTTGTCGATCTTTGCCTCGATTGCGAGGACCCTTCATTAATCATCGATGCCTATAACGACGCGCTTGGGCGAGGGCTCGATATGCAGCGGCTGAAAGATCTTGTAGAAGAGAACTCTAAAACTGCCAAACGCCGCGAGTTCATGAGGCCTTTGCTGATGGTACTGAACGGGTAATGCGAATAAACATGCAGTCTCTAACAGCGTTCCGTCACGCGGATCTTTGTTGATCACCTATACTGGTTGGGCTTAACTGGAGAGGTGATGGCTAGTTATGAAAACAATCAATGTTGCAGCAGCGATTATTCAAAAAGACGGGAAAATTCTGAGCTGCCAGCGCGGTTATGGCGAGTTTAAAGATGGCTGGGAGTTTCCGGGCGGAAAGCTCGAGCCGGGCGAGACCGGCGAGCAGGCGATCGTGCGCGAGATTCAGGAAGAGCTCGAGGTGACGATCGGCAATCTCGACTATCTGTGCACGGTCGAACACGATTACGAGACGTTTCACCTGTCGATGCAGTGCTATCTGGCAAACATCCTTTCCGGGGAGTTCAAAGAGCACGCTCACGAGGACATGAAGTGGCTCGATACCAATAACCTGTGGGATGTCGATTGGCTTCCGGCGGACGTTAAAGTCGTTAGGGAACTCGAAAAGAAACTTGGGCTTAAGTAAGAAAGGAGCGGGTGCCACATGGTGCCTCGCTCCTTTTTGTTACTCGGCTCCACTAAGGTCGCTGAGCATAAACTCGTAAATGTCCTGACGCACGGGCGCATTGAGCTCATATTCGATTTCGACGGCGTTGTCGCCGCTCTTGGTTTTAATAGCTTCGAACTCGCCGGTCGGATGCATTTCGCCTAAGAAATAGAACTCCCTACCGCCCTTATCGTCCTTGTTCTTACGCATAAACAAATACGTCTTTAGCCCGTTGCCCGGCCATGCCTGCAGGCGCTGAATCTCGGGGGAGTTGAGCGTGCGGTTGTTCTTAGAGATTGCAACTAGCTTACTCGGCGAAACAAAGCGGTCTTCATACTGAATGGACTCGCTAATGTCGGGCGCCTTGTCATAGTTAATAAACACGGGGAATGTATTGGTCTTCTCGTCGTAGAAGTAACCGCCAAGGTTTTGGCCGTTGATGTTCTTTTCCCAGTTCATCAGGCGGCAAACCTCCTCGTACGTGTACTTGGCGTTGAGAACGAAATTCGTGTTTTCGTACGTCTCGGAATAGTCGAGTCGGTTGCGCGCAATACCAAAATCCAGCACCTCGAGAATCTGGCGCTTGAACTCTGCGTTGCGCAGGGCGGTCGCAAACGCTTCGGTCAGACGAGGCCCGCATCCATCGTCAATAAGCAGGGAAACGAAATCTTTAGGAGTGGCAAAGTCGCCCTTAAGGACTGCGATTGCCGACTTAACCGCGCTGTCCTTAAGCTGCGTGCGATAGTTTCTAAGGGCGGCCTCGCGCATGTGTCGGTAGCCCTCATGTCCGGCTTCGACGAGTGTTTGAAGCAGATAGAGATCTTCGAATCGCTTGCCCGCGGCGAGCTTTTGCGAAATAAATTTGAGAATCTTGGTTTGATCAGGGGAAAATTGGACCGTGTAGTCCCGCTCGTATTTGGAAAGAAATGCGTGGTAGGACCCCAAGCCACCGTTCTTGAAGATAAGCAGCGGATCGATGGAGCCGTTACGATCAAATTCGAGCAGCGAGGGAATCTTGCCGAGTTTTTGGCGCAAGTCGAGATATTCGTTTTTCAAAAACCTGACGGAGGTGAAATCGCCGCCATCGATGGCCTTGTAAATGCGTGCCTCGGAAATACGATCGAAGCTCACGGTCGAGCATCCGGGGATCGCCGAATCGCCCTCTTGGACGAGACGACGCAGGCGGTCTTTGTTGTACGTCTTGTCACCCGAAAGCGCGATGGGCACCAAGAAGTTGCTCTGGTAATTGCCAATAAAGTCCAGTACCAGTGCGTATTCCTTGCCATCATTCAGGCGCAAACCGCGACCGAGCTGTTGAATAAAGATGATTGCGGAGTCGGTGCGCCGAAGCATAATGATCTGATTGAGCGAGGGGATGTCGACGCCTTCGTTCATGATATCGACCGAGAAAATGTACTCGAGCTCGCCGGCTTCAAGTCGGCTGATCGCGGCATCGCGGACTTCATCGGAATCTTGACCGCTAATCGCAGCCGTTCGATATTCGAGAGCGTTGAATTTGCGCGACAGTTCTTCGGCCTCGGCGTTTCGATTGCAGAAAATTAAGCCCCTGCGGTTGCTTTTGGTGACGCTATATTCTTCGATCTTCTCGGTGATGTGACGCACGCGCTCGTCAGACGTCAAGCGTCCGAACAAGGCGGTGTCTTCGACCGTCTCGTCGTCAATCTCCAGATCGTGAATGCCAAAGTAATGGAAAGGGGCAAGCATCTCCTCGGCTAGGGCATCCTGCAGCGTGATCTGGAACGCGATGACGTGATTGAATAGGGCAAAGACGTCATAGCCGTCGGTGCGATTGGGCGTAGCGGTCATGCCCAGATAAAACCGAGGTGTAAAGTGCGACATGATGGATTGGTAGCCCTGGGATCCCGTGCGGTGGGCCTCGTCGATGACGATGTAGTCGAACTCATCGGGACGGAAATCGCTCAGATGTTTGGCGACTGAAGAACACATGGCAAACACGCAGGTGGCATTGCTTATATTCTTGCCAGTTTGATAGGTGTCGAACGTGTAGACACTACCTAAGAGCCGTTCGTAACTTGCACGGGAGGCGTCTATAATGCGCCGGCGGTGCGCAAGAAAGAGGATGCGCCGGGGTTTAAACGCGAGTACATCGAACGCCGAAAGGAAGGTCTTGCCGGTGCCGGTTGCCGAGACCAGCAGGGCGCGGGTCTCGCCCTTGCGATGGATTACATCGAGCGCCTCAAGGGCGCGCTGCTGCATTTTATTGGGCTTGATTTCTTCGAGGTCATTCGTGGTTGGGCTAACAGTTGCCTGGAACGTCGGTTTCGATTTGGGCTTTGACGGACGTGCCGATCGATATGCGGCATAGTTATCAATCCAGTCTTGGGAAAGCGCAACGGTTGAGGCGTCGTTCCACAGCGAATTGAACTCGCCTCTAAGTTCTCCGAGCAGGCGGCTGTTTTCAACGGTCCGGTAGAGCACATTCCATTCTTTATTGCAGGTGAGGGCGGTCTGCGTCATGTTCGAGCTGCCGACGATAACCGTGCTGGTTTCGCCTTTATCAAAAATGTACCCCTTAGCATGCAAATTTCCTTGGAATACGCGGACTTCGATGTTGTCATACTCCAAGAGCTTACGAAACGCATCGGGTGAGTTGAAGTTGAGATAGGTGGACGTGAGCAGCCTGCCCTTAATGCCACGCTGTTTGAGCTCCTGGAACGCCTCGACCAGGATTTGAAGGCCGCCGTCTGCAACAAACGCTACGCAAAAGTCAAAAGAGCTGCAGGTAGAGAGCTGCTCCTTGATAACGGATAGTAGTGTTCCGCCGGTCGCCTTCGAGTTGGCGATGAGCTTGGGTGAATCGTTCTCGCGTGCAAGCGAGTCGAATTCAATATCAATCTGCTGCTGCGTAGTCATCCCGGCCATACCTTTCGAAAGACTATGTTGGCGCCAGGATAACAGATCGATCGTTCGTGTTTTGGGCGACTTTTGATATGAGGGCTTGCAGACATGTCCGCACGACATGTGACACTTACCCTGCCGCCCTGTTCTGTCGCAGCGGTATGAATCTGAACAACGACCCTCTAAGGAGTTCGATATCGATGGGTGACAACACCAAGCACCTTGCAAAGAAGTGCGTCAAGGACGCGGGGCCGTGCCTTGCACTGTGCTTTGCCGGCGCAGCGGTCGCGCTGCTGGCTGTTCTGGGGCCGTTCGACGTGCTCCGAAGTGCCAGCTCTCTGCACATTTGCATGGCCCTTGCCGGCGCTATGATGACCGGTGGCGTGCTCGATCTGGTTTTTTGGGTGCTTGACCCGTTTGGATGGAAGAACGAAGGGTAAGCCCTAAGGGATGGATGTCCCGCAGCAACAGGAGGTCCCCGTGATCTGGTTTACCAGCGATACTCATTTTGGACACGAGAACATGCTACGGCTTAGTGATAGGCCTTGGTCGACTGTTGCGCAGATGAACGACGCCATGGTCGCCAACATTAACAGCAAGGTTGCTGCGGATGACGAGCTCTACATTTTGGGTGACTTTAGCTTTAAGATGACGGTCCAAGAGGCCTACGAACTGCGAAAAAGCATCGCATGCAAGCGCGTCCATCTGCTGCCCGGCAACCACGACAAAGACTGGACGCAGCCTGCGGTGGCGGATGCTTTTATCGTCGAGCCGCCCATTTGCGTGCTCAAAATCGAACGTCAAAAAATCGTGCTGAGCCACTATCCCATGCTCGACTGGCAGGGCATGTCGCACGACGGCTGGCATCTTCACGGGCATATCCACAGCTGCGGCAGCGCGTACAACACGTTCAACCTTCGGCAGGGGCTGCTGCGCTATGACGTGGGCGTGGACGCCAACGGCTACACCCCGGTGAGCCTGGAGGAGCTCAAATCGTGGTTTGCGCAGGTCGACGAGCCGGTGTGTTGCGTTAAATGGCCGTGGTGGGTTAACGCCACGGGCGATGAACAGGTCGAGCGCGATCTCGAAGCCTATAAGAGGGAAGTGGTGGTCCGATGACGGTCTATGTGACGGGCGATATTCACGGCGGCCTCGACATGCAAAAGCTGCGCGATTGGGACTTTGGGGATAGCTTGACGAGCGACGACTATCTGATTGTCGCGGGCGACTTTGGCTTTCCGTGGGATTTTTCTGCCGAGGAATGTGCCGATATCGCTTGGCTGGAGTCGCGCCCCTATACCGTGCTGTTCGTCGACGGCAACCACGAGCGCTACGACCATTGGACAGAGCGCCCCATGGAGCTGTGGCACGGTGGGCTGACGCAGCGCCTGTCGGATACTTCCCCCATACGGCGCCTGACGCGCGGCGAGGTTTTTGAGCTCGACGGCTCAACGGTCTTTACCATGGGCGGCGCCACGAGCGTGGACAAGGAATACCGCATTCCGTATTCCAGCTGGTGGCCGCAGGAGCTGCCGGGTGAGCGCAACTTTGAGGAAGCGCGGACAAAGCTCGACAGCGTGGGCTGGAGAGTCGACTACGTGATCACCCACACCTGTTCCACGCGCATGCTCTCGTCCACGCTCTATCCGGCACCTGGCTGGAATTACCCCGAAGTCGATCGGCTTACAGCGTTTTTCGATGAGCTGGAAGATCGCCTGGGCTACAAGCGCTGGTACTACGGACATTTTCATCGGGATGCCAACCCAGCCGAGCGCCACACCGTGCTCTACGACTGCATCGTTCGCCTGGGCGACGAGCTTATGCCCTGGGACGCTGCGTAGAGGTGAGTACACATGAGCTTCGTGATGAAGCGAAACCGGCTTGCTAAGGGAGTTACTCCCAAGCTGACTTGCGCTTGAGTAACGTGTTCGTGGCTTCAGGTACAGGGGAGTCAAGTATTTCGCAAAACGCGTCGAACCCCTCTGGCGAGAGATGGGTTGTTGATACTTTGGCAATGTCGCTATCGGGGCGCTCGTCAGGATGGGCTACTGTCTGTTCCATACTCGTCCTTTCACCCATAACGATGTTCTCCCGGTGCGCGCGGATGACGTTCCAGCTAAAGTGCTCGACCAGCTGCTCGGCCGCGCGCGGTGCGGTGTCCGGCGTGATGCCCGTTTGTCCGGCGAGCCAACCCAGCAGCGCTTCGGGCGTGCCAAAGCGGGCGCGTAGTTCGCCTAGGTCCAGATCGCGGTCGCGCTTGGAAAGGCGGCGGCCGTCCGGCGACATGAGCAGCGGAATGTGCGCGTAGTGCGGCGTGGGAAGTCCCAGCAGATGCTGCAGGTAGATTTGGCGCGGCGTGGAGCCCAGCAGATCGCATCCGCGCACGATCTCGGTGACGCCCATGGCGGCGTCGTCGACCACCACGGCTAGCTGATAGGCAAAAACGCCGTCGCTGCGGCGGACCAAAAAGTCGCCGCACTCGGTGGCGAGCGCTTCGCATTGGGCCCCGTACGTGCGGTCTACAAACTCGACCACGTCGTCGGCGAGGTCATCGACGGTGGGCACGCGCAGGCGCGTGGCCGGGGCGCGCAGGGCACTGCGGCGGGTAACTTCTTCGGCCGAAAGGTTTCGGCAGGCGCCGCGG
Source organism: uncultured Collinsella sp. (assembly GCA_959023295.1). Taxonomy (GTDB): domain Bacteria; phylum Actinomycetota; class Coriobacteriia; order Coriobacteriales; family Coriobacteriaceae; genus Collinsella. The sequence goes on along the minus strand of CAUFBM010000010.1, from coordinate 43,274 downwards.
TAGATAGGCGTGCCGTCGCTGGCGTGCGGCGCGCTCGCGGCGTGGAGCTCGGCGCGCGTGCAAAAGCAGGGATAGGTGAGGCCGGCGTCTTGCAGCCGGCGCAAGGCGGCTTCGTACAGGTCTAGGCGATCATGCTGGTAGTAGGGGCCTTCGTCCCACTCGAGACCCAGCCAGGCCAGGTCGTCGATCAACTGGGCCGCAAGTTCGGGACGCTTGCAGCGATCGTCCAGGTCCTCGATGCGCAACACGATACTGCCGCCCTGGCTGCGGGCCGAAAGCCACGCGCACAGGCAGCTGAACACGTTGCCCAGGTGCATGCGGCCCGAGGGCGACGGGGCAAAGCGGCCCACGACGGGCGCGGGAACGGAGACGGACGGCGTCGTTGGCGCGTCCGCGGCGGGCGTTGATATGTTGCGTGCTTTGATATCCATGCGGACGAGTATAGCGCGGGGTGCGGTAGGGAAGGCGCTGCCGTGGCTCACAAGTTGGCGACGCTGCGCATTGCGCGCGGCGGGTCTGCGGCTCAATGTCTCGACCGCTGCACATCGACTCGGCTTTATAGACGACAGAAACCCCGGCAGCTCTTCGCAACTGCCGGGGTTTCCGCGGAAAAGGGGGACATGATCCTCGAGCGAACGGGAAAGGGGCAAACCGTTTTCGCTCAACTGCTTTATGCCCTTCGCCCGCAGGCTCAATCAGCGTATTTAGCGGCAACACAAAGCCGCTACACCTGTGACGAAGCTGTGAAGCGGCGCCTGCTGCTGGCACGAGCCATGGCAAGGGGTGTCCCAAGATGCCGGCAGATAAGGAACGTCCCTAACTGCCGGGTGCGGGGGAGGGTGACTTTTGTCCTGTCTGACGCTCCGGTCGCCTAGATAGTCGTCATGTGCGCCCGCAAACGTGGGACAATGGCGCTGTTGGTTTTACAGACAAAGGATGTGCCTATGAACGCCCCCGTTGCCAGTACTTGTCGGCAGCGCTGCCTGTTTGCGCGATTCGCTTCCATTTGCGCGCTCGTCGCGTGCGCGTTGCTGTTGTTGCCTGCCGTTGCGCGCGCCGACGGCTATTCCATGACCCAAACCTATATCGGTGCCACGGTTGAGGCCGATGGATCGCTGACCGTTGTCGAGGGACGCCAGTTTGATTTCGACGACGACATCAACGGCGTGTATTGGGATATCAATACGGGCACCAACCAGCAGGGCGGCACGGCGGGCGTCAATGTGCTGAGCGTCGAGGAAGACGATGCCACGTTTAGCAGGGTCGACTATGCAAACAAAGGCGACAGCGGCGTCTATACGGTTGAGCAGTCCGACGGTGGCGTAAAGATCAAGGTGTTCAGCCCCCACGAGAGCGGCGACAGCGCGATCTTTTACGTGAGTTATTCCATGACCGGTGCGGTCATGAACTGGTCCGATACCGCCGAGCTTTACTGGAAGTTCGTCGGTGACGGCTGGTCTGCGGATTCCGATGACGTCGAGATGGAAGTGTACTTCGCAAATGCCGCTGCCGGGACGGCGGCCGTCAAGGGCGATAACTTCCGCGCATGGGGCCACGGCCCGCTGACGGGCGACGTGTCGCTCGACACGGACGAACCCATGGTCACCTATACCATTCCCTGCGTGCATCAGGGCGAATTCGCCGAGGCGCGCATCGCCTTCCCCAGCGATTGGGTGCCTTGGCTTTCCGCTCCGAGCGAGGAGCGCATGCCGACAATCCTGAGCGAGGAGAAGGCATGGGCCGACGAGGCTAACGCCCGCCGCGCTCACGCTCGCATGATTGCCAACGTGCTTGCCGTGGTGAGTGTTGTCGCGGCGGCGACCTTTACCGGCGTCATCGTCGTGCTCAAGTTGCGCCGCCGCAAGCCAAGGCCGCTCTTCCAAGACGAATACTTCCGCGACGTGCCCTCCGCCGACCATCCCGCTGTGCTCTCGGCCCTTATGAGCTGGAACGAGGTGCCCGACCAGGCTTATATCGCCACGCTTATGAAGCTCACCGACGATCGCGTGATCAAGCTCGAGGAAGTGAGCGTGACGAAGGCTAAGAAGGGCCTGCTGGGGCGCGAGAAAGAGGAGCAGACCTACCGCGTGACGGTGAGCGATGCAGGCTGGAAGTCGGTCAAGAAGGGCAGTGTCGATCGCGCAGTGCTCAAGGTGTTCTTCGCCGGTGTTAAGCCCGACGAAAACGGCGACCGCTCGCGCACGTTCGACGAGCTGCAGCACTACGTCAAGCAGCACGCTGCGCCCGTGGGCGACAAGCTCGAGGACTATCAGAACACCGTTAAGGGCAAGCTGGCCGATAGCGAGTACGTTGCCTCGGACGGCATTGTCGCCATGGTGTTTGGCCTGGTCCTCGGCATCTTGGTCGCCTTTGTTCCCGTGGGGTCTATCTTCTTTACCGATGGCGCTACGGCGAACATTATCGCCGCTGTGATCTCGGTGCCCATCGTGCTGGTAGGCATTGGCGTGAGCCTTACCTTCCGCCGCTTTACGCCGGAGGGTGCCGAGGTCGCGGCCCGCTGCAAGGCGCTTAAGCATTGGCTCGAGGACTTCACGCGCCTAAAGGAAGCCGTCCCCGGCGATCTGGTCCTGTGGAATAAACTTCTGGTGATGGGTGCGGCGCTGGGCGTTTCGAAGGAAGTCCTACGTCAGCTTGCCGAGGCTGTTCCTCCCGAGGTGCGCGAGGCCGACGGTTTCTACGACAATTACCCCTGCTACTGGTGGTACTACCATCATTACGGCAACGAGTCGCCGATGGATTCGTTCGACGGCGTGTATCACGAGAGCATCCGTGAGCTCGCGTCGAGCTCCGACAGCTCGGGCGGCGGCGGAGGCGGCGGCTTCTCGGGCGGCGGCGGTGGTGGCGTCGGCGGAGGCGGCGGCGGAACGTTCTAACGGTCGTAAACTATGGGATGGGCTTTTCTCGACAGCCGTCGGGGGAAGCCCATTCCCTTTTTTATGCGCTACCTACGAAGACTGTCCCCAACGACTAGTCACTGGGGACGTTCCTAAATGACTAGGTATGGCTGCTGGGCCTAGGCTGTTAGGTCGAGTTCGTAGAGGAAGCTTTCGCGCGGCATGTCGCGGCGGCGCTCTTCGCGGTTGGCGCGGTGTATGGCGGCGCGCTTAAAGCCGTGCAGCTCGTAGAACTTCCACGAGCAGTTGGAGTCGGTGTACAGGTGCGCCCTTGTCGCCCCGCGCGAGGACAGATACGAGACCGCGGCATCAAGCAACACCGAGCCAACGCCCAGGCCGTGGACATCGCGATCAACGGCAAGCAGCGTGACCTCGTTGTCGTGCGGCAGCGGGCTGCTCTCGAGCAGGCGGTTGTTGGTTCGGATGGTTGCGCGCACAAACGAGAGATACTCGGCGCAGGCATCGGGCTCCAGCTCACGCATCTGCGATAGCAGTGCGCGTTCGGTATCCATCCAATGTTCCTTAACGGTGGCGCCAGAGCTCTGTCCCGCACGCGCGAGCGCAATGCCGCGCGCCTGACCGTCGATTACGGCAACCTGCGAAAACGTCGAAGACGAAAGGCAATAGGCGAGGTCGCACGCGGCCTCGAGGCGGTTGTACTCATCGTTATCCGAATTGTTATGCCAAAGCTGCTGCAGAATCAGCGCGATGGCGTCGAAGTCTTCGGTATCAAACGGTCGGTAGAGAACCCGCGAGACCATGGTGCCTCTTTCCTTTGCGGATGCATATCGAGCACAGTTCTACCACGCTATTGGCATCTAATTATGGTGCCCCTGTGTTCCATGAACTCACCGTGCCCGGTGCCGTGTCCATCCCCTCGCTCGCAAACTTTTTCTGCATATGCGCCCGTTGCGGGGTGCATCGATGCGCTCGATGCGCTACATTGAATCAGTATTTTCAATGCCGCTGCGCGAGCGCTGCAGATCGACGTATCACCGACTCACAGAGCACGGCGGCGTACCAGACAGGAGGACTGCATGGGATCTGATGTGAAGATCGCACGCGCGTTGATCTCGGTTACCGATAAGACGGGCGTCGTCGATTTCGCACGGACGCTGGTCGATGACTTTGGCGTCGAGATCATCTCTACGGGCGGTACGGCTCGTGCTATCGAGGATGCGGGCGTTCCCGTAACCCCCATCGAGGAGTTCACGGGCTATCCCGAGATGATGGACGGCCGCGTTAAGACCCTGCACCCCAAGGTTCACGGCGCGCTGCTGGCCCGCCGCGATTCCGAGCAGCACATGCAGGAGGCGGCTCAGCATGGCATTAAGCTGATCGACCTGGTCGTCGTCAACCTGTACGAGTTCGAGAAGACCGTCGCTAACCCCGAGGTCACCTTTGCGGACGCCATCGAGCACATCGACATCGGTGGCCCCTCCATGCTGCGCTCTGCTGCCAAGAACGCCGCGAGCGTTACCGTCATCTCCGATCCGGCCGACTACGACGCCGTCCTGGCCGAGATGCGCGAGACCGGCGGTTGCACCACGCTTTCCACCCGTCGTCGCCTGCAGGTGAAGGTCTACCAGACCACCGCTGCCTACGACACGGCTATCTCCCGCTGGCTTGCCGCCCAGGCAAGCGACGTGGCGGACACCTCTGCCAAGCTCGAGGTTTCGTTGGAGAAGGTCGACGACCTGCGCTATGGTGAGAACCCGCAGCAAAAGGCCACGGTCTATCGTTTTGCCGAGGGCTGCGAGAACACCGCGAGCTCGCAGTTCCCGCTTGTGGGCTCCGAGCAAATCCAGGGCAAGCCGCTCAGCTACAACAACTATCTGGACGCCGATGCCGCCTGGAACCTGGTCCGCGAGTTCGACGAGCCGGCCTGCGTGATTCTCAAGCACCAGAACCCCTGCGGTTCTGCCGTTGCCGAGGACATCACGGCCGCCTACGACCGCGCCTTTGCCTGCGATCCCAAGAGCGCCTTCGGCGGCATCATCGCCTGCAACCGCGAGGTTCCCTATGAGCTGGTTGAGCATTTCGCCGACCAGAACAAGCAGTTCGTCGAGGTCATCATTGCCCCGAGCTACACTGCCGAGGCGCTCGAGCGCATGGCCAAACGCCCCAATCTGCGCGTGTTGGCGACCGGCGGCGTGGACCACGGCGCCCAGGTGGAGCTGCGTTCCATCGACGGCGGCATGCTGGTGCAGGAAGTCGACCACGTGACCGAGGACCCCGCGACCTTTACGTTCCCCACCGACCGCAAGCCCACCGATGCCGAGATGGCCGAGCTCGAGTTTGCCTGGAAGATCTGCAAGGGTGTCAAGTCCAACGCCATCTTGGTCTCCAAGGGCAAGGCCGGCATTGGCATGGGCCCGGGTCAGCCCAACCGCGTTGACTCCGCGCTGCTTGCCTGCGAGCGCGCCGAGGACTTCTGCGAGCGCGAGGGCGTGGAAAAGGGCGGCTTTGCCTGCGCAAGCGACGCATTCTTCCCGTTCCGCGACAATGTTGACGTGCTTGCCGCGCACGGCGTGACCTGCATCATCCAGCCCGGCGGCTCCAAGCGCGATGACGAGAGCATCCAGGCCTGCAACGAGCACAATATTGCTATGGTGTTTACGGGTGCCCGCCACTTCCGCCACTAAGTTCCGCCCTGGGACAAAATAATCTCCGCAAAAGACGGTCACTCCGTTTGGAGGGCCGTCTTTTTGGTATAAGAGGACGGAATGACTAACACGAAAGGTATGACCATGCCCCAGATTGATGATGCCGAGCTGTTTGGCAATGCCGAGGATCAGCGTGCGTACGAGGACTTTTGCGCCAATCAGGAGGCGGTCGAGAAGTTTACGCTCGACAAGCCCGCGCTTGTCTGCCGTTGGCGCATGTCCAACAAAAAGGTGCCCATGCTCAACCGCCACATCCGCGCACTGTCCGAGCGCCTGGTGCAGGGCGAGCCGCTTACCCATAACATGCTCAGCTGGGCCAAACAGCACGTTGAGTGGTCGCTTGCCGAGGGCGATTACACGGCACATGACGGTGTGCTCATGCTGGTGATCGACGTCAACGGCAACGCTGCCATGACGGTGGGTGAGTACGAACCGCTGGCTGACACGTCGGCCAAGGCGCTGCGTGCCCGCTCCGCCGAGGCTCGCTCCGAGGCCGACAAGACCGGTGTAGCGCCCGAGCTGCTTGCCGCCGTCAACAACGGCGAGCTTACCTTTGTGGCGCCGGCGGACGAGTGCCTGTGTGGCACGGCAACGCTCATTGAGCAGCTGGCCCAGACCAAGGGCATCCCGGTCACGCGCGTAGACATTCCCGCGCAGCTTAAGGGCGCGCTGTTCCTAGTGAGCGACGAGCACGGCGTGGTCCCCGCGACCGAGACGGACGTCGCCGAGGCCGACGCCGCCACGGTCGCCTTCTTCGCCGAAGGCTACGAAAAGCTCCGCGCCCGCCGCTCCTAACCTCAAGGCGGGGTGGGCTTACTGAAGCAAGCGAGCGCGTTCGATGGCGTAGGCGAGCGACAGCTGCTCCATCTCCGAGGCGCATTTGTAGTTCAGCCCGGTGAGAGTTGTCACCTTATCGAGGCGATATCGAATCGTGTTCGGGTGCTGGCCAGTCTGCTTGGCGGTTCGCTCGATACGTCGGTCGTTCTCGATGAATGCGGCAAGCGTGGATTCCAGTTCGCTGCCATGCTCACTGTCATGCTCGCGTATCGGCGAGAGAATCGCCTCCGAGAACGATCGCATCTCCGGGGTTTCCGCAAAAGGCATCACGGTTCTCAGGATGCGGAGCTGCGTATAGCGGACGGGGCCCTCGGCTCGTTGACAAGATAGGCGCTGTGCGTAAATCGCCTGAGAGATCGCCTGCGCCACTGCCTCGTCTCCAAACAGAATATCGCTGATGCCGAGCCCTTCCGCTCCGCCATCGATACCGCTAGCCTCGATGAGCTCCATGAGCGCCTGCACGATCCGCTCCATATCGAGCGTCTGCTCTGAGTCACTTGTCGCTACGAATAGCAAACCTCCGTCATAGGGTGCCAGCATGTTGTGGCATCCGGCGAGGGTCGATTTTGCACAGAGGCTTTCGATTTGCAAAAACGTACGCGGGTCGAGGGGCCCTGCAAACGATGCGAACAGGGCGACCGCTTCGTCCAGAAATGACGGGTTGAGACCTCGGATGCGTCGGCAGATGGACTCAGGCGATACGTCTGTCCTCAGGGCATCGATCTCGCGCTGTGCGAAGTCGATGGACGCGAGCTGCTCGATATGCCGTTTGACCTCATAGATGACGCTGTCAAAGAACAGTGAGTCGTCGGTCGTGAGAAAGACCGGGTAGTGCCGCGCGTTGGCGTAGCGGATGGCTTGGTCGGGAATCGGAATGTGCAGGACGTTTTTGATGATAAGGCCGCTCGTTCCCTTGGCGACGAGGTATTTCACGGCTTCAGTGATGAGGTATGGGTCGTCCTTCGCATAGAGGAAGGTGCTGAGGACGATCTCGTCTGGGCTGAAGTTGACGCGCTGGTACTTGTTCTTGAGGCCGGGCATGAGTTCATAATCGAGAATCCCGACGCCGGAGACGGCGCGCGAGACGCCATCGCTGCCGGCGATTAGACGGACCGACCCCTCATATTCCCGTGAGAAGTCCGAGATGGTGTATAGCATCAACATCACCTTGTAAATCACTACAATTAATACCGGTATAAATAGGATAATCGCACATTCGTATGCCTTTGATGCAAGAAATAGTTCAAATACATGCTGATATAACGAAAAGTCAGATCGAGAATCGTTGTAGATTACAACAAGAAATGATCCTTGGCGGCATCGTTACTAAACCGTACAGTGAAGCAACGTAAATCTTTCGCTGAGAGGAGCGATGATGGGGCAGATGGTGGTGCTATCGGCCGAGGAAGTTTCCAAGGTGCTGACGATCGAGGATGCAATTGCTGCCGTGGAGGATGCGTATCGCCAGAAGGCAACGGGCAAGGGTGTTGCGTGGCCGATGGTATATGAGCAGTTCGAACCCGGTGTGGCCGATATGGATATCCGCTCGGGCGAGTTGGCGGGAAGCGGCCTCTTCGGTCTCAAACTCACCGCCTGGTTCTCTCAGAATCCCAAAAAGGGGCTGCCCGAGATCTTTGGCACCACGCTGCTGTGCGACAACGCGACGGGCGAGCCGCTGGCGCTGCTTAATGCCTCCGCCGTCACTGGGCTTCGCACCGGTGCCGCCGCTGCGCTCGGTGCCAAGTGGCTGGCTCGGGCGGATGCGTCCAAACTGCTTGTTGCGGGTGCCGGCCATATGAGCACCTATATGGTGGCGGGCGTGCTCGCCGCCTGTCCCAAAGTGAGCGAGGTCAAGGTGTGGGAGCCGGTTTCCGACGCCGCGCCCGAGGCCCGCGTCGAGCGCATGCGAGATGAGGTCGCCCATATCTTGGGCGCCTGCGAGCATGCTCGCGAGGCATCCACCTATTCCATCGAGGCGACGGCCGACGGCCAAGGTGCCGCGGCAGAGGCCGACATCATCGTGACGATCACGCCGGCGACCAAGCCCGTCATCCCCGATGCATGGGTGCGCCCCGGTACGCATATCTCCTGCGTCGGTGCCGACATGCCCGGCAAACAGGAGCTCGCCTCGGCGCTTGTCGCCCGTTCCGCTGTTTACGTCGACGACCGCGAGCAATCGGTCACGTCCGGTGAGCTGGAGATTCCGGTTGCCGAGGGTGCCATCACGCCCGAGGGCATCAAAGCGGAGCTCGGCGAAGTCATCGCCGGCACGGCTACGGGGCGTTCGGATAACGAACAGGTGACGGTGTTCGATACGTCGGGCATCGCCGTTCAGGACCTTTCGGCATCGAAAATCGCCTACGACCGCGCTGTCGAGGCGGGGCTGGGCACCGCGGTGGAACTGTAAAAAAGTCAAGGAAAGGAAACGACAATGCAGATCAAGGATTTCGCCGTCGAGCAGTGGATGAACGAGTGGGAGACCAAGTGCACCCACAACGTTGCGGAGACGTGCGTCTACTCCCTCACGCTCGACCAGCTGTTCGAGCTTACGAACACCGACAAGAAGGCGTGGCTCGATAGCCTGTGCTCGCGCCGATTCACCTACGGAGACATCGAGGGGCAGCCCGGCTTCCTCGAGGGGTCGCGCGTCTCTATAAGACGGTCGAGCCCGGGCATATCGTGCCCACGCACGGCGCGACCGGTGCCAACTCCCTGGTTATTTCCACGCTCGTCGAACCGGGCGATCACGTAGTCTCAGTCAAGCCCACCTACCAGCAGCTTTACTCGATTCCCGAGATGTGCGGTGCGAAGGTCGATATCCTTCAGCTCGATCGCAAGAACGGCTACCACGTCGACGTCGACGCGCTCGATGCCCTGGTGACCGACGATACCAAGCTCATCTGCATCAATAACCCGGACAACCCCACGGGCGCCCTGCTCGACACCGATACCCTCAAGGCGATTGTCGAGGTTGCGCGCAAACACGACGCATGGCTGCTCTGCGACGAGGTCTACCGTCTGCTTACTCAGACGGATGAATACTGCGAGTCCGTGATCGACCTGTACGACAAGGCTGTCGTCACCGCATCCATGTCCAAGGTCTGGTCGTTCGCCGGCCTGCGTCTGGGCTGGGCGGTCACCAAGAGCCCAGAACTTCGTCGCGCGCTGCTCTCGCATCGCGACTACAACCTGATTTCCGCCGGCATATTCAGCGAGACGGTGGCGGAGCTGATTTTGGGCAACGCTTCCGTGATCCTTGAGCGCAGCCGTCGCATCGTCCGTCAGAACCTTGCTGTTCTGGAGAAGTGGGTCGAGAGCGAGCCACACCTGTCGTTCGTCAAGCCCGAGGCGGGTACCACCGCGCTCGTGTATTACGACTACGACATCGACTCCAGGACGTTCTGCATCGACATGATTAAGAAGTCCGGCGCGCTCGTCACCCCGGGCGATTGCTTCGAGGAGCCCAAGAGTATGCGCATCGGCTATGCATACTCCGATAACACCGACGATTTGCAGAAGGGCCTGGATGCCATCTCCGCGTACATGCGTACGCTCGAGTAGAGGCTCGAGGGCGAAGTGATGGGGTCGATCGGTTTAGGACCGAGGGCCCCTATTTTCTCTCAAGGCTACCGAACACTTTTGTCATATTAGGTGCCCACGGGGTCGTATCGCCGCGACGCCGTGGGCATAATGGTGTGGAAGGTGCAAGTTACGCGAAATGGGAGGACACATGGCACTGATCTATGTCGTTGAGGACGACGAGCCCATTCGTCGTGAGCTTGTCGACATTCTTGCCCGCGCCGGGTTTGAAATCGAGGCCTGCGAATCGTTTGAGCATGTCTCGCGCGATATTCTCGCCGCCGCGCCCGACCTGGTGCTGCTCGACCTCACGCTTCCCGTCAAGGACGGCCAGCATATCTGCCATGAGGTTCGCCGCGAATCCGAGGTTCCCATCATCGTCCTCACGTCGCGCACGACCGAGATTGACGAGGTCATGGCCATGACGCTCGGCGCGGACGACTTTGTTCCCAAGCCCTACAGCGCCCGTGTGCTCGTGGCGCGCATCAATGCCTTGCTGCGTCGCACCGCGGCGGCGGGCGAGCGCAGCACGCTCGTCCACAAGGGACTGGAGCTCGACCTCGCACGCTCCATGGTCACCAACACGCAAACGGGCGCTAGCACCGAGCTCACCAAAAACGAGCTGCGTATCCTCTCGCTGCTCTTGGGTCGCGCGGGCAAGATCGTTTCGCGCTCGGCCATCATGCAGGACCTGTGGGACTCCGATGCCTTCGTGGACGACAATACGCTCACTGTCAACATCAACCGCCTGCGCGCCACGCTCGAAAAAATCGGCATCAAGGGGTATTTGACGACGCATCGCGGCCAAGGCTATTCGGTCTAGGGGCTGTCCATGTCGTTTGGCAAGTTCTTTAAAGATGCACTGCTTCCCGTCGCCGTGTGGACGTGCGGCGTGCTGCTGAGCTGCTTTGTGCTGACGGTCGCCGGTGCTTCGACATCTATTGTGGTCGTGGCGGTCGGCGTGTCCTTTATCTTTGGTATGCTCGGCATCGTGATCGAGTATGCGCGTCGCCGCCGTTTTCTGCGCCAGCTGGAGCGTGCGGCAGAGGAGCTCGAGAGTCCCGCATGGGTGCAGGAGATGGTGCAATGCCCGACCTATGCCGAGGGCGAGCTCGAGTACGAGGCCTTGCGCCGGGTGGGCAAAGCCGCTTGCGACGAGGTTGCCGAAGGCCGGCGTCAGACCGATGACTATCGCGACTATATCGAGAGCTGGGTCCACGAGGCCAAGCTGCCCCTGGCGGCGGCTCACCTGATTTTGGAAAACCTGGATGGCAGCGAAGACGACCTGTCGCGCGTGGATGACCTGGGCCGTGAGCTGGCTCGCGTGGAGCGCTATATCGACCAGGCGCTGTACTACGCGCGCTCGGAAGTCGTGGAGCGCGACTACCTGATTCGCCGTTGGGATCTCAAGACCTTGGTGACGGGCGCGATTAAGGCCAACGCGCGTGAGCTCATCGCGGCGCACGTGGCCCCGGTGTGCGAGAACCTCGATTTCGAGGTCTTTACCGACGAGAAATGGCTCGAGTTTATTCTGGGCCAGCTTATTCAGAACAGTATTAAATATGCGCGCGAGGACGGCGCGAAGATCGTGTTTTCGGGCGCGTTGCTGGACGAGGGCCTGGCGGGCGAACGCATCGAGCTTACCGTCGCGGACAACGGCTGCGGCGTGAGCGCGGCCGACCTGCCGCGCGTGTTCGAGAGGGGCTTTACCGGCGACAACGGCCGCACCACCAAGCACGCAACGGGCATCGGCCTCTACCTGGTGGCGCGTCTGTGCTCCAAGATGGGCATCGACGTCACCGCAGCATCCGACTCCGGCGAAGGCTTCGTCGTCACGTTTGCCTTCTCAACCAACAAGTTCCAATACTTTGAGTAGTCAGCCCGTATAGCGTAGACGTTCAGGATCTTCCCATTTAAGAAGAAATCAGGCTTTTCGGCAGCTATATTCCCGAACGGGAACATTGCTAATGTAGTCGACACTATATTCCCGTACATGAACATAGTGCTACAGTTTTATACTATGTTCACGGGCAGGAATATAGCTGGAGGCGTCATGAGAACGGTGACAACGATTAAAAAGCTGGATGGGCGCGTCAAGCTCAAACCGTCGGAAGTCGCTTTCTCGGAGCGCACGGTTTTCGATCCCGCTGAGATAGGGAAGGCCCTTAGGCTCAGAAGGCGTGAGCTCGGCTTGACTCAACGTGACGTCGCGACTATGACGGGTCGCAGCCTTCGTGTGATTGGTGATATCGAACGGGGGCGGACAACGGTCGAAATTGGTGTCATTTTCGATTACGCCTCCATCGTGGATATTGATTTTATTCTGAAGGTGAGGGGGAAATAATGGATGGCACACTGTTCGTTCACCGTGAGTTTAATGGGTCTTACCAGCTGGTTGGCATATTGGAGGAAAACGCGGGGCTTCCGATATTCACCTATAGCCCCAAATATCTCCAGAGCGGTGATGCGGCCCCGATTTCGACCTCGCTGCCGTTGTCGGCCGAGACATTTAGTCCGGACGCAACGGGTTCCTTTTTCTCCGGCATCATTCCGGAGGGGCAGCTCAACAGGGACCTTGAGAAAAGGGCGCGAGCAGAACGCGGAGATTACTTTAAGGTGCTCGATTTAGTCCGCGATGAACCTGTCGGCGCTTTGGTTTTGACGCGAGAACCTTCGGCCGACAGTCTCGAAATGGGCTATGAAGAGATAGGCGCGGAACAGCTAAGTGGACTGGCATACGCGCCGGCGGAGGTTGCTTTTGATTTAGCGCTAGAGAGTCGAATCTCCCTTGCAGGTGCTCAGGCGAAGGTCGGTCTCTACCATATGGGCGATGACCCATGTGATGGATGGTACCTGCCTCATGGAGCGGCCCCATCCACGCACATTCTCAAGGCGGGGTCGAAAACGTTCCCGGGCGAGACAGTGTGCGAAGCGATGTGCGTGAGAGCCGCTTCTCTGATGGACCTATCGGCCGAAGAGTGTTTTCTTATCCGAGTTGAGGATGCCGAGCCAATTATCGCCGTGAAGCGATTTGACCGAGTAACGCATGATGCCGGACGCTCGGTTGACGGATTGCCAATTTCATACCGTTTGCACCAGGAAGATGTTTGTCAGGCCAAGGGCATCTCGCTTGAGCTTAAATATGAGCCGACGGGCGTCAATTACCTGGGGCTTATCGTCGATGCGGTGCGAAGGGCGTCGACGAATCAAATGGAGGACAGGTTCCTTGTCGGCTATAACCAGCTGTTCGACTATGCCGTAGGTAACTGCGATAACCATCTAAAGAACTGGTCGCTCGTATGGGACGAGAGTTGGAAGCAGGTGAGGTTGGCGCCGCTCTATGACGTGCTGTGCACAACGGTTTACCCCAGTCTCGTTCGTGAGATGGGCGTCTCGTTTGGTGGGAGCCGCAAGATTGACGAAGTAACGCGCGAGTCGGTGATGAGCCAAATGATTGGGGCGGGTTTGCCCGGGGGAATTGTCGCCGGAATGATTGCTGATACCTGCAATGAGGTTCCAGACGCGCTAAGAGACGCCGCGCGCGGTCTCAAAGAAGAGGGTTTTCCCGAAGCGGAGGTAATGTTCGAGAAGATCATTCCAGAAGTGCAAGCTCGTCTAAGCAGGATCGCCTTATAGTAAAAACGTGCCATCCCAAACAAAACGTGCCGCCCCAAACGGGGCGGCACGCCATTTTTCCATCAGACAACTCGCTGAAGTAAGGCTGCGAAGGCCGCGAGGCCGGGAGGGGTTTCCTAAGGGCACATCCCGCAGCCGCGAAGCGGCGAGGACGTGCCTGTGGAAACCCCGCAGGCCCCGCGGCCGGTGGGAGCAACGCTACTTTACGACCAAGATGTCGCAGTCGGTGTTGCGCAGCAGGAACGTCGAAATCGAGCCCAGGAGCGCATACTTGATCGAGGACAGACCGCGAGCGCCGCAGAGCACCAGGTCGGGCTTGACCACGTCGAGCATCTCGTCCTTGAGCGTCTCGCGAATACGGCCGGCGCGAATCATAACCTCGACCTCGGGAATATCGGGATTGGCCTTGGCCTCTTCGAGTTGTTTGGCGATGGAGTTCTTAAATGCCTCCTCTAGGCCGTTGACCAGATCGACCGGATAGGAACCGGCGCTCTCGAGTGCCGTGGAATCGATGACGTGGCCGATAATCAGCTTGGCGCCATTGTTTGCGGCGACCTTGATGGCGCGTGCGAGCACAAAATCCTGCTGCTCAGTACCGTCGAGCGAAACAAATACCTTGGTATAGCCCTCGTTCATGGTTTCCTCCTTGGTCTATCGCACGGGCGCGGGGCTCGTGCGTCGGGCGACGCGTTGGCCGCCGGACACTTTATCTTGTTGCAGTTATACCCAAGGATTTCGGTTTGACCGCTCGCAATTCTGTGAACGGGCGAGATTTTTGGTAAGGGTAGGCGCAGGCGTGCCGCGAACGGTTGATAATGGGACACCGCCCGCACCGTCCGCAGAACAATATCGGCGGGTGTCTAACGAGGGGGTCCCTTTGGATATCATTGAGCTTCTAAAATCTGCCTTCATGGGTCTGGTCGAGGGCATTACCGAATGGCTGCCTGTTTCGTCGACCGGTCACATGATCTTGGTGGACGAGTTCGTCAAGATGAACGTGAGCGAGACGTTCTGGAATATGTTCCTGGTCGTGATTCAGCTTGGCGCCATTTTGGCCGTCTGCGTTCTGTTCTTCTACGACCTCAACCCGTTTTCTCCCAGCAAGGGCAAGGAGGGCCGTCGCGACACCTGGGTGTTGTGGGGCAAGATTGTGCTCGGCTGCATTCCCGCCGCGGCGATCGGTCTGCCGCTTAACGACTGGATGGAGGAACATTTCTATAATGCTCCCGTCGTGGCGCTGGCGCTCATTGTGTACGGCGTGCTGTTTATCGTGATCGAGAACTGGCGCGCGAACAAACGCGACCAGGCCGCTCTTGCCGGTTCGTTTGGTTCGCGTGCCGTGACAGCGGGCGGACGCCCCGCCGGTGCGCATTTTGCCGCGCCCGCTGCGACTGCCGCTGCAGACGATGACGATAACCTGGACTTTGGCTCCATCACTACGCTCGGGGACCTGAGCTGGAAGACTGCGCTGGGCATCGGTTGCTTCCAGGTGCTTTCGCTGATTCCGGGCACATCGCGCTCCGGCTCCACGATCATCGGCGGCCTGCTACTGGGCTGCACGCGCTCGGTGGCGTCTAAGTTCACGTTCTTCCTGGCCATTCCCGTCATGTTTGGTGCGAGTGCGCTCAAGCTGGTCAAGTACTTTATTAAGGGCGGTACTTTCGGCACCAACGAAATCGCCATCCTGGGCGTGGGCTGCGTCGTCGCCTTTGTGGTGTCGCTCATTGCCATCAAGTGGCTTATGGGCTTCGTTCGCCGTCACGACTTCAAGTGCTTCGGCGTCTACCGCATCATCCTGGGCATCGTGGTGCTCGCGTACTTCTTTGTCCTGGAGCCTATGCTCGGCCTGTAACTTGGTTGACGCTGCGCGGCGACCAGAGCGACAACTTGTCATTCAAAGGGGGTGGCATGACCAAAAGGTCTATGCCGCCCCCTTTTCATGCCAATTTGTTCGCCCTGGCTGCCGCTCGCTGCTGCTGCCATGACATCGGCGGTTTCGTGACTGTCAATTGATTCGTGCAGACTAACCTGACCCCAATGCACCAAATTCGCTGGGGCGGGCCTGACGGTGGCGCACGGAGTCGTGGTGTGATTTGCGTCGGTGTCCGCGCGGCTCGGTATACTGGTACGGCTCAAACTATGGCGCTGCCCGCAGGCGCGCCGTCCGTCAGATGAGGAGTCGCCCATGACCCAGCCCCTGCCCTGGGAAAAGAACACTGCTGCGTCCGTGCCGCCCGCGCCGGAACCCGTGCCGCTCGATGCATACACTGCCCCCGCTGCGCCGGAGCCCGAGCTCGTCCCGCTCGACATCTACGATGCTCCCGCACCGGCACCCAAGCCCGCTAAGTCGCTTGTCGACATCGACAGTCTTAACCCCGCCCAGCGCGAAGCGGTCCTGACGACCGAAGGTCCGCTGCTGGTCCTTGCCGGTGCTGGCTCGGGCAAGACCCGCGTCTTGACCTTCCGCATCGCACATATGCTCGGCGACCTGGGCGTTAAGCCTTGGCAGGTTCTTGCCATTACGTTTACCAACAAGGCTGCGGCCGAGATGCGCGAGCGTCTGGCGGCACTCATCCCCAGCGGCACTCGTGGCATGTGGGTGTGCACCTTCCATGCCATGTGCGTGCGCATGCTGCGCGAGGACGCCGACCTGCTGGGCTATACCGGTCAATTCACCATCTACGATGACGACGACTCAAAGCGCATGGTGCGCGACATTATGCAGGCGCTCGGCATCGAGCAAAAGCAGTTCCCCATCAACATGATCCGCAGCAAGATCAGCTCTGCTAAAAACGCCATGATCGGGCCCGAGGACATGCTCAAGAGCGCCGATAGCCCCAACGACAAAAAGGCCGCGCAAGTCTACCTGGAGCTGGAGCGCCGCCTGCGCGCCGCCAACGCGATGGACTTCGACGACCTGCTCGTGCGCACGCTCGAGCTACTGCGCACCCGCCCCGAGGTGCTCGACAAGTACCAGGAGCGCTTCCGCTACATTAGCGTCGACGAGTATCAGGACACCAACCACGTCCAGTACGAGATCGCCAACCTGCTGGCCGCCAAGTACCAAAACCTCATGGTCGTGGGCGACGACGACCAGTCCATTTACAGCTGGCGTGGCGCCGACATCACCAACATCCTGGACTTTGAGCAGGACTTTAAAAACTGCAAGACCGTCAAGCTGGAGCAGAACTATCGCTCTACGGGTCATATCCTGAGCGCCGCCAACGCCGTGGTGCGTCACAACTCGCAGCGCAAGGACAAGCGCCTGTTTACGGCCGAGGGCGATGGCGAGAAGATTCAGGCTTTCCAGGCAAGCGACGAGCGCGACGAAGGTCGCTGGATTGCCGGCGAGATCGAAAAGCTGCATGCCAAGGGTACAAGCTACGACGATATCGCCGTGTTCTACCGCACCAACGCCCAGTCGCGTATCCTCGAAGATATGTTCCTGCGCGCGGGCGTGCCCTACAAGATCGTCGGCGGCACGCGATTCTTCGACCGCGCCGAGATTCGCGACGTCATGGCCTACCTCAAGATGATCGTGAACCCGGCCGACGAGATGAGCGTCAAGCGCGTCATCAACACGCCGCGCCGCGGCATCGGCTCCACCTCGATTCAAAAGATCGAGCAGCTGGCGCGCGACAACCGCTGCTCGTTCTTCCAAGCCTGCGAGATCGCGTGCGCCGAGACGGGCATGTTTAGCGCCAAGGTCCGCAATGGCCTGTCGAGCTTTGTGTCGCTGGTGCGCGAGGGCCGCCGCATGGACGGCGAGCTCAAGGACGTTGTCGAGATGATTGTCGACAAGACGGGCCTGCTGCAGGCCTTTCGCGCCGAGGGCACCATGGAGGCCGAGAGCCGCGCCGAGAACATCCAGGAATTCCTGGGCGTGGCCGCCGAATTTGAGGAGACGCACGAGGATATCGAGGGTACGCTCGAGAGCTTAGAGGAGCTGCGCGCGGCCGGTGTTGCCGACGTGCCTGCCGGCGCCGAGCCCGAGCCCGTCGTGGTGAGCGCACCTGCGCCCGAGCCGGGACCGTCTGCCCCGGTATCCTCGTTTGAGGCGCTCGTTGGCGCGCGTGATGCCGCAGGTTCCAATCCGCTCGATAGCCTAGCCGCCCCGGCGCTCTCGCCGCAGGATGCCCTGGCTGCCGCCATTGCGGGCAACGCGTATGCCGCGCCGACGGAGATGCCGGCGGGTGCCGTGCATGCCGACGAGATCGAGCGCACCTACGGTCCGCTCACCTGTAAGGCGCTTCCTGCTCTCATGGAGTGGCTGGCCCTGCGCTCCGACTTGGATTCCCTGGCCGGCGAGACGCATGCCATTACCATGATGACCATCCACTCCGCCAAGGGCCTGGAGTTCCCGGCGGTGTTCGTGGCCGGCATGGAGGAGGGCATCTTCCCGCACGTGCACGACTTTGGCGGCAGCGATGATCCGGGCAAGCTCGAGGAGGAGCGTCGCCTGGCCTACGTTGCCATCACGCGTGCCCGTAAGCGCCTGTTCCTGACCTATGCGGCCACGCGTCGCACCTACGGCTCGACCTCTGCCAACCCGCGCTCTCGTTTCCTCAACGAGATTCCGTTTGAGGATATTGAGTTTAGCGGTATCGGTTCTGCCGGTTTTGAGGGCATGGGCTGGGAGAAGCGCGGCGACCGTCACGGCACCTTTGGCTCGGGCATGGGCTCGGATATGTATGGCGGCAAGGTGTTCGGTTCGCATACGCGCTCGACCGGCGGTTCCGGTTCGCGCGGCGGATCGAGCTTCGACGATTTCTTTGGTGGCAGCACCTATGGCACCGAGCGCCATCGCGGGGTTTCGCCCGACGCCGGCCGTGTTGCCTCGACCTTTGGTTCGGGCGCGCCGCGAGCTAAAAAGCCGTCGTCCAAGGTGTCGCCGACGGTGGAGCGCAAGGTCGATCGCGCCAGCGCGTCACAGGACTTTGCCGCGGGCGATACCGTGAGCCACAAGACCTTTGGCACCGGTACCGTGATCTCGGTCGCCGGAGACATGATCGAGGTCCAGTTCGAAAAAACCGGCCAGACCAAAAAGCTGATGAAAGGTTTTGCACCGATCGTCAAGCTGTCGTGATCCCGGCGGACCTGGGCGGGCGTATGGGGCAACATCACCTGCTCGGACAGTCCTGCGCAAGACGGAGGCCACATTAAGTGGCCTCCTTTGCGTGCGGAACTCGCGATCGATGTTGCCCCATACACCCGCCCAGGTCCTTGGGTAACGTTGCTGGACGAACATCGCTCTGCTCGTTCGCTTTTTGGTCTGGAGAGCCGGGTGGGCTGATATATAGATACGAGTAGGGGCTCCCCCGTTGATGGGCGGGGGAGCCCCTACTTGCGTTTGGGTTGTTGTTGCTAGCCAGAGGCTCGCCGGGATGGGCGCGGGGTTTGGTCGATCGCGAGTTCCGCACGAGCCGGAGAGCACTTAATGTGCTCTCCGTGCGAGCAGGACTGCCCGAGCAGGCGATCAAACCCCGCGCCCATCCCGGCGAGCACTCGGGTACCAGTGACCTACAGGTGGCTAATAATCAGTTCCATCTTGCCTTCGAGGTCGATGGAGCTGACGGTGCTCGGGGCCAGCAGGTGGCTTCCCTTGTGGACGGGGTCGCCGCAGACGGTGCCTTCGCCGTTGATGACCGACAGGCACATGAAGGGCCAGCGCTGGTCGAGGGTCTTGCTGCCGTCGACACGCACACGATCGACGGTGTAGCAGGGATTGGACTCGAGCTCGGTCACGCCGTCGACCTCGGGCGCGGTCACGGTGCCGTCGGTCGGCGCCTGAACATCAAAATCGATGCAGTCGAGGCTCTGCTCAATATGCAGCGGGCGCAGCTTGCCGTCGGTGCCGGGGCGGTCGTAGTCGTACAGGCGATAGGTCACATCGCTCGACTGCTGCGTCTCCAAAATGAGCGTACCGGTCTTGATGGCGTGCACGGTACCGGAGTCAATCTGGAAAAAGTCGCCCTTGTGAATCGGCAGCACGTTGAGCATCTCGTCCCAGCGGCCGTCCTCGATCATCTGTGCTGCCTCGGCGCGGTCCTTGGCGCGCTGTCCGACGATGATCGTGGCGCCGGGCTCGCAGTCCAGCACATACCAGCACTCGGTCTTGCCCAGGCTGCCGTTCTCGTGCTCGGCAGCGTACTCGTCGTTGGGGTGAATCTGGATCGAAAGGTCGTCCTTGGCGTCCAGAATCTTAATGAGCAGCGGGAACTCCTTGCCCTCGCAGTTGCCAAAGAGCTCACGGTGCTCGGCCCACAGCCACGACAGCGTGTGGCCGGCATACGGGCCCTCCGCAATCTGGCAGTCGCCGTTGGGATGGGCCGAGATAGCCCAGCACTCACCGATGGGACCCTCGGGAATGTCGTAACCAAATACGGTTTCGAGCTGGCGGCCGCCCCAGATCTTCTCGTGGAAGATCGGCGTCAGTTTAATCAAATCGGACATGTTCATACCCCCATGGTGTTGTGCGGTTGCCCACTCTAAACGAGCCATAACGAGCGCCCGCATGACTACAAAACTATGCCAACGTTACGTTGTGCAGCTCAAAGCGGTCACCAACGTTGCGCGAGATCGAATGCTCAAAGGCGGTGCCGCTATCCAAAAAGCCAATCTGGTTGAGCTCGAGCAGGGGAGAGCCGGGTTTGGTGTCCAGGCGCTCAGCCTCTTCCTCGGTTGCCGCTACGGCGCGAATGGTGCGGTGGAAGCTCGAAATCTTCAGCCCGCATTGCTCGCGGATGAAGCTGTAGACCGATCCATACAGGTCTTTCTTTTTAAGGCCCGGAATCAGCTCGAGGGGCATGTAGGTGTACTCGATAACGATGGGCTTCTCGTCGACCTGGCGCACGCGCACGATGTGATAGGCAAAGTCATCCTCGGCAATTCCCAGCTGAGTCGCAACCTCTGCCGGTGGATTGACAATCGAGAAATCGTAGACCACCGAGGTTACCTTCTCCCCGCGGTGCTCATACGAAAAGCCCTGGGCGCGGTCGTTCTTGCCCTGGAAAAACGCCTTGTCGGGAAGCCCCGCCGTGTCTTTAACGTAGGTGCCCGATCCGCGCCGGCTGGTAACAAGACCCTCTTCGGTGATCTGCTCGATAGCTCGTTTGACGGTGATTTTGGAAACGCTATAGAGCTCACAGAACTCAACGACGGTGGGTAGCTTGTCGCCCGGTTTAAGAGCGCCATCCTCGATGCTTCGACGGATATCTGCAGCTATCGCCTCGTATTTGGGAATCATGGAACCTCCTTTCCGACATATAAGAATACGCAAGTAAGTATAACCCCCAACGAGGCACCCATATTACTTTTATATAAGAAGTCCGAGAAAGAAAAAACAAAAAGACGCTTTACTTTAGAAATTAGAGCGCTATAGTTGTACGCAACGAACGGAACCCTGCCGCCGGCAGGGCCGACCGTTTGGGGACGGTTTTGTTTTGGCGGGCTGGATATCTGGATAACCGGTGCGCGCCCGCGCCGGATAACTTGCCAAAGCAAACCCGTCTCCAACCGAAAGCTCTAGACACGAAAGCGAGGACTTTGATGGCTCAGTATCAGCTGCCCCGTGACTTCTTCTTTGGCGCCGCTATGTCCGGCCCGCAGACTGAGGGTCAGTGGAACCAGGGCGGCAAGCTCGAGAACCTGTGGGATACCTGGTCCATCCAGGATCTGGATTCGTTCTATAACCGCGTTGGCTCTTATGCTGGCAATGACTTTATGGCTAAATACCAGGAGGACCTTCGCATTTTGAAGGACTTGGGCCTGGATACCTACCGCACCTCCATCCAGTGGAGTCGCCTGCTCGATGCTAACGGCAACCTCAATGAGGAGGGCGCCGCGTGGTATCACGAGCTGTTCCGTGCCTCTCGCGAGGCCGGCCTGGAGCCGTTCGTCAACCTGTACCACTTTGACATGCCTACCTACCTCTTTGACCGTGGTGGTTGGGAGAGCCGTGAGGTCGTCGAGGCGTACGCTCATTACGCCGACGTTGCCTTCCGCGAGTTTGGCCAGGAGATCAAGTACTGGTTCACCTTTAACGAGCCCATCGTCGAGCCCGAGCAGCGCTATCAGGAGGGCGTGTGGTACCCGCAGCTCCATGACTATAACCGCGCCCGCACCGTGCAGTATCACATCTCGCTGGCGCACGCGCTGGCTGTGGCCAACTACCGCCGCGCCTATGACGAGGGCGCCGTTCGCGCCGACGCCAAGATCGGCATGATCAACTGCTTTACCCCGGTCTATACCAAGGAGAACCCCAGCGAGGCAGACCTCGAGGCCGTGCGTATGACCAGCGGTATCAACAATCGCTGGTGGCTCGACCTTATTACCAAGGGCGAGCTTCCCGCCGACGTGCTCGACAGCCTGGCCGAGGGCGGCGTTAAACTTCCGTTCCGTGCCGGCGACCAAGAGATCCTCAAGCAGGGCGTTGTCGACTGGCTCGGTTGTAACTACTACCATCCCACGCGCGTTCAGGCTCCGGCGAGCAAGATCGACCAGTACGGTCTGCCGCACTTTGCCGACGAGTACGTATGGCCCGACGCCGTTATGAACGAGAGCCGCGGCTGGGAAATCTACCCGCAGGGCCTCTACGACTTTGGCATGGACTGCGCTAAGAACTACCCCGATCTTGAGTGGTTTGTATCCGAGAACGGTATCGGCATCATGGACGAATACAAGAACCGTGACGCCGAAGGGACCATTCAGGACGACTACCGCGTCGACTTTGTGCGCCAGCACCTGGAGTGGGTTGCCAAGGCAATCGCCGAGGGCGCCAAATGCCGCGGATACCATTATTGGGCCGTCATCGATAACTGGTCTTGGGCTAATGCCTTTAAGAACCGTTACGGCTTTGTCGAGGTCGACCTCATGGACGGCTACAAGCGCCGCCTTAAGAAGTCTGCAGCTTGGCTCAAGCAGGTCGCAACGACCCACGTGGTTGACTAGCGACCGGGCGAGCGCCCAGACCGCGCGCCGCCGCGCGCAAAACATGGCACATCTGGTGGCAAAGGGCGACAGACCACCGTGCGCATAGGAAAAGGCCGGATTTGATAGTTAGGAGCAATCATGGCCAGTGAAAACGGAAAGAGCTTCCTCGACAAATTTGCCGAGGTCTCTGCGAAGGTGGGAAACCAGGTTCACCTGCGTTCCCTGCGCGATGCCTTCGCAACCATCACGCCGCTCTATATCCTTGCGGGTATCGCGGTTCTTATTAACAACGTCGTGTTCCCTCTGTTCCCGCTCGATGCGGCGGGTCTTGCCAATCTTCAGACCTGGGGTTCGGCAATTACGCTGGGCACCCTCAACGTCTCTGCCATTGTCTTGGCCGGATTGATCGGCTACAGCCTCGCTAAGAACGAGCGCTTCGATAACCCGCTTGCCTGCGTGGTCGTCGCCATCTCCGCTTTCGTTATCATGATGCCGCAGCAGATCACCGCCACGCTTGCCGCCACGAGTCCGCTGCTCACCGACAAGATCACCTCTGCCGAGGTCACGGGCGCCCTTTCGACTGCCAACACCGGTACCAACGGTCTGTTCGCGGCTATTATCATCGCCCTGCTCTCCGTCACGCTCTTCATCAAGATTTCCGGCGTCGAGAAGCTTAAAGTAAAGCTGGGCGAGGGTGTGCCCCCCGCGGTCTCCAACTCCTTTAACGTCATGATCCCGATGCTGCTCAACCTCTCGATCTTCGCAGTTGCCGCAGCGCTGCTCGCCGTGTTTGCCGGCACCGATCTGTGCACCATCATCTCCACGTGTATTTCCAACCCGCTCAAGAGCATCATGAACGCCGGTCCGTGGGCTGTTATCCTCATCTACACTCTTGCGAACCTGCTGTTCTGCGTCGGCATTCACCAGTCCACCATCTCTGGCGCTACCGTCGAGCCGATCCTGACCATGCTCATCGTCGACAACATGGCTACCTTTGCCGCCGGCGGCACCATCCAGCCCGATCACTACATGAACATGCAGATCGTCAACAGCTTCGCCCTTATCGGCGGCTCGGGCTGCACCCTCATGCTCCTGCTCGATACCTTCCTGTTCTCTAAGAACAAGGCTTCCAAGACCGTTGCCAAGATGGCTATCGTTCCTGGCCTGTTTAACATCAACGAGCCGGTCATCTACGGTTACCCCGTCGTGTACAACCTGCCGCTCATGATTCCGTTCGTGCTTCTTCCCGACCTGTTCATCGGCATCACCTATGGCCTGACCTGCGCGGGCATCATCAGCCCCTGCATCGCCCAGGTGCCTTGGACCATGCCTCCCGTCATTAACGCCCTGCTTGCCACGGGCTTTGACTGGCGCGCCGGCGTATGGCAGGCCCTCGAGCTTGTCATCGGCATGGTTGTCTACCTGCCCTTTATGAGGATCTCCGAGAAGGCCATCGCCAAGCAGGAGGCCCTTGCCGAGCAGAACGCCTAAACGGTTCGTTTTCCCTTTCATTGTTGCGGGCGCCGGTACGCGGTGCCGGTGCTCGCGGCTCTCCCTGCGTAAAGACGCAGGGGGTGGGTACAGTAGCCGCAAGGAATAAAACCAGTTGTCGTCTGCGCGCCGCGCAGTTATAAGGAGGAAACCATGAAGAAGATCATGCTTTGCTGCAATGCCGGCATGTCCACGAGCCTGCTGGTCCAGAAGATGCAGTCCGAGGTCGCAAGCCGTGGTCTGGACATCGAGGTCGAGGCCCGTCCTATGAACGAGGCTCACGATCACCTGGACGAGTGCGATATCTTGCTGCTCGGCCCGCAGATTGGCTACACCAAGGGCGATTTTGAGAAGGAGGCCGCTGGCCGCTTCCCGGTTGAGGTCATCAACATGGTCGACTACGGCCGCATGAACGCTGCTGGCATCATCGACCACTGCGTCAGCGTGATGGGCTAGGTGCAGCGCATGGAGGATATGAACGAGCTGCAGATGACCTGCTTTGAGATCATCAGTTTCGTCGGAACCGCCAAGAGCATGTACATCAATGCCGTGCAAAAGGCCAAGGAGGGCGATTTTGACGCCGCCGAGGAGCTTATCAAGCAGGGTGACGAGGCTTACAACGGTGGTCACGATGTTCACATGGGGCTCCTTAAAAAGGAGGCCAATGGCGAGCGTAACGGCGAGGCCCCGCTGATTCTGCTGCATGCCGAGGACCAGATGGCAGGCACCGAGACCATGCGCGTCATGGCCACGGAGCTCATCGAGGTCCACAAGCTGCTGCAGGCGCGCACGGCCTAGTCGGCGTTATCGCCGCGACGGACCGTTCGGCCCACCAGACAATTCAGTCCCTTTCACGGGCGCCGGGAGCCTCCGCCTTCCGGCGCCTTTATATTTGGCGAAGGCCTTGCGCGAGCTGATGAGCGGGCGTTCGCATTTTCCCAGATAAAACCTGCCAAAATAAACCTGTCCCTTTTTGGCAGGTTTTTGTCTTAGGAGCGGTACCATACAGGCAATGTTTAAACGAGAAAGGTGGGCTCCCATGGAACCTAAGCAGTACTACATCGGCATCGACGTCGGCGGCACTTCGGTTAAGGAGGGCCTGTTCGATGAGGACGGCAACCTGCTTGCCAAGGCCAGCGTACCCACGCCTCCCATCGTTGACGCTGCGGGCTTTGCCGCGGTGACCGAGGCGATCGACCAGGTGGTCGCCAAGGCGCAGATTCCGCGTGCCTTTGTGGCTGGCATTGGCCTGGCCGTTCCGTGCCCCATCCCGGCCTCGGGCGATGCCAAGGTCAAGGCCAACATTGCCATTAACCTGCCCGAGCTTAGGATCGCCATTCAGGAGCACTGCCCCGACGCGGTCGTTAAGTACGAGAACGATGCCAACGCTGCTGCCATGGGCGAGGCCTGGCTCGGCTCTGCCAAGGGCGTGCAGAACGTGGTGATGGTCACCATCGGTACCGGCGTGGGCGGCGGCGTTATCGTCAACGGCGACGTGGTGTCGGGCGTTGTGGGCGCCGGCGGCGAGATTGGCCACATGTGCCTGAATCCCGACGAGGAGCGCACCTGCGGCTGTGGCGGCCATGGCCACCTGGAGCAGTATTCCAGCGCCACTGGCGTGGTGAGCAACTACCTTGCCGAATGCAAGAAGGCGGGCGTCGAGCCCATCGAGCTCACCGGCCCCTCCGATTCCAAGGACGTGTTCCAAGCTTGCCGCGAGGGCGACAAGCTTGCGCTGGCCGCGGCCGATACCATGGCCGACTACCTCGGCCGCGCCCTGGCGCTTATCGCCAACGTGGTCGACCCCGAGATGTTCCTCATCGGCGGCGGCGCCTCCGCCTCGGCCGATGTTTACCTCGACAAGGTTCGCGAGCACTTTAAGCAGTACGCGCTTTCCGCCTCGCGTGAGACGCCCATTAAGGTCGCCTCGCTCGGCAACGACGCCGGCATCATTGGCGCCGCCTACGTAGCCCTGCGCGCCGCCGGTAAATAGCTGGTGCAAGGGGTCAGGTTACTTTGCACCAACATGGTGCGAAAGGGACAGCCTTGGCCCCCATACCTGCCACAAAATATGCCGTGGCCCTTCCGTCTGCGAAGGCTCGGCGCCAGCGTGCTACCATAGCTACGTCCAAGTACACATATCAAGTGGAGGATTTCCATGGCAAACGTTCTTGTCTTTGGTCACCAGAACCCCGATAACGACGCCATCATGAGCGCCGTCGTCCTGTCCCAGCTGCTCAACCAGGTTGAGTATGCCGGCAATACCTATGAGGCCTGCGCCCTTGGTCAGCTTCCGGCCGAGTCCGCCAAGCTGCTCGCCGACGCCGGTATTGCCGAGCCCCGCGTGATCGAGTCCGTCGAGGCCGGTCAGCTCGTCGTCCTCACCGACCACAACGAGTCTGCCCAGTCCGTCGCCGGTCTTAAGGACGCCACGGTCTTTGGCGTCGTCGACCATCACCGCATCGGCGATTTCGAGACCGCCGGCCCGCTGCACTACATCTGCCTGCCCTGGGGCTCCAGCTGCACCATCGTCACCAAGCTTGCCGGCGTGCTCGGCGTTGAGCTTTCCGACGTCCAGGCCAAGCTGCTGCTCTCGGCCATGATGACCGACACGCTCATGCTCAAGAGCCCCACCACCACCGATGTCGACCGCGCCGTCGCCGCCAAGCTCGGCGAGCAGGTGGGCGTCGACCCGGTCAAGTTTGGCATGGAGGTCTTCCTTACCCGTCCGTCCGGCTCCTTCACCGCTGCCGAGATGGTCGGCAACGACATCAAGATGTTCGAGCCCGCCGGCAAGAAGCTGCTCATCGGCCAGTACGAGACCGTCGACAAGAGCCGCGCACTCGGCATGATCGACGAGATTCGCGAGGCCATGCGCGCCTACGCCGCCGAGAAGGGTGCTGACGGCATTGTCCTGTGCATCACCGACATCATGGAGGAGGGCTCGCAGGTCCTGCTCGAGGGCGAGACCGAGGCTGCTCAGAAGGGCCTGGGCATTGCCGACGAGCACGACGGCGTCTGGATGCCGGGCGTTCTCTCCCGTAAGAAGCAGGTCGCTGCCCCCATCATGGCCGCCTGCTAGGTTTAGTTGACCGAACGCCACGACCGGATCGCGGACGCCCCGCGCTCCGGTCGTTTTTTGTGCACGGCGCCGCGTCGTCTCTTGGACAGGCGTGCCCGTGCCGTTGAGCAAATAATGTTCAACCTGTGGTTCCGCTTTTCGGCCACGCCTGCGTGCTTGTCGTGCAGGGTAGGCTAGATGCAAGCGTAATACGTTAGAGCGCGGCGCCGCCACCTGGGCGGGCCGTGCTTTTTTAAGACGGGAGCCATCCCGTGAAAGGAGCCGCCCATGGCAGCAACTGAGCAGCTGTTCAACGTTCGTGAGCGCAAGCGCTTTGAACGCCACGACATTTGGGAACGCATCGCCGAGAACGGCACGATTTCCGCCGCCGTCATGGTGATTGCCGCTATCGCCGCCGTTATCTGCGCCAACACCGATGCTTACGAGACCATCCATCACTTTTTGGAGACCCCGCTGTATGTGGGGCTGGGCAACCTTACGGCCGGTCTCACCGTTGAGCTTTTCGTCAACGACTTCCTCATGGCGATCTTCTTTTTGCTCGTGGGCATTGAGCTCAAGTACGAGATGACAGTTGGCGAGCTCAAGAACCCGCGTCAGGCCATGCTTCCCATGCTGGCGGCCGTGGGCGGCGTCGTCGTTCCCGCCTGCATCTACCTGATCTTTAACCATGCCGGCGCCCGCAGCGGTTGGGCCATCCCCATGGCAACCGATATTGCCTTCGCACTGGGCGTGCTGTCGCTTTTAGGCAATCGCGTGCCCAATGGCGTGCGCGTGTTCTTCTCGACGCTCGCCATTGCCGACGACCTTATCTCCATCGCCGCCATCGCCATCTTCTACGGTCAGAGCCCCAATCCGTTTTGGTTGGGCGCCGCCGCGCTTGTGACCTGTGCGCTCGTGTGGCTCAACAAGACGCAGCATTACCGTCTTGCCCCGTACTCGGTACTGGGTCTGCTGTTGTGGTTCTGTATGTTCAAGAGCGGCGTACATGCCACGCTTGCTGGCGTCATCTTGGCCTTTACCATCCCGGCCAAGTGCGGCGTCAAGCTCGATAGCCTTACCGATTGGCTGGGAGAGTGCCTGCCACTGCTCGACGACCGCTACGACGACGAGGCACACATCCTGGGCCAACACGACTTTACTGTCTCGACCACCAAGGTCGAGCGGGTCATGCACCGCGTGACCCCGCCGCTCATCCGCATGGAGCGCCTGATCTCCACGCCGGTCAACTTTGTGATTCTGCCGATCTTTGCGTTCGTGAACGCACAGGTTCGCCTGGTGGGCGTGGACATGAGCACGCTGCTCACCGACCCGGTGACGCTCGGCGTATACTTCGGCATGCTGCTGGGTAAACCGATCGGAATCTTTGGCATGACGTTTGCCTTGGTTAAGCTCAAGATTTCCGAGCTGCCGCGCAACGTTAACTGGCATATGATTGCCGGTGTGGGCATTCTGGGCGGTATTGGCTTTACCATGTCGATCCTCATCAGCGGCCTTGCTTTCCCGACGGCCCAGTTTGAGGTCCTGGCTGCCAAGGCCGCCATTCTTGCCGGATCCGTTACCGCTGCGGTGCTCGGCATGATCTACATGAGCGTGGTCTGCAAACACCCCGCGCCCAAGGATGAGTAAGGGCACATACAAGTTTGAAAACGCCGCCTGTGAACACCATCACAGGCGGCGTTTTAGTCATTGGGGAGGTTCTTAAATGACTAGGTTTATTCCACGGTGCCGTAGACGGCGCCCCAGCCGTGGGCGGCCAAGGCGGAGTTGAGCTGGTCGCAAAGCGATTGGCGGTCGTAGTAGCCGGGCGGCAAAAGGTTCACGATTTCCATAAGGTCGGGTGTCAGGTCCAAGATCTCGGCCTGCACGATGAGATCCAGGCGGTCGATGGCGTGGCGGTCGTAAAACAGTCCGTCGACCAGGCGCTGCAGGTCGCCGAATTCCTCGGCCTGGAACGATCCGTACTCCATAGTGCCTCCTTGGGCGCCCCACGCCGGCATGCGCGGCGTTTCGTAATTTATTGCGATGGACTTAATCTATCACGGCTTCATACCCTTGCGGCGGTGGCGGTCTATACTTAGACGAACTGCAACGTCCCGCTTCGCGAAAGGTCGCACCCATGCAGACGATCTACCAGAAGATGGAAACCACCGAACTCGATGCCGCCATCGAGGCGCTCAAAGCCGAGGTCGCCGAGGTCAAGGCCAAGGGCCTGGCGCTCGACATGGCCCGCGGCAAGCCGTCGCCCTCCCAGGTGGACATCTCTCGACCCATGCTCGATATCCTCAATGCCGATGCCGATCTGCACGACGGCAACGTCGACTGCTCCAACTACGGCTGCTTTGAGGGCATTCCCTCGGCACGCAAGCTGGCAGGGGAGTTCCTGGGTTGCCCCGCCGAGCAGACGCTCGTACTGGGTTCGTCGAGCCTGCTGATCGAGCACGATATCGCCGGCATGTTCTGGCGCTGCGGCTCGTGCGGCAGCGAGCCCTGGGAGGCTTACGAGGCCGCGCATGACGGCAAGAAGGTCAAGTTCCTGTGCCCGGTTCCCGGTTACGACCGTCATTTTGGCATCACCGCCGACCTGGGTATCGAGAATGTCCCCGTCGCGATGACCGACAACGGCCCCGACATGGACGAGATCGAGCGCCTCGTTGCCGCCGACGATTCCATCAAGGGTATCTGGTGTGTGCCCAAGTATTCCAACCCCACGGGCATCACCTTTAGCGAGGACACCGTGCGCCGCCTGGTCGAGATGCCCACGGCCGCGTCCGATTTCCGCATCTTCTGGGACAACGCCTACTGCGTGCACGACCTGTACGACGAGACCGACGAGCTTGCCAACATCTTCGATCTTGCCCGCGCGGCGGGCACCGAGGACCGCGTGGTGGCATTTGCCTCGACGTCCAAGATCACCTTCCCGGGCGCCGGTATCGGCTTCATCGGTGCGAGCCCCGCGGTCATCGCCGAGTTCTCCAAGCGCCTGAAGGCGGGCCTTATCAGCGCCGACAAGCTCAACCAGCTGCGTCACGTGCGTTTCCTTCCCACCATCGAGGCGGTCAAGGAGCATATGAAAAAGCATGCCGAGTTCTTGCGCCCGCGCTTTGAGGCCGTTGAGCGCAAGCTCACCGATGGCCTGGGCGATACGGGCTGCGCCACCTGGACGCACCCCCGCGGCGGCTACTTTGTAAGCTTCGATGGCCCCGAGGGCTCGGCCCAGAAGGTCGCCGCGCTTTGCGCCGACCTGGGCGTCAAGCTCACGCCGGCCGGTGCTACCTGGCCCTATGGCAAGGACCCGCGCGACACCAACATCCGCATCGCGCCGAGCTATCCCACGGTCGAGGACCTGGAGGCCGCGCTCGATGTGCTGGTGCTGGCTGTGAAGCTCGTCGCTGCCGAGCTTGCGCGCGCCGAGCGCGCCTAACGCGCGGCTTCCCGTACTGTCCGCACTTTCGATACGTAAAGGAGCGTATTTATGGATTTGGGTATTTCCACTAACCCCACGCCAGAGCTCTACACCATTAAGGTAACCGGCGAGATTGATATCTCTAACGCCGATAGTCTGCGCAATGCCATCGACCTGGCGCTCGAGCAGCCCACTGAGGCCGTTGAGCTCGATTTTGCCCAGGTGAGCTACATCGATTCGACGGGCATTGGCGTGCTTGTGGGCGCCGCACACCACGCAGCTGATCATGGTAAGCGTTTTAGCTGCGTCAACGTGCAGCCCCCGGTGATGCGCGTGGTTCAGCTGTTGGGCGTCGACCAGGAGATTTCGATCACCGCTGCATAATCTTTGCCCCCAAAAGGGCGTGCCGTTTGGCATATGTTTGTGATGCGCTCGGACGTTTTGGCGTCCGGGCGCTATACTTGACCGAATGAATAGACGAGTTCCGGCCGAATGGCGCGGTGCGGGCTCGACTCACATCGAGCCTTGGAGGTATGTGTGTTTGGTATTGGAGAGGGTGAGCTCGCGATCATCGTGGTCTTCGGCTTTTTGCTGTTTGGCCCGGATAAGCTCCCGCAGATGGGCCGCACGATCGGCCGTGCCATCCGTCAGTTCCGCGAGACGCAGGAAAAGATGACGGCCGTTGTTCAGTCCGAGATTATCGATCCGGTGAGCGAGGCCGCGTCGGCCCCGGTCAAGCCCAAGAAGGCCGCTGCGACCGACGACGATTCCGATGCGGACGAGGATGCCGCCGAGACGGCAGCGCCCGCCAAGAAGGAGACCTTTGCCGAGCGTCGCGCCCGTCTTGCTGCCGAGAAGGCCGCAAGCGAGGGTGCTGCTGAGGGCGAAGGCGCTGTTGATGAGGCCGAGGGTACAGAGCCTGCTGCCGCCGTCGAGCCCGAATCTGCTGCAGAGCCGGAGCCCGAGCCCGAGCCGGCAGAGCCCACGACGGCTGACCTCTACGCCCGTCGCCCTCGCAAGCGCAAGGCCGTCGTCGACCAGCTCGCTCGCGAGCTCGAGGCCGAGGACGACGCCGCTGCCGCCGACGCCCCGAAGGGAGGCGATGAGTAATGCCTATCGGACCTGCGCGCATGCCGCTCTTCGATCACCTGGGCGAGCTCCGTCGCCGCCTGACCATCGTGGTCGTGTCGGTGTTTGCCGCCGCCATCGTGCTGTATTTCGCCACGCCCGTGGTGCTCGACATCCTGGAAGACCCCATCCGCTCCTTTGTGCCGGACGGTAAGTTCTACATCACCACCACGCTCGGCGGCTTTGGACTGCGCTTCTCGCTGGCCATCAAGATGGCCGTGGTCATGTGCACGCCCATGATCATCTGGCAGATTCTGGCATTTTTCCTGCCGGCGCTTCGCCCCAACGAGCGCAAATGGGTTGTGCCCACGGTGCTCGCCTCGACGGTGCTGTTCTTCCTGGGCGCAATCTTCTGCTACTTCATCATCATCCCTGCGGGCTTTGAGTGGCTCATCGGCGAGACCTCGGCCGTCGCCACGGCGCTGCCCGATCTGGAGAACTACGTCAACATGGAGCTGCTCTTTATGATCGGCTTTGGTGTGGCGTTTGAGCTGCCGCTCATCATCTTCTACCTGTCCGTCTTCCACATCGTGTCCTACGCTGCTTTCCGCAGTGCCTGGCGTTATGTATACGTTGGCCTGCTTGTGGGCTCGGCCGTGATCACGCCCGACGGCTCGCCCGTCACGCTGGGCCTTATGTACGGTGCCCTGCTTTCGCTCTACGAGATCTCGCTCGCCATCGCCCGTGTGGTCATTACCGCGCGCGAGGGCAAGGAGGGCTTGTTTGTGAGCCGTCTGGACCTGTTTTCGGACGACGAAGAGGACGACGAGGAGTAAATCGGTATGCACGAGGTTGGCATTGTCAACGGCATACTCGATACAGTGATTCGCGCGGCGCGTGGGGCGGGGGCCTCGCGCGCCGTTTTGGTGACGCTGCGTATCGGGGATATGACCGAGGTCGTGCGCGAGGCGCTCGGCTTTGCCTGGGAGACGTTTCGCGACGAGGACCCGCTCACGCGCGGCTGCGAGCTTGCTGTGGAGGAAGTCCATCCACAAAGCGAGTGCCTGGACTGCGGCGAGGTCTTTGAGCACGACCGCTTCCATTGCCGCTGTCCCCAGTGTGGCGGCGCCAACGTGCGTCTGCTGCACGGCCGCGAGCTCGACATCGCCAGTATCGAAATCGAGACCCCCGACGATTAACCCGCCAGCCACCTGGGGACAGGGTACAAAGGGGCTAAAGTAAGGAGCGCTAAGTATGGCCGAGAAAACGATTGATATCGCGTCGCCGATCCTGTCGCGCAACGAGCGCCTGGCAGATCAGCTGCGTCAGCGATTTAATGAGACAGGCACCTATGTGATCAATGTGCTGTCGAGCCCTGGCTCGGGCAAGACCACTACGATTCTGGGCACCAACGAGCGCCTGCGCGACAAGGCCGGCTTGCGCTGCGCCGTCATCGAGGGCGATATCGCCTCGGACGTCGACGCCATCACCATGAAGGAAGCCGGCATGCCCGCCATCCAAATCAACACGGGCGGCCTGTGCCACCTCGAGGGCAACATGATCATGGAGGCCGTTGACGCCTTCGACCAGGCTGTGGGTCTGGAAAACATCGACGTCATCTTTATCGAAAACGTGGGCAACCTGGTCTGCCCAGTCGACTTTGACCTGGGCGAGAACCTGTCTATCATGATCCTCTCGGTGCCCGAGGGCGACGACAAGCCCATCAAGTACCCGGGCATCTTCCAGCACGCCGGCGCACAGCTGCTCAACAAGGTCGATGTGGCCCCGGCTTTCGATTTTGACATGGATAGGTATACTAAGACACTCGATGACCTCAATCCGCAGGCGCCGCGGTTTGCCGTGAGCGCGCGCAAGGGCGAGGGCATGGATGCCTGGTGCGATTGGCTCATCGGGCAGATTGAGCAAGCAAGGGCGTAAGTCGGCCGCCATACGGGCGGGCGTAGCCGCAGAGATACGAGATAGGAGCCTCTTTTGAAGCTCATCATCGCCGAGAAAAACGACGCCGCGCGTCAGATTGCCGAGCGGCTGACCACGGGTAAGCCCAAAAAGGACAAGGTGTACAACACCGCCATCTACCGTTTTGAGTGGAAGGGCGAGGAGTGCGTGACCATCGGCCTTGC
The DNA here is from genome assembly GCA_959023295.1 of uncultured Collinsella sp. Classification (GTDB taxonomy): domain Bacteria; phylum Actinomycetota; class Coriobacteriia; order Coriobacteriales; family Coriobacteriaceae; genus Collinsella. The sequence continues at coordinate 9,525 of CAUFBM010000010.1, read as the reverse complement.
CGGTCACATCCTAGCGCCCGATTTTTGCGACAGCGTGCTGTTCGATAAAAAGCTGGGCTGGTATTCGGTCACCGAGGACGGCGAGATGCTGCCGGCCGACATACCCGATGGCCTGGCCCGTCCGCCCTACGACACCAAGCGCAAGCCGTTCCTTGCCGACGGTATCTCCATTAAGGGCTGGAAGCTCGAGAGCCTGCCCTACCTCACGTGGGCACCGGTCATTAAACTGCCGGCCGAGAAGGAACTCATTCGCTCGCTCAAGAACCTGGCTAAGAAGTCCGACAGTGTCATCATCGCCACGGACTTCGATCGCGAGGGCGAGCTGATCGGTTCGGACGCCCTCAACAAGGTGCGCGAGGTTGCGCCCGACCTGCCGGTCGCCCGCGCCCAGTATTCTTCGTTTACCAAGGCCGAGATCACGCAGGCCTTTGATAATCTCGTCTCGCTCGACCAGAACTTGGCCGACGCCGGCGAGAGCCGTCAGCACATCGACCTCATTTGGGGCGCGGTGCTCACGCGCTACCTGACGCTCGCCAAGTTTGGCGGCTTTGGCAACGTGCGTTCCGCCGGCCGCGTGCAGACGCCGACGCTCGCCCTGGTGGTCGAGCGCGAGCGCGAGCGCATGGCGTTTGTGCCCGAAGACTATTGGCAGATCCGTGGCATGGGCGCCGCGCAGGGCGCTGCCGAGGACGACCGCTTTAAGATCGCGCACAAGACGGCGCGTTTTACCGACAAGGATGCTGCCGAGACGGCGTACGGCCACGTTGACGGCGCTACGACGGCGACCGTTGCCGCGGTGACCAAGCGCTCGCGTAAGCAGCAGCCGCCCACGCCGTTTGCGACCACCTCGCTGCAGGCTGCCGCCGCGGCCGAGGGCATCTCGCCTGCGCGTACGATGCGCATCGCCGAGTCCCTCTACATGGCGGGCCTCATCAGCTACCCGCGTGTCGATAATACCGTGTACCCTGCGACGCTCGATCTGGGCGCCGTGGTGAGCGACCTTGCAAAGATCAACCCGGCGCTGGCGCCCGTGTGCAAAAAGGTGCTCGCCGGCCCCATGAAGCCCACGCGCGGCAAAGTCGAAACCACCGACCACCCGCCTATCTATCCCACGGGCGAGGGCGATCCGTCCGCGCTCGACGGTGGCCAGCGCAAGCTCTACGACCTCATCGCCCGTCGCTTCCTGGCAACGCTCATGGGTCCCGCGACCATCGAGAACACCAAGCTCGAGCTCGACGTCAATGGTGAGCCGTTCGTGGCCTCGGGCGATGTGCTCGTGACCCCGGGTTTCCGCGAGGCGTATCCGTATGGACTCAAGCGCGACGAGCAGATGCCGCCGCTGGAGCAGGGCGATACGGTCGACGTGTTCGACATTAAGCTCGAGGCCAAGCAGACCGAGCCGCCCGCACGCTACAGCCAGGGCAAGCTCGTGCAGGAGATGGAAAAGCGCGGCCTGGGCACCAAGTCCACGCGCGCGAGCATCATCGAGCGCCTGTACGCCGTGCGCTATCTCAAAAACGATCCCGTGGAGCCGAGCAAGCTGGGCATCGCCATCATCGATGCACTGTCGCAGTTTGCCCCGCGCATCACGAGCCCCGATATGACCAGCGAGCTCGATGGCGATATGACCCGCGTGGAGCGCGGCGAGGACACCGAAGAGCATGTCGTGACGCACTCGCGCGCGCTGCTGGCCGGTGTGCTCGACGAGCTGCTCAAGCATACGCAGGAACTGGGCGATGCTATCAGCGACGCCGTCACGGCCGATGCGCGCGTGGGCGCCTGCCCCAAGTGCGGCAAGGACTTGGTTATGAAGACGAGCGCCAAGACCCGCGGCAGCTTTATCGGCTGCATGGGCTGGCCCGACTGCGACGTGACCTATCCGGTGCCGAGCGGCGTCAAGGTGAGCCCGCTCGAGGGCGAGGCTGCTGTGTGCCCCGAATGCGGTGCGCCGCGCATTAAGTGCCAGCCGTTCCGCCAAAAGGCTTTCGAGATTTGCGTGAACCCCACATGCCCCACCAACTACGAGCCTGACCTTAAGGTGGGCGAGTGCAAGGTGTGCGCCGAGGCAGGACGCCATGGCGACCTGATCGCACACAAGAGCGAGAAGAGCGGCAAGCGCTTTATCCGCTGCACCAACTATGACGACTGCGGCGTGAGCTATCCGCTGCCGGCGCGTGGCAAGCTCGAGGCGACGGGCGAGACCTGTCCCGAGTGCGGCGCTCCCATCGTGGTGGTCAACACCGCGCGCGGCCCGTGGCGCATCTGCGTGAACATGGACTGCCCGACCAAGGAGAAGAAGCCCGCCCGCGGCCGCAAGACCACGACCAAGGCGAGCGCGGCGAAGAAGACCTCGACTGCGAAGAAGACGACGGCTAAGAAAGCCACTGCCGCCAAGAAGACGACCGCGAAGAAGTCGACTGCCAAGAAAGCAGCCGCCGACAAGTAACGGCGCAGTCGAAACATTGCCCAAAAAACGAGCGAGGGTCCCATGATCCTCGCTCTTTTTTTGACCGGCAGTTAGGGACATTCCTTTTTCTGCCGGCAGTTTAGGAACGTCCCTAACTGCCGGCTCGGAAACGACAAGGCGTTAGTTCACTTCGACGGGTTTGGCGCCGGGATAGCGCTCCTCAAAGTCTAGGCGGTACTTATTGTCATTGGTGCCCGCCACGTTGTCGCGCGACAGCGGCGCCACGATCTCGTTCTTATGGTCCGCGGGCTTTGCGTACTTCAAGCTGATCTCCCAGGCATCGCAGATCGCATCGATGCGGTGATCCAGGTCGTCGTACAGAGCAATGATGTCCTTCCACGAGCTGTAGTTCTTAGAGCTTGTGGGGACGTCCAGGTCCTCGACAATGTCGTAATACTGCTCGATGGTGTCCTCCGTGCGCTCGGCGACGTCAGCGAGATTTTGACGGGTGGTACGATCCTCTTCCAGATAGCTGCCATTAAACGTCTCTGCGCAGGCACGGACCTGGCTATCGAGATCTTCGAGCAGATCGTAGTATTCACTCAGGCGACGGTAGAGGTTCTGTTCGGAGAGGCTTGCTTCGCCGCCATCCTCGTCGTCATCGTCATCATCGTCGTACAGGCTGTTGGGATTGCCGAGAGGCTTTGGATCATCGTCGTCGACGTCATGGTGCAGCTTAGCTACCTCGGCAGTCGTCTGCGTAGCGGAGTTGTCGAACGGCTTGATCACAAAAAAGATGACCAAGGCGATGATGATTGCCAACAGCACAACGATAACGGCGACAAGCGCCCTGGTAGCGCTCTTTTTTGCGGCGGGGGCCTGCGGTGAACCAGACGCGTATGTAGACGCCGGTTGCTGTTGGGGCGGGGTGTCCGCGACGGGTATGCGCTGCGTCGTTTCGACCGCTGCAGGGCCGGCGGCGGGGTCGGGGCGATAGGCGAGGGGGTCGTCCGGCTTAGCTTGCGGCGTATCGAGGGAGCCGGTCTTCTCAAACGCGGGTTGGCCATTGCTTCCGGTTGTCTGCTCAACGGGTGCACCGCACGAGGTGCAGAACTTGGCATCATCTGCAAGAAGCTTGCCGCACGAGGCGCAATACCGAGACATTGCCACTCCTTTCGCCACATTTCAAATCAATACGACGATTATACCCAGCGTCCAAAAGTCCCCATCATAAGTTGCGGTGAAATAGGGACTGTTTGGCGGTCTCAGAGCTTCAATCAGTCCCTATTTCACCGCAACTTTGGAAAGACACCTTTAGCCATTGGGGACGCGCCGAGCACTGGGGTATCATGGCTTGGTTGATTTATCTGCATTTACGCGTCTTGTAGGAAGGGGCTGCGCTCATGGCTTTTGAGCCCGCTCAACATAGCTTTATCACGCTCGAGGGCGTCGATGGTGCCGGCAAGTCCACGCAGGCGCGTCTGCTTGCCCGCGCGCTCGAACTCGCTGGCTACCAGGTTGTGAGCCTGCGCGAGCCGGGCGGCACCGCCATCAGCGAAAAGATTCGTGCTCTGCTGCTCGACCCCGCCAATACGGCGATGGGCGACACCTGCGAGTTGCTGCTCTACGAGGCTGCGCGTGCCCAGCTGGTGCACGAGGTCATCGCGCCCGCCCTCGCGGCCGGCAAGGTGGTCCTGTGCGATCGCTTCTACGATTCCACGACCTGCTACCAGGCGTTTGCCGATGGCCTCGACCGTCAGATGGTACGCGATGCCAACAACCTGGCTGTCGCCGGTACGCATCCGGCGCTCACGCTCGTCTACCACATCACACCCGAGCAGGCGGCGCTACGCATGGCAGCCCGTGGCGCGGCCGACCGCATGGAGGCAAAAGGCATGGCATTCCAAGAGCGCGTTTACCAGGGATTCTGCAGCATTGCTGCCGAGGAACCCGCCCGCGTAAAGCTCATCGACGCTACCGCGACCATCGAGGAAGTCTTTGCGAAGACGGTCGAGCAGGTTCGCGCGTACGGTCTCGACATTCCGCAAGATGCTGTCGCCGCCGCGCTTGCCAAGGAGGCCGAGTAACGTGGCCCCCGCTCAGGCAAGCCTGCTGGCCAAGCTCGACACCCAAGAGCGCGTTCGCGATTTTTTGACCAACGCCGTCGCCAGCGGCCGCGCATCGCACGCCTACCTGTTTTTGGGCGCTCCCGGTGCCGGCAAGCTCGATGCCGCATGGGCGCTCGCCCAGGCCTTCCTGTGCGAGCAGGACGGCTGCGGAGCATGCGACAGCTGCGTACGCGTTGCTCGGCATACGCATCCTGACGTGCACTATTACACGCCCGAGAGCGCCACGGGCTACCTCATTGCCCAGACCCGCGAGCTGCTCGACGACGTGCCACTGGCGCCCATCCGCGCCAAGGCCAAGGTCTACATCATCGACCGCGCTGAGCAGCTGCGAGCCAACACCGCCAACGCGCTGCTCAAGACGCTCGAGGAGCCGCCCGAGGGCGTTATGTTCATCTTGCTGGGCACCTCGGCAGACGTGATGTTGCCCACCATCGTGAGCCGCTGTCAGTGCGTGCCGTTTCGGCTGGTGTCGCCCACCGTGGCCGCGCAGGCCGTGAGTCGCGCGACGGGCCAGGATATCGCGCGCTGTCGCATGGCGGTCGCCGTGGCGGGAAGCCCCACGCGCGGCATCGAGTTCCTTAAGAGTGCCGAGCGCCAGGATGCTCGCCGCCAGATGGTCCGCGCCATCGATTCGCTCATCGCTGCCGACGAGGCTGATGTGCTCAGCCGCGCCAAGTCGCTCATCGTCGCCGTTAAGGCACCGCTCGCCGAGGTCAAGTCCACACAGGAAAAGGTGCTCGAGCAAAACGCCGACTACCTGTCGCGTGGAGCATTGAAGCAGCTTGAGGACCGCAACAAGCGCGAACTCAACGCGCGCGAGCGTTCGGGTATCATGGAAGCGCTGGCGAGCGCGCGGACGCTCATGCGCGACGTGCTGCTGACACTTCAGGACGAGGCGGCAGGCGTTGTGAACGAGGACGTGCGCGACACGATCGGGCGGCTTGCCGCGGCGACGAATGTTGCGGGTGCCACCCAGGCGCTCGAGGCGGTTGCCACGGCTGAGCGCAACATCGCCAGAAACGTTACTCCCCAGCTGGCCATCGAGGTCATGCTGTTCGATATCAGGAAGGCACTGAAATGCCGTTAGTCGTACCCGTTAAGTTTACCTACGCCTCGCGCGACCTGTGGTTTGACCCGCAGGATCTGGATATCCTCGAGGCCGATTATGCCATTTGCTCCACCGAGCGCGGAACCGAGATCGGCCTGGTCACGGCCGATCCCTTCGAGGTGCCGCAAGATGAGATCGGCCAGCCGCTCAAGCCCGTGCTGCGCGTGGCGAGCGACATCGACCTGCAGCTTGCCGACGACCTGGCCATCCAGGGCGACGAGGCGATGGTCGATTTCCGCCGTCTCGTCAAAGAGCTCGACCTCGAGATGAAGCCGGTCGGCGTCGAGTACCTGTTTGGCGGCGAGAAGGCCGTGTTCTACTTTGCGGCCGAGGAACGCGTCGATTTTCGTCAGCTCGTCAAGGACCTGTCCTCGACGCTGCACATTCGCGTCGACATGCGTCAGATCGGCGTGCGCGATGAGACCCGCCTGGTGGGCGGCTATGCCCAATGCGGACAGGAGCTCTGCTGCACGCGCTTTGGCGGACAGTTTGAGCCCGTCTCGATTCGCATGGCAAAAGAGCAGGACCTGCCGCTCAACTCGTCCAAGATCAGCGGCGTTTGCGGCCGCCTGATGTGCTGCCTGCGCTATGAGTTCGAGGCGTACAAGGACTTTAAGAGCCGCGCGCCCAAAAAGAAGACGCTCATCGATACGCCGCTCGGCAAGGCGCGTATCCAGGAATATGACACGCCGCGTGAGCAGCTGGTGCTGCGCCTGGAGAACGGCAAAGTCTTTAAGGTCAACCTGGCCGATATGACGTGCTCGGAGGGCTGCAAAAAGAAGGCCGCCGAGCAGGGCTGCAACTGCCGCCCCGACTGCGTGACGCGTGACGTGCTCGAGCGCATCGAGTCGCCCGAGATGCGCCTGGCGCTCATGGAACTCGATCGCGAGAACGGCGTCGACGTGGGCGATGGCCTGTCGAGCGCCGATCGTCTGGCCGGCACATCGATGCCCAAGCGCCGTCGTCGCGATGCCGAATCCGATGCTCGCGCTGCTCAGGGCCAGGGCGAGGGCCGTGGCCGTGGAAAGGGCCGCGGCAAGGCCGAGGCACCCGAGGCCGAGGAGGCAGCCGGTGGCCGTCGCCGCCGCAAGCGCGCGGCGTCCGTCGACAATGGCGAGGCCGCGGGCAAGAACGCTTCCCGCGAACGCGAGGCTCAGCAGCCCCAGCAGCAAAACCGCGGCGGTGGCATGAACCCCACGCGCCGTCGTCGCCGTCACCTGTCGAGCGAGGAGCGCGAGGACGCCTTCCGCGCCGCAGCCGCTCGCGAGGCCGGTGCCGCTCCCAAGGACGCCTCGGCCTCCGACGCGCCTGCCGACAAGGGCGGCAAGCCGCGTGGCGAGGAGGAGCGGGCGTCACGTCCGCGCCGTCGCCATTCCTCGGGCACGCAGCAGAAGCCCTCGGTTCCTTCTGTGGCCGATCAGGTTTCGGATGGAGAAGTCAAGGTCACGCGCCGTCGCCCCGGCGATGGTGGAGGAGCTGCCGCCAAGGCTTCGCGCGGCGGTACTCGCGATGAGCGCGAACCGCGTGAGGATCGCGGTGGCGAGGGCTCGACCGACCAGGGTCAAAAGCGCCGCCGTCGCCGTCGCTCCCGCAAGCCGCGCCAGGACGGTGGTGAAGGCTCGACCCACACCTCGTCCGCACCGCAACCGCCTGCCGGCGAATAACGTCCGTAAGCGGATGTAACCCGCCTGACCCCAGCACCTCTGGGTATCATGGCTCTACACCGACAACCCTCCCTTCGCCTTCGCGTAGGGAGGGTTGTGTCTTGAAAAGCCATCTGAACATATTGAGCCGTCTGCAGGGTGCCGACGCCCTACCGTTTGCGGACGAATTGCTACCGTTTGCCGAGCGGGTGGCACGCGAGGCGCTCGAGGCATTGTCGCCCACGCGATGTGCCGGCTGCGAGCGCGCCGGTGCGCTGATCTGCCAGGATTGTCTGGCATCGCTCGCGCTCATCGACCCGTGCCATAGCTGCATCCGATGTGGTGCCCCGTTTGGGGATTTGCTGTGCACCGAGTGCTCGGTCGAGGGCGCGTCTTCGGCAATGGCCGAGGCGCTCGATCGCTGTCTGGCGTGTGCCGTCTACGCACATCCGCTGCCGCGCATCATCAAGGCGTACAAGGATGCGGGCGAGCGCCGTCTGGCACCGTATCTGGCGGAGCTATTCTACGACACCGTCTTGCATGCCCAGGCGGCAGCCCCCGATCGCTACGGCGGTGTGCTGTCCGGTGCGGACGCGGTGGTGTTTGTGCCCGCGACTGCGGCGGCGTTTCGGCGGCGTGGATTCGACCATATGGAAGCAATTGCGCGCTCGTTTTGCGATCTTTCGAGTGTCCCGTTGCTGGACGCCCTGGTCAAATACGGTCATGGTGACCAGCGAGAGCTCGGCCGCGATGAGCGCCGGGAGCATGCCCGGGGCGTGTACGAGACGGTCGAGGATGTGCGCGGCCGCCGTCTGCTGCTCATCGATGATGTCATTACCACGGGCGCGACTATGGCAGCGGCCTCGGCGGAGCTCAAGCGTGCCGGTGCCGCGGCAGTCGATGGTCTCGCTATCGCACGCGTTTGGTAGGGGTGGTTTTATGGCAGTGAAGATAACGCGACGCATCGAGCCGACAAGCGAGCAACTGGCGGCCTCTGTAATCCTGACTGGCGCCTCGGCGCTGCGCATGATGCGCGCCGAGCGCCGACAAATGGGTTACATCAGTTGGAGGGACCTCGCTCCCGATGAAGAGTGCCGTGTGCTGCGCGCATCGTCGCCCTCGGCCGAGGACATCTATCTTCCCGATTTGGTGAGGATCGGGGTCGTGAGTGGCGAGGTTCAAGAAGGCCTGTGCCTACTGGTGGGGTCTGCAAAGCAGCGTCGCCGCATGCCTGGTGCAAGCTGGTCCGTTTGTTCTACAGGCCTGCCGGACGCTTCGATTTTGGAGGTGGAGCCGGGGGTGTACAGCTTGTCTCCCGAGGCCCTCTGTGCCGCCGTTGCGCGCGAAGTCGGCTGTATCCAGGCATTTGCCCTGGCCCAGGAGCTGTGCTCCAAGATTTCGCTGAGCGATCGCGGGCAGTATCTGCCCCCTTACAGCTCGCCCACCGTGAACAGGCTTGCAAAGGATAGGGACCAGCTGTCAGATGTGGGCTACTTTGAGGTCGAGCCAGTGCTGACGCCCGATCGCCTGGCAGATTACCTTGCGGCTTGCAAGGGGAGTGCGGCCAAGCAGCTGCGGCGGCTGTGCCCCTATCTGTCGGAAAACCTGCGCTCACCCATGGAATGCATCATGCTTGCCATGTTTTCGCTTCCGTTTTCCTATGGCGGATTTGCCTGCGGTCCCTTTAAGACCGACCACAAGATCGAGTTCAACGACCGTGCGCAGGCGATCTCGGGGATGCCGTATGCGGTTTGCGATGCCTATCAGGAAGTAGCCCGGTTTGACCTGGAATACAACGGTGAGCAGGGCCATTCGTCTCGCGGCGGGCGCATTCACGACGAAAAGCGCAATACGGGTTTTGTAGCCATGGGAATCGAAGTCGCGACGGTCAACAACGAGATGCTCTGCGACATGGAGGCGATGGAGGCGATCGCATGGCGCATATACCAACGCATGGGCAAACGATATCGCAACCGTGTCGACACTCGCAGAAGGAAACAAGAGGCGCTATTTAACACGCTGCGGGCGTGTTTTGGGCTTAAACCCGCCTAACAATGCTCTGAAACAGGGGGTTGAATATATGCTCTGGCCAAAAAATAGCAAATATGAGTACTGCTACAAATTCGGTAACAGCAAAATCAGGGATTTTGGGACTGGAAGATGGCGTAAATCAGAAAGATACTGGTAGCGCGCAGAGATGTGGTGTAAGAGGCGGGGCATGCCCCGCCTCCGCCCTTT
>CAUFBM010000009.1 GCA_959023295.1 uncultured Collinsella sp. | reverse complement strand
CCGCACATGTGCGGATGAATGTGGGAAGTGTTCGGATGAAGTTGATAATCAAGGCAGCACTCTTCGACATGTCTAAAAGATAGGAGGTCATCGTAAAATTCCACGTTTAAGTCAACAATGTCAACTTTGTATTGTTCAACCTCTTGAAGATATGACTTCAAAACAGGCAAGGCAAGATACGGCCCCACTGGACTCCATCCTGGGGGAAATACTAAAAGCGTTTTAGGCATATCAACGTCACATCTTTCGCAAATAATTCAATTGAAACACAACTACCATCATAATTGAAAATACACCAAGTCCTGTAACGAGAATTGAGAACATCGCGATGCTCGTGAACAGCGAAACAAGAAGTGTTGAAATAACAACAGCAACCGATTGCAAAGACTCCCTAATTGAAAACAGGCTTATCGATTCAGATCCGTCTCTCGCCAAATCCTGCAGCGATGTTATGAGAAGCACATCTTGAATGGCGTTTCCGGCACCGACGATAAAAAGGAAAATAAACGATATCCCAGACGCATAGCGATAGCCAAACGCCAGATACGCACCGAGCGCAAGATACGTCACAAAACAATATGATTTAACGCAATCGGAACCACTGATTAAACGACCATATATTGTATTTCCGAACAACAGTCCGATTGTAAGACTACTCTGAAGGAATCCGTATTGTATCGATGACGAGTCAAATTGCAATTGCGCTATAGCTGGCAAAAGAGAATTCAGAGAGCCGAATGCCACGCCACTAGAAATATCGATTAATAGGAAACCAATTGCCAAGTGCTTCGCGCTAAGATCACTAAATGCAGTCATGCTTTTTTCATTTTTGCTTATTCCCTCTTTATCATTAACCTCGATAACCGACGGAACATCTCGCAGCAACCAGAACGACGCGGCAAAAGAAAGCGCGTCTAATGCAAGAACAGCCTCCGCCCCAAATTGAGCGACAACAAAACCGCCGGCAACTGGCCCCAGAACCATCATCAAATTCTGCAGGAACCCAAACGAATTATTAATTACGTCGCGATTGATACTATTCGTATTGGCTCTTAACAACGAGTAAAAGCAGGGCATTTCTACCGTTCGGCAAAGCGATACCGCGCACGTAATAGCAAACATACTCCATTTACTATCAACAAAAATATAGCAAACGAATAATCCCGCGCGAATTAAGTCTGCCAATCTCATGGCCTGCAGTGTCCCGATACCCATCTTCTGAGGCAGCTGCGCGAGCGCAACTGAAAACAGAGAGGGGGCAAATCTGCAGCAGACCATCAAAGCAGTTGCAGAAACATCGTGAGTTACCTCGTAAATCAGCATTGGCAAAGCAATATTCGCACACCAATTGCCTATTTCGCTTATCCCTCTAGCAATATATAGGACCCGAACCGGACGGCTAGCTCTCAATACCGTGAACATCACGATTAACCTCGTATTTCAGGCCTCGTTCATCCCTTAATAGGAATCCATAATCAACCAAGTACCGCCTCAACACGGCATAATCAGGATAGAGCTGTGACAGCACACGATTAACCTGAAGCTCCGTATAACTTGTATTTAATTCAAAGAAAGAGACGGCCCATAGCAGCATGATTCTTTTATAGCTTTCCTTTTTTGGAATTGAAACCAGCTCGCCATTCTTGAGAAATCGTTTTTTAAAGTCTATTAGCTCATCCATTCACATCCTCCATTTCATACGCATCTAATACTAAAAATGCATACGCTTTAGGTCATCGCATTCAGCTTCTTTATTCGAACTAAACTCGAACTAATCTAAATTATTTGCTCAGACGCTCTTCGAAAGCTCGTTTTTCACTCTGAGTAAAATGCCCTTCCCAGTCAGTCCACGAACAGGAAGGCAACTCACAACGAGCGGAGTCGAAGCCCTCTGCCGTCGGTCGCTCAAAATGCACGATAACCTTTTCGATATCGCCATCTGTAATCAGGTCAGAATGAATGACCTCGGTTCCATCTTCGAATGTCATATACGGGTACATCACGTAAACCACCTCGCAAACATAAATCCAGTTTAGCATCAAGCTATTGCACCAAAGACAGCAGGCCCCCTTGATGAGTTGATGGTATCTGTTAAATGTCACGTACGATTCACATCTGGTGGGTACCCTGATGGCTACACAAAACGAAGCAGATTTACACCGGGAGGACCCCGTATGACAACCAAGTACACCGACGCGCCGCGTACACGCGTCATGACTCCCGCCGCACTGAACAACGGCGTTCACGAAAACCATTCCATCGGCCAGACCATGGCCATCGCGCCCAAAAAGGGCCTGTTCGACGACATTTCCATTCCCCAGATCATCGCCGGCGCCGCAGCTGCCGCCACGAGTGTGGCGCTTGCTTCAAAGATCGGCATTGCCGGCTCGGTGATTGGTGCCGCTGTGAGCTCAGTCATCACTGTTGTGTCTTCGCAGGTCTATCGCCACTTTATCTCCGCCAGCGCCGAAGCAATCAAGGGCACGCATGCCGCTGTCGACTACCCTACCGGCGCCTACGAGCCCGTTGAGCCCAATGTCGAGGAGCACCTAGGTGGCGCCGCAACCACGCAGGAGATGCGCCAGGTTGCGGGACGCGCGACCACGGCGCGCGTCGCTCCCAACAGCCTGCGCGCCAAGGCGGCGGCTGAGCGCAGCCAGACGCAAAAGAAGGTCATCGTCTTCTCGATCGCTATCGCCATCGTCGCGGTCATCGCCTGCGCCGGCGCCATCCTTATCACCACTGCCGGTGAGGGTCTGGGCGAGCGTCCCGAGCCAATCCTGTCGTCGCGCACGACCGAGAGCGATGCAAATGGCAACACCCAGTCGCAAGATCAGCAGGCACAGACGGACGATACGCAAGACAGTTCTACCTCTGCCAATTCGTCCTCGAACACCCAAAACCAATCGCAGGGCGTCGATTCCTCTGCGAACAACAGCGGCACGCAATCCGGCACGACTGACTCAAGCCAAACGACTGACGGCTCTCAACTGAGCACGGGCGACCAGGCGAATGGCAATACACCGAGTACGGGATCTACCGACAACAGCAACACCAACAGCTCGAGCGGAACCGCGTCCGGCACGGCATCTGACAGCTCGAGCCAAGGCACGACATCGGGCAACTAAGCACGTTTGCCTCTCATAGATAACCGACCTGCATAACGGGCGCGAACCGGCAACGGTCGCGCCCGTTTGCTTTGGGCGCCGAGGTGGCAAGCCCCATGCGATGGTAAGATGCTTTGGTGTGTAAAGAGGAGATTTGCCATGAGCAAGACAATAGTTAGGCCCACACTATCGCTAGGCAACCACATCTATCTGTATCGCCTGCTGCGCGATGCGATTGGGTGTGGCAAGCAAACGTTTATGACACAGGTCGAGGAGGCGCTCACCGCTGGCGACATGACCGCTTATGACCTGGGCTTCGAATCCACGCGCGAGCTGCTCGAAGAGCTTGACGACTGCATTAAGCTGACCGTCTTTAAGGGCGGTCGCCTGTATGCCACCGTCATCGCCAACGAGGCCTGGGATACCGCCCTTGCCAAAGGCGAGGACAAGCCCAGGGCTGCCAAGGGTGCCAAGCAGTCCTACAAAAAGAAAAAGCGCGGCGAGAAAGACCTCAAGGCTGTACGCCCCAAGCACGTTAAGCGTCCCGAGCCCGAGCCCGTGGTTGAAGCTGTGCCGAAGCCCGGGCCCGAGGCAGAGATCGAAGTCGCTATTGAGGTAGCAGTAGAAACCGAAACCGAAATCGCCGCCATGACCGATCCCGAAGTCATGTCAGAACAGGAAGCCGCTGCGGAGCTCAACGAGGCTCCCAAGTCGACAACCGAAGAAGCCGCTGACCAATCCGAGACGCCTGCGTTCCAAAACAGCGATGTCTTTGGCGACGAGGCCGAGGACGATCAGTCCGACGAACCCGCCGATCAAGACGCTACCGAGTCGGCGCCGGAGCCCGAGACACCGCAGCCCGCCATCTCGCTTACGGTCGTCTATGACCCCGAGAACGCAAACGCCGGCATCACCACCATGGCCTCCACACCGATCGAGGCAAAGCTGCCTGTCGAGGCAGAGGACGCCCCGCAAGCCGATGCCAAAACCGAGACTGAAGACACATCCGTCTCCGTGGAACCGACAGATTCCGCAGTTAAGCCGGAACCGGTGCCTGAGTCTGCACCCGTCATCGAGTCCGCATCCGAACCTGTCTATGACCAGATTCCCGCACCGGCTCCGGTCCCCGCTGCAGCACCGGCCCCCGCACCCGCAGCGCCCGCCATCCCCGAGGACTTCCCCGTCGATTTCACAACCGAGGTCTTCTGCCCCGGCCCGCTTTTGCACCAGCTGTCGACCTATCTCCCCTACGGCGCCGACACGCTCGGCATCGTCGGCGAGTACTACTGGATCGCCCGCGAGCGCGGTACCATCGAGGCCGCGCGAAACCGCGCAAGCTTCCCCCTGCGCTACACGCAGGCCGGCGAGCGCCACGAAGTCACCGTACGCATTCGCCGCAACACCACCGGCGGCCTCGGAGCCACCTGGGCCATCGACAAGGTCGAAGCCCCGGTCGAGTAAAAAACGGCCTCGGATAGCCAATTGACCATCCGAGGCCGTTTGAATTCAGGCCTTTTAGTTGTCATCGGCGCATATAGACACCAGAGAAGCAAGCTCATCCTCAAGTTGCGGAGCAAAGTATCTAAAAGAAACCTGCGCTCCAGTCGGTATCGACTCAATCATATTCGCAGCATTATCCGAAACTCGGTACGATGCAGTTTCACCTGTCTTCAAATCCTCTATTGAGCAGACAGCGTCTTCAGCATCAATCGACCTAAGCACGCCTTTTCCTTGTAACATCACATCGGCATGCCCGCCAGCTATTTCTAATGAACCTGAGTCTGTCGCAGTCACTTCTCCGGAACCTCCGCGCGATATCTCTTCCTTTGTTGAACAGCCCACCAATGAAGCCATCAGCACCAAAGACAGAGCTAGACGAATCGCCCTACTTCGAAAAAGTCGTTCCATAAGTCCACGCATAATAGCTCTGATCATACTTCAGGAAGGATAAAGATGAATTCCAGCCGTCCGCTATGCCAATCATCTGCCTTGTCTCTCCAGTTTTCTTACCAGTAAGTGTGGCGTAAGCCTCCGCTGTTACAGAATGGGCTGATCCGTTGTACAAACTCGCATGTAAAACATTCGGTCTATTAGAGTTAATCTCATTTTGAATGCTCGCGATAGCCGGAGAGGAGACAGTGCGGGCGATAAGAGTACTTCCTCTGCTTGCGCAGTAATTTGTAAACCCCGTTGCACAGGTTGATATCGGCGTTCCGCCCAAAACAACGCCGGGAACAGTCTGTTCTTCATCGGAAAGAGCATGGGTATTGGTGTAATTCCATATCTGCATATATTGCGAAGGGTCGCTATATAAATTGGCAATGCCATACAGTTCCGCAACGTTCGAAAAAGCTGTCACCATACAAGCATAGTGGGCAGTAAGCCTCTTAATCTCGCTTTCATCATATGACATAAACTGAGAAATGGAACGAAATCCAGATACTGTGTAATCCTGCATTTGAGTTGCGTAAATTACGACATCGTTCCAGCTTGAAGGTTTATTCGATAAAACGACAGGCCGTCCTTCTATGGAAACAGCCGGGATTGTTCTTCCGCAATTTGTTGTTATTGAACCGTCCAAAGATTGCACACCGAATTCAAATGGATTGATCATTACGACTGGGTTATTGAAAGAACAAGACTCAACACCAAGATCTCCTCCCCGATCCATAGGGCTGACTAAGCCGTCTCCAAAACGATATCCCGTAAGTATTTCATCATCTGAAGCATCTAAAACCAAATAGCCCGCGGCTCTATTGAATGTCACAACCGGAACAATGTAGCCAAGCGGGGACCCATCAACGTCTACAAAAGGAATAGGGTCAGAAGGCGTATACGAAGAGCCGAGGAGTCCCTTTATATATTTATCGGCAAGCTCTTGCGCAATTTCTGAAGTAAATTGTATCTGCTCACCATCAATATTGCCCGTCGAAGCAAAAACCTCTTTCGGACGTGCGGCTAAGGCGACAATTGAAGACGCGACAAGTTGCAGAAAACGACGACGCGAAAGCATATGTTCTTCTTTCTAGAGGAGCGACTTATAAGATACTCCTATTCTATAACCTTTTTTGTAACGTTACAGCACTGGTTATATTTCAATTCGATTTGCTTATGTCCTTGTAACCCAATACATCTTTACGTTTTAAACGGAATTAGAAAATCACTCATAGCAAAAACGGGCTTTAATCCCAGAGAGATGACTTTGCTTATGAATCAAACCAGCAGCCAGGGCATAGCTGCAGTGCAATTGCTACAAGAAAGGCCGCCCTTGCTGGCGGCCTTTCTACTTGCTACTAGTCACGCGTGAGCTTGCGGTGAATACGATGCGGCTGGGCTGCGTCCTCGCCCAGGCGGGCGATGCGGTTCTCCTGGTAGGCCTCAAAGTTGCCCTCGAACCAATACCAGTTGCCCGGATTCTCGTCGGTGCCCTCCCATGCCAGAATGTGCGTGGCGACGCGGTCCAGGAACATACGGTCGTGGCTAATGACCACCGAGCAGCCCGGGAACTCGAGCAGCGCCGCCTCAAGCGAGGACAGCGTCTCGACGTCGAGGTCGTTCGTGGGCTCGTCGAGGAGCAGCAGATTGCCGCCCTGCTTGAGCGTAAGCGCCAAGTTCAGACGGTTGCGCTCGCCACCGGAGAGTACGCCAGCGCGCTTCTGCTGGTCCTGGCCCTTAAAGCCAAAGCTCGCCACATAAGCGCGGCTCGGGACCTCGGTCTCGCCGACCATCATGTGGTCCAGGCCGTCCGAAACGACCTCCCACAGGTTCTTGTCGGGGTCGATGCCGGAACGGTTCTGATCGACGTAAGAAATCTTGACGGTCTCGCCCACCTCGAGCTCGCCCGAAGTCAGCGGCTCCAAGCCCACAATCGTCTTGAACAGCGTGGTCTTACCGACGCCGTTGGGACCGATGACGCCCACGATGCCGTTGCGCGGCAGGGTGAACGAAAGGTCATCGATGAGCACGCGGCCATCGAACTCCTTGTGCAGATGATGGGCCTCGAGCACCTTGCTGCCCAGACGCGGGCCCACAGGGATGCGGATGTCGGTCCAGTCGAGCTTCTGGCTTGCGCGGGCCTCGGCCTCCATCTCCTCGTAGCGAGCCAGACGGGCCTTGTTCTTGGCCTGACGGGCCTTGGGCGAGCTGCGCACCCACTCGAGCTCGGCCTCCATGCGCTTGGCAAGCTTGGCATCGCGGTTACCCTGAGCCTCGATACGGGCGGCCTTGGTCTCCAGATACGTGGAGTAGTTGCCCTTGTAGGGATAAAGGTGACCGCGGTCGACCTCGCAGATCCACTCGGCAACGTTATCCAGGAAGTAGCGATCGTGTGTGACGGCAAGCACCGCGCCCTGATAGTTATGCAGGAAGTGCTCGAGCCACAGGATCGACTCAGCGTCCAGGTGGTTCGTGGGCTCGTCGAGCAGCAGCAGGTCGGGAGCCTCGAGTAGCAGCTTGCACAGGGCCACGCGGCGGCGCTCGCCGCCGGAAAGCACGTTAACCGGCATGTCGGAATCGGGCAGCTGCAGGGCGTCCATGGCCTGGCCGAGCTTGGAATCGATATCCCAGCCGTCGGCGGCGTCGATCTCGTCCTGGAGCTTGCCCATCTCGGCCATGAGGGCGTCCATGTCACAGTCCGGGTCGCACATCTCCTCGCCGATCTTATTGAAGCGATCGACCTTGGCGATCATGTCGCCAAACGCCATGCGCACGTTCTCGATAACGGTCTTGTCGTCATCGAGCGGCGGCTCCTGCTGCAGGATGCCCACGGTGTAGCCGGGGGTGAGCCTGGCATCGCCGTTGGAGACCTCCTCGATGCCAGCCATGATCTTGAGCAGGGTCGACTTGCCCATACCGTTGGGGCCCACG
Source organism: uncultured Collinsella sp. (assembly GCA_959023295.1). Lineage (GTDB taxonomy): Bacteria > Actinomycetota > Coriobacteriia > Coriobacteriales > Coriobacteriaceae > Collinsella. Next base: position 86,520 of record CAUFBM010000009.1, on the reverse strand, counting down.
ACGCCGATCTTGGCACCGGGGTAGAAGCTCAGGGTCACGTCGTCAAGAATCACCTTGTCGCCATGGGCCTTACGAGCCTGATACATCTGGTAGATAAACTCCGCCATTTGCCTGTTTTATCCTTTCTACCTGCTGTTTCCCTATTCTTGTTTTCGTTTTAGTGGAAACGAAATGAGGTAACCAGCTCTGAAATTTAACGAAAAAGGGGCATGGTTGCCCACACCCCCTAATACTACCTGGGAAAAGTCCCCCGGAACACACTATGAACTGCGTACGCTAGTTTTCCGCAACCTTAGCGAACGGCTCGCTGCGATTTGCGCCACAGCAGATACGAATAGACGTAGGCAGCGCCAGCTGAACCAAACGCCAGCACCGCAATCACCGCGGCGACGACTTCACTCGAAAGCACGCTACCCGCCACGCCCATCACAATCAGGCCAATACCCAGCACCATAAAGCAGGCACCGCCAAAACGCTGCGTACGGCGCCAGTTCTCGGGATCGGCAAGCGCCCAGGGTGTTTTGATGCCCAGGGTGTAGTTCTGCTTTACGCGCGGTAAGTAGTTGCCCATACCAATAAAGAGTAAGCCGATGGTGCCTGATACCAGCAAGTTGACCGTTCCGACCGCGGGTACAACGCCCCACACCGTAAGCTCTCCCAGCCAGCTCATGGCGCACATGAACAGGGTAAAGGCGATTACGAAGCCCTGATAGAACTTGCCCGAGGTCCGATACGCCTCGCCCTTGGGGTCAATTCGTGGCACGACGTAGAACATCGCGAGAAGTGTTAGAGGCAGTACGCCGAGCGCGGAGGCCATCCAGCTGGGGCCCCAACCGTCGACGGCGCCGTTCGCGCCCCAGTGCGTGGGAATCTGAGCGGGCAGGCTCGGCATCGCTATAAGGTGCGCCGCGACATTGGCGACGCACAGCACAACAAGCGCGGCCCACACGCGTGGCGATACCCCCGTGGCGTGAATGCCCTTGTTTTCGTTATTCATCCTTATCACCTTCAGTGTTTGTAAAGCTCATAAACCAGCCGATCAAGTCCTGCATGACGGTGGTGTTTAAGCTGTAAACGATATTTTGGCCGTGACGTTCATCGGTCACCAACCCGGCGTTTTTGAGCGTCGCCAAATGATGGCTGAGCGACGGTTTGCTCATGTCGAAATGTGCAGCAAGCTCCCCCGCCGTGCAGTTGCCCTCGCGCAGTAGCTCCAAAATGCGCCGCCGCGTAGGGTCGGCCAGCGCTTTAAAACCCTCTCCCGGCATAGAACCTCCTCCCACTATCTCTCACGACGCGCACACTATACTCGTTATTTAGATGTTTGTCTAACTGTCTAATCTTATACTCAAAAAAATAGCCGCCCCCGCGTAATGCGAGGACGGCCACTTCTCACGCTACAAACGTGTTTGGGAGTTGGCCAACCCGCGGCAACGGGTGCCATCTGCTTCATCTTATGCCAATCCCGATCTCATTTCAACAAGCCCCTAGGGCTCAAATGGAATCGTGATAGTCCCTATAATGACACTAGCCAAAACTCGATCCGCTTCCCCATCGGAGGATATCTATGACCGAAACCGCAGCTGCAGCTCCCGTCGAGACACGCGACACCAAGCTCGAGATCATCATGGGCCGCGAGGCGCTCAATAAACTCGCCAACGCCACGGTGCTGGTGCTCGGCTGCGGAGGCGTGGGCTCCAACTGCTGCGAGGCACTCGCCCGCGGCGGCATCGGTCATTTCGTCATTCTGGACAAGGACATCATCGCGCCCAGCAATATCAATCGCCAGGCCATCGCCTTTCACAGCACCGTCGGCAAGCGCAAAGTGGACGTGATGGATGCCATGATCCGCGATATCAATCCCGCCGCCACCGTTATCAAACGCACCGAATACCTGCTGAGCGACAACATCGACGAGTTCTTCGCGAGCGTTTTGGAGCAGACGGACGGCAAGCTCGACTACGTCGTCGACGCCATCGACACCATCTCGGCCAAGCTCACCATTGCCAAATATGCTCAGGACCACGACATTCGTTTGGTTAGCTCCATGGGCGGGGCCAACAAGCTCCATCCCGAGTGCCTCCGCTTTGCCGACATCTTCGATACGGTACGTGACCCCATGAGCCGCATTATGCGCAAAGAATGTAAGAAGCGCGGAATCAAGAGCCTACATGTACTGTTTAGCTGCGAGGAATCGGTTAAGACACAGCCCCGCGACCCTTCCAACATCCACGAGCGTACCGAGCTCGGAACCGCCAGCTTTATGCCGCCCATCATGGGCCAGATGATCGCCGGCGAGGTTATCCGCCAGATCAGTGGCCGCGGCACCGAGCACGTGCGTGCCGATGGCCAGCGCCTAGACTAGCGGAGCGCGCCGAGATGGAGCCCCGGTTATTTGATGCACACTGCCATCTTGATTTAATGGCTCACCCGGACGCCGTTGCCGATGAGGCAACGGCGCTGGGCTTGGGTCTATTTGATTGCGGCGTCGATCCACGCGACTTCGCTAGCGCACACGGGCGAACCCGTCGCCTTCCTACCGTCATCAAGGGCATCGGCCTCCATCCCTGGTGGCTCGCCGACGGCCGCTGCGGTCCCGCCGAAGTCAATCTGCTTTGCGAAGTTGCTGCCCAAGAGCGCTACATCGGCGAAGTCGGGCTCGACTTTTCCGCGCGCTTTGCTGGAAGTGAGCCGCTACAAATACAGGCACTTAACCGGCTCTGCGATGCACTCGTGCAGCATCCTCTTACCGGGCGCGTGATATCAATTCACGCCGTTCGTTCGGCAGGAGCCGTACTGGACGTCCTCGAATCGCATGGACTACTCATCCCAAACCCCGACTCCCCCGCTATCATCTTCCACTGGTTTAGCGGCACTTCGAACGAACTCGCCCGCGCGCGAAACGCAAACTGCTATTTTTCCGTGAACGAGCGTATGCTCGCCACCAAGCGCGGTCGCGAATATGCCCGGCAGATTCCACTCGACCGTCTACTGCTCGAGACCGATGCGCCAGCCGAACCAAACACAGAAACAAGCGCGCAGTCGCTCATCAGATCGCTCGCAAGGACCTCGATGCGCATCGCCTCACTCAAAAACTGTGACGCAAAGCGCATCGAGTCGGCAGTTTTAGCAAATGCGCACTCTGTTTTTGACCTTCGCTAACTCCTGTGGGCAAAAATGCCAAGGGGCATGCAAATCGCACAACGCAGTCCCTATTTTGGAAGACAGTACAATTCGGCAGCATTACACCAATTCGTGCATGAGATCACGGTTGCGTGCATACAATTCGTCAAAGATATGACGGCGCGACGCATATAACTCGTGGGCAGTCATATCAGGCACGATTGTTTGCGCAACGCCAAGGACTTGGGCGAGCTCATCCCATGATGCATAGGCGCCACCTGCGAGAGCTGCCATGATGGCATCACCGAAGCATGCGCCCACCGTAACCTTGGCAACCGAGACCTCGCGCCCACATACGTCGGCGATAGCCTGCATCCAAACTGGATTCTTGGTTCCACCTCCGACAAGCATAATGCGCCCAATTGGCAGTCCATGTTCTCGCTCGATAATGTCGACATGGGATGCAACGGTATACGCGACGCCTTCCAAGGCGGCACGAACCATATGGGCTCGCGTATGCCTTCCGGTCAGGCCAAAGAAGACGCCACGCGCCTCGGGATCGTTGAGCGGAGTGCGCTCCCCCGCAAAGTACGGCAGACACAGGAGCCCATCGGCACCCGGCGCCACACCGGCGGCATCATGCGCCATAACCGAATATGCATCGGGGCCACCGTGGCCCTCGGCCTCCACGGCGTCGCGATACAGCTCTTGGCGCAGCCACGATGTGAGCGCACCCGCCGTATTGGTCCCCGCGCAGATCCCGTAAGTTCCGGGAATGATAAACGTCCCTGGCCACAGGCGGGCATCATCGACCATATGATCAGCTAGATAGATGAAATACGCCGTACTCCCCAACTGAACCATCATATCGCCGGGACGAAATACACCCGTCGAAATGGCCTCGGCACCAGAGTCGCCCGTTCCCACTAAGACAGGTGTCCCTGCCGCGAGCCCCGTCGCCTCAGCCGCACGCTGAGTAATCACCCCGGCAATATCGGTAGCCGACATTACCTCCGCCATCTGGTCAGGCCGGCAGAAACGAGCACATTCCCGAGCATCAACCTTCCAAGTGAAGCGGTCGTATAGGGGAAGAAAATCCTCCGCCAAATAACGGTCCACCGTAAAACGCCCCGTCAACTTTGCGCACAGAAACGATGACGCCGTCAGGAACTTCGCGGCACGTTCGTGCACCTCGGGCATATTCTCCTTAAACCACAAGATCTTGGGAGCAATATCTGACGAACAGGGATCGTGCCCGAAAAGCTCGCGTGCGCGATCTGACCCATATTCGGAAAGAAGCTCGTCAATCTGCGGTTTCGAACGTGCATCGACTCCATACAAAATCGCGGGCGCCAGCGCGTTGCACTCGGTATCGACCGGCACACAGTCGCAGCCCAATGCGGAAAGGCCCACGCATCCGATCTGTGCCGCGTTAACCCCCGATCGCGCCACCAGCTCGCGCGACAAGCGGCAATAATCGCCCCACCAAACGGCCTCGGCATCATGCTGGTACCATCCGTCACACGGGTTGTCCGTCTCATGTCCACAAGAGGCTTGGCAAACGATGTTGCATCGATCATCGATTAAAACGCCTTTAGAGGCGCTTGTCCCAATATCAATACCCAGATAGAGCGCCATAGGTGCCTACTCCCCTCGCGCCGTACGAGCGGCAGCCATAAAACGAGCTACCCGCTCAACATCAACCGGGGCATCCAGCTTTCCGTCGCGCTTTAAGCAGGTGCCGACAAACGCGCCATCGTAGTGAGCAAATACGTCAGCCACGGTATTTTCGCGACAACCGGTGCCACATACCACGGGCACTTCGCCAACACGCTCACGGACCTCATCGGCAAGCTCGCCCGAAGCGCCACGACCGGCAGCCGAACCGCCGATGACCATCGCATCCGGTAGGCAATTAAAGAGAAGTGAATCGGCAATGTCCGCAGTCGTGCGGTCGTTGAGATAAACCTCCCCCTCGCTCGTGATGAAGTGAAAAAGCTTGAGGTCGTCCAGGCGCAGCGCCGCCTTGCGACGCATGGTGTGAGCGAAATCTCGGTTAATCAGCCCGAGATCACCGGCCCAGGCACCGCAAAAATTGCAACGCGTGAACTGCGCGTCGACGGCAGCGCACAGCTCGATTGTGGCATCACCATCGTAAATAGCTTCAGCTCCCCAAGGAGTCGACAAATCATGGGATAGAGCCCCGATTACATAGCCCATCGATGCAAGGGTTGAGGGAGAAACATGCTGCTCATAGGGCATCGAGAGCTCATTGGTAATCAAAATGCCATCGACACCGCCCTGCTGCAACGCCTCGAGATCGCGCTTGGCGGCTTCCACGACCTGCGACACGCTTCCGCCCGGGTAATACAGTGGATCGCCCGGCAGAGGACGCAGGTGCAGCATTCCAATAACCGGCTTTTCGGTCTTGAACATCGAGGTTAGAAACGACATAACGTGCTCCTTCTTAGGGTCATTGCAGGGACGTTACTCCCCCAGCACCTCGACGTACACTTTTCGCTTCTGCGGACCGTCAAACTCCGCAAGATAGATGTTCTGGGCACCTCCGCACACGATGTGGCCATCTTGGACGGGAAAGAAGCAACTGTTTCCACAAATCATGCTCTTGATATGCCCACAGGAGTTGTTACCGGTGGCTCCATAGCTCGGCAGGAAGTGTGCATGCGCATAGGGGGCATCGAGTGGGGCGATGCGATCAAGCGTCTCCATAAGATCCGTCTCCACGCAGGGCAGTCCCTCGTTTACCACGATTCCACAGGTCGTATGCGACAAAATAATCGCTGCCAAGCCATTGGTCACCGAGCTGCGTTCGATGGCAGCGTGCACATCTTCGGTAATATCGATGAACTGGTCCGGAGCAGTCGATAGATAGCTCAATGTCTCGAGCGTCACCATGTTTACTCATCCCCTTCAAGAAAACGCAGGGCATTACCCCAGTAGAGCCTTTCTCGCGCATCATCGCGCATGAGCACGGTATCGAGCGCCCGCTTGAGTTTGAATGCACGGAAACGCGGCGTATTGCTGGCGAACATCACTTGATGCGATAGCGCGCGCTCATACCACAGCGGCCCCATATCGACCGTGAAAAGGCGCTGCATCATCTCCTCGGGCGAATCGATGTAAGTGATAGAGGTGTCCGTGTAGCAGTTGGGATACTTGAGCAGCATCGCCACGGTCTCGCGCACCCAGGGCCAGCCAAAGTGGGTCAAACTAAAGCGCACATTTGGATGCGTTGCGATTGTGTGCTCAAATGCAAGCGGGTTACTGCGCGAGAGCTCTGCGCCCGGCTCCCAAGACATACCGGCATGGAAAACCACCGGCTTGTTATAGCGCTCGCACAGCTCGTAAAGCGGCTCGGCCACAGCATCATCGGGGGCAAAACCCTGCTTTGCCGGATGCAGGCAAAGCCCCTTTGCCCCCAACTCGGTAAAGGCGCGCTCCAATTCGTCTGCGGCACCGCTCACCTGCGGATCTACGCTCGCAAATCCCCACAGACGATCGGGGTGCGCGGCAACCAGCATGGCAATCTGGTCATTGGTGCCAAAGTGTCCTCCGCATGCCGTGGTTACATCGAGCGGCATGAGCACGCTCTTCCGCACGTCGCAGACGTCCATCTCGACTTGAAGCTCATCCCAATCCATGGGGCCCATATGCCCCATACCAAATTCTCGTGACCAAAAACCGAATCCATCAGGCTCATCACCCGGCGTACAGATCTCGCCATAGAGCATAGGATGGACCAACATGTCGATAACCATTTCGTACTCCTTTCCAGGCATTTGGCCCTAGTACGGCTCAAACGAACCAATCACTCGGGACGACAGTTCAGCGCCCGCCTTCATACACGCCGGAATATCAAGGCCATCGATCACGCCCTTGGTAAACCCGGCAATATACGAGTCGCCGGCACCCACGGTGTTAACGACCTTCTCCGCCGGCACGATCCCGCACTCATAGAAGCGCTCACCGTCATAGGCAATGCTTCCCTTCTCACCAAGCGTGGCAACTGCCACCCGCGGTCCCAGCTCCTGTACGTGACGTACCCAATCACGCAGCTCCGGAGTGTCCTCTTCAAACGACATGAACGCATAGTCAACGTAGGGAAAATGGTTCTCGCAGGCATATTCGGGATCCTGGCTGAACACCGAGAAGTCCATAACCACCGTCTTGCCCGCATCATGCCATTCGGGCAGGAGGTCCAAACAATTGCCAAACAGGTCGGTGTGAATGATGTCATGTTCTAGGATAAACGCCCGGTCATCTTCATTCGGTCGATATGCCTCCATTACGCCATCGATTGCCTCGAGATGTACGCGATCGACGCCGTCTTTCAACGCCATGAGCATCACCGAGGTGTCGCCATCCTCCACCCGCAGATGTGAGATATCGAACCCCTCAGCGGCCAGCGCCTCCCTCATCTTGTCTCCGTACTCGTCCTTGCCGACAACCGACACGGCGGATACCGAAACGCCCATTCGTGCAAGATGGATACCCCAGTCAATGCCATTACCAGTCGGATAGAACACGCCGATGTTTTGATAGACGTCCGCACAGCAAAAACCAGCTGCGCACGCTTTAATACCCATGGTCTTCTCCAATGTTCAAAAGGGGACCCACCACATGGCGAGCCCCCTTTTCGCGTTTCGCTTATTGTTTTGCATCGGCTGTCCAAAGCCTCATAGCCAGACCGCCGTACGCTTTCTTAAGCTATTCGACGATTGGTGCTCCGTGGCCCCAAGAACCTTCCATGCCGCACACGGTCGAGGCAAACCCGGCAGCAAAGTCGAGCGCGCGCTCGATGGCCTCGGCGCCATCCTCACCACGCTTGGCGGAATCGAGATAGCACATCAAAAACGAAGTGAGGAACGAGTCGCCCGCTCCCATGGTGTCCTTCATGTCCGTTACCGGTTTAGCCAGCTGGCGGTAATAACGCTCGCCGTCGTAAGCAATGCAGCCCTCGGCACCCGCCGTAGCCGACACAAAACGCGGACCCAGGCCCTTCACCCATGCCAGACGCTCGCGAATCTCGTCCTCACTCGCGGCATCCGCCGCACTAAAGAAGGCAAAATCGACGTAGGGTGCAATCTGCTCGTAGTACTCGTCGGTGGAGTCGTCCGAAAAGTCAAAAGAGACCGTGACGCCCGCAGCCTTCAGCTTGGGCAGCTCGCGCTCGGTAAAGCAATAGTTGCCCGAATGAACCACATCGAACTGCTTCATGTACGAAAGGTCAAAGCGATCGAGGACATAGCGCGCATCGCCACGGATACCGCCCTCGTTGGAGCCAAGGAAGACACGGTCACCGTCAACGACGGTCACGCGAGCCGCTCCGTTCTCGCCAATCATCTGCTCACACTTGTCAAGCTCGATACCCTCATCCTCGAGGCTTGCAATGACATGCTCGGCAGCGGCGTCATTGCCAAAAATGCCCATGTATGCGGAGCGTGCGGCACCGCATTTCTTGGCATAAACGGCGAAGTTCACCGCGTTGCCGCCAGGATACATGGTGTGGATATGCTCGTAGCGATCGACGACGTTGTCGCCAAATCCGAGCGCGTTAACGTTAAATGCCATGGTATTTATCCTTCTAGTACTCGACGACGCCCATGTAGCGACGGAAATCGGGATCGTGATCAAACACCTTGCCGCGTGCGGCACGCAGCTCGCAGTTCATGGCGTAGAACAGCACCGGGTCCAGATAAGCACGGACGCTCGCCGGCACGGCTTCCATACCGTACTCCTTGGCATCGAGCACCATCAGCGTATCGGTATGCGTCTTAAGGAACGCCAGGGCGCGCTCGTCCATAGCACGGCACTCGCTGGAGCCCATCTGCAGGAAGTAAAAAACGCCATCCTGAGTAGCCTCGAAGGGGCCATGGAAGTACTCGGCAGAGTGAATGTAGCTGCAGTGCTGCCACTGCATCTCCATAAGAGAGCAGATAGCGAAACCGTAGGTCTGGCTAAAGTTGGGACCGCTGCCCAGAATATAGAAGAACTCGTGCTCCTGGCAAAGCTTGGCAAAGCGATCGCCCAGCTCGGCATTTACCTTCTCGCGTGCCGGGGGAAGAATCTTATCCATCTCGGCGATACCGGCATACATATCGGCAAGATCGGCGTAGCCCTCCTGCTGATCGAGCAGCTCTGCCGCAAGCGACAGCGAAATGCCAGCGGGGACCTCGGCCTGCGGCACACCCTCGCCCCATGGGTAGACCCACGTGGTCCACTTGCCGGAGTCGATCTTGGATCCAGCGTTGTCGGTCTGGGCGATCACCGTAGCGCCGGCGGCAAGGGCAATCTCGCAGCCCTCGACGACCTCCGGGGTATTGCCACTGTGGCTGCAAGCGATGACCAGGGACTTCTCGCCCAGACGACGCGGACGCATAATGTCGAATTCACGTGCGGTATAGATATACGAAGTGAAGGTGGTTGCCTCGCGCTGCAGAAGCTCATGAGCCGGGATCAAATCGATCATGGAGCCACCGCAAGCAATCCAGTAGACGCTGTCGAACTTGCCCTTCTCGGCAATTGCCTCTTTGATCAGATCGTGTGCGTTCATATCCAGTTCCTTTCTTATTTGACCCGCAATCAATGACGTTGGTTGCGTAGCCGATAGTTGTTTTAGTCAATCAGATATTTCTCGAATGCGGCCATGTTCTTGGCATCTGCCGCGGCCGGGTCATCGTAGTAACGACCGTCCGTGATTTCCTGGCCCAGCATGCCGTCAAAACCATGGGCGTTGAGTGCGGCGACGAAGGCGTCCATATCGTGCTTGCCATCGCCCCACACCAGATGGCCATACGGGTCACCGTCGATAAAGTGCATCTCGTGAATTGCCCCATCACCAAAGGCGGCAAACCAGTCCTCGAGCGTCTCGCCCGCAACGCCCATCGCAGTTGTATCAACCATGGGCTGTAAGTACGGGCTCGCGACCTCGTCAATCATGCGCTTCGCATCGGAAACCGTCGTCACAAGGTTGCTCTCCTCGGGACGCAGGCTTTCCATCGTAAGCACCAGACCGTGCTCCCCGGCATACTCCGCCAGAATGGACAAGTGCTCGCGGCTGCGCTTCCAGGCTTCCTCGCGGTCCTCGTCCCAGTCGCCCCAGCCCGAGTTGATGGACATACGGTCGCACCCAAGTACCTCGGCAAGCTCAATGCCGTGCTTAAAGTACGCCAGGCTGCGCTGTTCATGCAGCGGCTTGCGTGCGCAGTACTGCCAAGGATAGACAACATTCTCGGGGCACAGAGTACGATACCTAAGCCCACGGTCTGCAGCCTTTTTCGCCAGGACCTCAGCCTCAAAGTAGCCCGTGTGATCGAGCGTCACATGCGGCTCCGCGCACCACAGCTCAATGGACTCAAAGCCCAAGCGCTGCTGCACATCAAGGAAGTAATCGAGCGACCACATGATGTAGTGGATATTCATGCCTGCAATCTGTTCGCGGCGCAGCGTCGGTTTGGATTCAGGCATCTTATGCCTCCTTATTTCGATCGAACACGATTCGTCCGTCCGACATCGTCATATCAACCGCAAGATCGCGTGCGTCGCGATAATCGAGGTCGAACACATCCCGATCGAGTACGCAGATATCGGCAAGCTTGCCAACCTCAAGCGTACCCAGCTCGTCTTCGCGCATCAGGTCGTACGCGCCCCCGGCAGTCCAAGCGCGCAAAAGCTCGACAAGCGTCAGCACGTTGGCCTCATTCACGGGAAGTCCGTCGGCGAAGAACCCGCCGCACGCGCTGTAGATTGACTCGCCCAAGCTCGGAATCAACAGCGGCAAATCAGTGCCACAGCACACTGTGCATCCGGAATCTTCCATGCCGCGGCGATTCCAGCTGTGCAAAAGTCGCGTCTCGCCAATTTGTCGACGCATCATCGACAGGCAATCCTCGCGCCGGTCCAGCGTCAGAATCTGCGGATAGACCTCGCAAATTCCACCTAACTTGCCAAACTCGACAAGATCGGTCGGGTCAGAGTTCTCGAGATCGGTAATCGCATGGCGGCGAAGCATCCGTCCATGCTCGTCTCGAGGCAGCGAGGCATAGAGCGCCACGGTGCGACGAACGGCGCCATCGCCCTGGCAATGCAAGGAATATCGGAAGCCGTCAGCATCAATTGCACGCAGCTCGCTTTCAATCAGATCCCACTCTGGCTCCTCGACGACCGTCTTGCCGGCAGCGCCCGCATCGGCCGTATCCTCATAGGGGTCAATCATCTCGGCAAGCCCCGCCCATACGCCGCGATCGGTCATACGGTTGAAGCCAGAAAAACGAACGAACGGTCCCCGGAAGCGCTCTCGTGCCTCGCGAGCATATGCCAGATTTGCACCAGCGCCCACCGGCTGCGACATCATAGAGACGCGAACCGTCAGCTCGCCAGATTCCTCACGGCGAGCCATTTCGTCGGCAAAGCCGTAGTAGTCATCAAACGCCATCTCCTTGATGGCGGTAACGCCGCGCTCGTTAAGCATGCTCATGTAGTCCGAATACCCCGCGCGCACCTCGGGCAACGCGAGGAAATCGCTCATCATGCGCCAGATCTTCTCGGCATAGCACGCCTGCGGTGTAAAACCGTATCGCGCACTGGCGGCAGCATTGAGAACGCAGGTCTCCGCGCCCGGTGTAAAGCAGACGACAGGGATATCACCAAAAAAATCGTCAAACACAGCTGCCGTATTTGCGTTCTCGGCATCCGATGCCAACGTTTCGGGCAGGTTGTGGCCAAAAGCCGCCGCGCAATCCGGATGATCATCTTTCCATGCACGCAAGAGCGACACGGCCTCTTTGGCATCGGCGACGCCGGACAGATCAGACCCCAACGTCCGCAGTGCCCAGCCCGTATAGAAGGTATGCACATCGATCAGGCCGGGCATGACGGTGCGGTCGCCCAGGTCAACTACCTCGTCCGCTTGGGTCAAATACGAAGCTACCTCGCACTTGGTGCCAACAGCCTCAATTCGATTGCCACGGACCGCTACGAAACCTTCAAACGGCAGGTCCCCCGTACCGGTAAAGACGCTCTTAGACGTCAGGACCGTCAAACGATCAGACATCACAACCACCTACACCGGAAGCATGCCAGAAATTGCCGTTACGATCAGGCCAAAGACGACCATGAAAATGAAGAACTTCCAAATGGTCTTCCACCATTGGCCAAACGAGATCTTTGCCACGGCAAGGCCGGCAACCGTCATGCCCGCCACGGGACTGATGGTGTTAATGGTCTGATTAGCAAACTGGAGCGCGGTAACAGCGGCTTCGGGATTGAGGCCCATAAGCTCGGTCAGCGGACCCATGACGGGCATGGTGAGCGCCGCAAGTCCAGAGCTCGAGGGAACCAGCAAAGAGAGCAGGCCAAGGACGATATACATAAACGTGGTGTAGACGGCGGCGGGCGCACCGGCAAGCGCGGTAGCGAGCGCCTGGAGGATGGTGTCGATGATCATGCCGCCCTCGGCGATGACCAGAATGCCGCGAGCGATACCGATAACGATGGCGGCGTACGCAAAGTCGGCAATGCCTTTAACGAACTCCTCGGCGATCGTCTGCTGGTCAAGGCCGCCCAGGATACCGGCAAGCAAGCCCATACCAAGGAACACGGCGGAAATCTCATTCATGTACCAGCCCTGGGTAACAAGACCCCAGACGATAATGCCCATACCGCAGGCAAAATCGATAAGCACGAGCTTCTGACGGGTAGTGAACTCTTCCTCGATGGAGGCATCGGTCACGGAAAACTCAACACGCTTGAGCTTGTCGTCCTCGTACGTAATGGACGACTCGGGGTTTTTCTTGACGCGCATGGCATAGCGCATGGCCCATGCGATGCCAACGGCGGTAAAGATGACCCAAGAGATGGCGCGCAGCCACAGCTGAGGATTGCCCTCGATGCCGATAATGCCTTGGGCGATCAAAACATTGAACGGGTCGATGGTCGAAGCACAATATCCCAGGTTAGGACCAAGGAAGCAGATGATGAATGCCGTCATCGAGTCATAACCGATACCCATCATGATGGGAATGAAGATGGCATAGAACGGCAGGGCTTCCTCAGACATACCAAACGTAGTGCCGCAAATGGACAGCAACGTCATCGTGATGGGAATGATGAGGATGTCCTTGTTCTTGAGCTTTTTAATCACACGGCTCATGCCGGCATTCAAAGCGTTGGTCTTGGTGATGACTGCGAACGATCCGCCAATCAATAAGACGAACGCAACGACGTCGGCAGCCTCTTGGATACCCTTGGTGGGCGCTTGCAGGACCGCGAAGATATCCTGGCCCAGATTGATGGTCTCGCCGGTCTCGGAATCGGTGTAGTTCTTATCGACCTGTTCATAGGTTCCAGCAACGGCGACTTCACGCTCGCCCGCCGCTGTCGAAATCGTCTTGCGCTGATACTGACCAGAGGGAACGATCCAAGTCAGGACCGCAAAGACAACGATCAGCAAGAACATGATCGTATAGACATGCGGTAATTTGAACTTAAAACGTCTGTTTGTCTTCTTCGCCTTCGTATCTGACATAGATACCTCCAAAGAACTCGAGACTGCATCGCATCTCGCTTCAACGTTTGCACAATGCAAACGTTCTATGACGTCCCATAGATTACCAGCAGCTTTTCTCGTCATCAAGATAATTTCAAACTGATTGCCGCAACGCGGTTGAACGGTTGCGTTTGCGCCGTGAACGGTATGGAGACGCCCGGTGAGATGATCCACCGGGCGTCTCAATTCGCAATGTCCTAGATGTCAAAAACGTAGCGAGACCCAACGATCCGCTGACGACCGATGATAAACGGCCGCCGCTGCTCGTCGAAAAAGAAGGCTTCCATATAAAACAAGGGTTCGCCAACGGGAACTGCCAACAGCCGAGCGACCTCGGGCGACGCGCACGCGATCTCGAGTGTGCACGGGTCGGTAAACGCGGGCGTACGGCCCGTCCGGTTACGCACGAACTCAAAAATGGATTGGTTAGATAGAGGTGCCGTTGATAGATAAGCGTTGTCCTCGTAAACGTATATGTTGTTCTCGAGCATGACGGGGACTCCATCGGCAGTACGCACACGCTCAACGCAAATCAAATCAGTTCCAACGGGAACACCAAAGAACTGCGCTTCGGTGGAATCCGCCGGCAGTATCTTTCTCGAAATGACGCACGCCCCCGGCTCCATTCCGTTAACGCGGCATGCGTCCGAAAAACTCTGGACGTCATCCTTCTGGCGAATCTTGCGCTTAAGCTTGGGGGCATTGACAAACGTGCCTTTCCCCTGCCGCTTCGTTAGATAGCCCTGCTGGACGAGCTCCTCAATAGCGCGTCGCACGGTAACGCGGCCAACTTTATAGCTCTCAGCCAATTCGAATTCATTGGGTATCCGCGCGCCCGCCTTGTAGGCACCGGAGTTAATTTCGTTTTTAATGATATCGATAACCTGTTGGTACAGCGGTATCGCTGCTTTACCGTCAGTTAGCCCTTCAGTCGGTGGCATATACCCTCTCCCAGCACAATTAAGTCTAAAGCGGGCCCAAGGGCATTCAACAAGCCCTTAAGCCCGCATTAGCATTAAGTATGCTTGCTGCCGCACCAAAATGTCGGGTATTTACTCATCGGACCCGAAAAACGCGCAACTACCGCGCTCCTAAGAAAGCGTGAGCAGCTCCGGCAGCTGGTCGATAATCTTGTCCGCGGCATCTTGGCTAAAGCCGAAGCGTTCCTCGCGCTTGGCAATGACCGTCAGGCCGGCTCGCTTGCCGGCAGTGATGCCGGGCACCGAATCCTCAACGCAGCAGCAGCGATTCGCGGGCAGCCCCAGCAGGTCCAATGCATGCAGGTAGATGTCGGGCTCGGGCTTGCTCTCCTTAAACTGCTCGCCGCTCACCACATACTCAAAGGCATCCGACAGCCCGCATGCGTTGAGCACTTCCTCGATGCTATCCATGGGAGACGAGCTGGCAAGCGCCACGCGAACGCCGCGGCGCGGCAGCTCTCGAATCGTATCCACGGCGCCTGGGTTAATCAAAGCCTGATAGTCGCGCGGACGTTTATGCGCCCACTCGTCCCAACGGGCCAACGCTTCCTCGCCAGTGAAATGCCCCTTACCGGCGCGCTCAAACCAATCGACCAGCATATGCAGGAAGAACTGATGGGAGGTACCGACCTGCCCATTCAACTCCTCTTGAGTCAGATTAAGCCCCAGCTCCTTGGCAAACGCGGCAGTCTCGCCCAGGTAGTAATACTCGGTATCGACAATGACACCGTCCATGTCAAAGATAACGGCGTCGAACGGAAATGCGGACACGGCACCCTCCCTAACAAAAGGGCGCCTGTAAGCAGGCGCCCGAACCATGCATTATCGGCGATTCTAGCCCAGCAGCTTATCCAGCGCCACCGCAATACCGTCTTCGTTGTTATTGGCGGTCACCATCTGGGCCACAGCCTTAACCTCATCGACGGCGTTACCCATGGCAACACCGGTGCCGGCCCACTCAATCATGGACTTGTCGTTCTGGCCGTCGCCAAACGAGACGACATCGCTGGCATCGATACCGAGCTTGGGCAGGGCACCCTCGAGCGCGCGGGCCTTGTCGATACCGGGCGCCGTGTACTCAAAGTACCAGTCGGCCGTAAACATGCCCGAAAGCGTCTGCTTAAAGGGCGCATACATCTCCTCGTAATGCGCCTGCAGGTAGGCCGGATCGCCCGCCGTCAGCAGCTTGTCCACGGGATAAGCGTCCACAACCTCATGCAAGCTCTCGACCTCGCGAATCTTAAGATCGCACGCATCGCGCTCATACTTGACGATATTCTTCTGCGAGTCGTCAGGCAGCGTGATCATGCAATGGTACGAATCCTCGACGTGCAGATTACGACCGAGCGAAATCATAGGGATCACGTCAAAATTACGCAGGTGATCAATCAGGCGATGCAGCTCGTCAGCCGGCATGGCCTGGTCAAAAAGGACCTCATCGGTCTGAGCGTCGACCACATGCGCGCCATTAAAGGCAACTAGAAGACCGTCATGGTTTTGAAGGTCGAGCTCCTGCGCCAAGGCGTGCAGCCCCCATGCGGGACGACCCGAAGCCAAGATGAGCTTAATTCCCGACTCCTGCGCCGCGAGCAGCTTCTCGCGCGTACGCGGGCTGATGACCTTTTGGTCGTTGGTGAGCGTACCGTCGATATCCATTGCGATGGCTTTGATTGCCATATATGCCTCCCTGTCATTGAGTAACCTTGTCTGAGCCATCATACAGAACACCCACGGCGGCTCTGTCTGCAACGGGTAAAAAGTCATATTGTCCCGAACATGAACGGGACGCCATCTCGGGGCTCAATCGTTCCAGCCAAACGCTGAGCCACCACATACATAGCTGGCGACACCAAGCGCGACCGTTCCACGAACCTCGTTTCACCCCGTAGAAAAAAATTTCAAAATTAGTCTTGTCAAATCAGCAAAACGAACGTACTTTAAAGATGACCGCTCCGGTGGTCATCGTTTGATCGAGCATATTCAGTTTCAGTTTTCAGCGTGTAAGAGAAAGAAGATCGGCAAAGTACAACCCCAAACGCAATGACAACTTAATGAGGTAACTGCCACATGTGAGGCACCCAGGGCATTGCTGTCTCGATTTTGAGCACGATGCCTTCCGCCTTGCATGGGCCGTTCCATCCCGCCCCTGCAGCAACTGCCTCACGGGCTCATTGAAAACCGCATAGCACCCCAACGTCAGCACATCACCCACGGCAAGCACATCACTCACGACAACCAACACATCAACAAACAGCACGAACATCAACCGATTGGAGAAGCTATGACAAACCACCACGCTGAAGACGGCGATAAGAAAAGCATTCTGGATGCCCGAATTGAGCGAGCATATGCAAACGAATATGACGCCGCCTTTGCCGCCGCGACCATCAAGAACTACGCGTCGCTACCGCTCGCGACGATCTTGGCCGACCACCCTCAACTGCTGAAGCGCTGCACAAAGATCATGGGCGACCCCGACATTCGCAAGCTGACAGACCCCTATGCCCCAAAACGCGACAACGATTCGTGCGTTCTTACCGTAGGCTGCCTAGCCCATATGCTTACGGCGCTCGACACGAAACTCAAGCTCGAATGGGAACCCGACGAGCGTCATGAACTCGAAAGCAAGCGGAACACCCTGCGCACCGCACTGTTCCTTCCGTTGGACGGCCTCAAGCGCTGCAACGTCGAGCTCAATACACAGGCGCGGCAAAAGCCCGGGACCACGGGGCAGAAAACTCCAAGACCCCATGCGGCCATCGTCGACCGCAACCGATATAACCGCATGACCGCGCACTTTTCCGCCGAGGGAGCAGCCATAAGGACGCTGATCGACCTGCTGTGCCTCCTGAGCATCAACGAGCTATTTGAGGGCTATCTCGCCCTTGTTCCCGCGACGGCACCCAAGTCGGTAGCAAAGATCATCGAGACCTGCAGACGCCAGTTTGAGCGCCATCGCAATGGCAGCGAGATGAACGCCAGCATCGCGCAGTACTACGCGGCTCATTACAAAAATGACGGATGTGCCCCTGTCGAGCATCAGCTGCGGCTCGCCTACACCACGCCCGCCGCAACGCTCTATCGCTTTGGAGCCCTTGGCGCTTGCGAGCCGCACGAACAGGCAGCCTGCCCCACAACCGAGCTCGATCTCAGGCTCGGACGAACCCTGTAGCCCGCCAGCCCCTCCGCGGGCAACAATCCTATTCCACAACACAACCAACAGAAAGGAGTCCTCATGGACACCAATCATTCCCCCATCATCAGCCCCCTCACCATGCGTGAATCCGCCCGAGGCATCACGCTCACCAGCATTTACGATGAGATGCTCGCCCGTCGCGAGCTCTCCGTCATGGGAAACATCGAAACCCCGATGGCCCACGACCTATGCCAGCAGATCCGCCTGCTCGATGCCACCGACCCCAGCCGCCCCATCACCATATTTGTCGCCAGCGCCGGCGGAAGCGTGCGATCGGGCCTTGCGATCTACGACGCCATGCGCCTCGCATCGTGCCCCATCCGCACCGTCTGCCTGGAATTCGCCGCGTCCATGGGCGCCGTGATCTTTATGGGCGGCGACGATCGCCGTATGGCGCCCCATGCAGAGCTCATGATTCACGACCCGCTGATCCCCCAGGGGGCAGGCGGCTCGGCACTTGCGCTGCAGGAAACCAGCCGGCGTCTCATGCAGACCCGCAAGACCCTCACGCAAATCCTCTCGGACCGCAGCGGCCTCACGCCCAAGCGCATCCAGTCCCTCACTGCAAAAGACACCTACCTTTCGGCCGAGCGCGCCGTCGAGCTCGGCTTTGCCCACGAAATCCTCTCGACCACCAAGGAGGTCGCCCATGTCTAACCTCGCCAGCCGTCTCGCCGCATCTGAGTCCGCATCGTCCACCATCCTCGCCAAGGATCGAACGCTTTCCTGCGACACCCGCCAAACGGGACTCAACAACAATGCACTTGTGATCGGCCCCTCGGGAGCCGGCAAGACCCGAAACGTCCTCAAGCCCAACCTGCTGCAAATGAACGCAAGCTACATCGTGCTCGACACCAAAGGCACGCTCTGTCGCGAAGTGGGACCCGTGCTGGCAGCCCACGGTTACCGCGTGCAATGTCTCAACTTCGCCGACCTCAACACCGTCCCGGCCCTTGCGCCCGGCATCGAGCGCTGCGGCTACAACCCCCTGAGGCACATTCGCCGCAAGGCGGACGGCAGGCCCAACCAGCAGGACATCCTCTCGGTGGCAAAGGCCATCTGCCCCATCGAGGACAACAACCAGCCTTTTTGGGATCATGCGGCGGCAAACCTGCTGTCGTGTCTTATCGCCTACGTCACCGAACAGCTACCCGCCGACGAGCAGACGATCAGCTCGGTCATCAAGCTGATCGAGCACCTGCAGGACGGTGCCACAGGTCGATTGTTTGACGACCTGATCACGACCGACCCCCAAAGCTATGCCCTCTCGCTATGGCGGCGCTACGCCATTACGCAAAATGCCGAGCGCATGCACGCGAGCATCGTCGGCATCCTTGCCGAAAAGGTCATGTGTCTGGGATTCGACGGTGCGGCACAGCTCTATCGTGAGTGCCATCAGGCGGACTTCGCTTCCATGGGACACACCCCCTGCGCCCTGTTTGTAACCGTGAGCGATATTGACCGCAATCTCGATCCGCTGACCGGCCTCTTTATTTCGCAGGCGTTTATGGGCCTCATTCGTGAGGCCGATAGGCAGCCCGACGGCAGCCTGCCCGTGCCCGTGCGCTTTATGCTCGATGACTTCGCAAATCTGCAGATCCCCCAGATCGACAACGTGCTCTCGATTATCCGAAGCCGCAACATCTGGGCAACGCTGCTGCTGCAGTCGACCAACCAGCTCGATGCGCTCTATGGCGAGGCACGCGCACGCTCCATCATGGGCAACTGCGACACGCATCTGGTGCTGGCGTTCCAGGATCCCGAGAGTGCCCGGGTGTTTTCCGACCGCGCCGACGCGCTGCCCAGCACGCTCATGGCGACGCCGATCGATCGCTCGTGGCTCTTTGTGCGCGGCTGCACTCCCGAACAGGTCGAGCGCTTTAGGCTCGAAGACCATCCGCTCTACGGGGAGCTGCCCGAGGCGCAGCGAGGCCATGCGGAGGCCGAGCTCTAGACGCAGGGCCCTCGCAGCACGCGACGCTCCGGCGAAGATCCTTAAAGGCCGTGCGCCCCGGGGCCACGGCAAAGCAAAGGGGCCCGCATCCGATGGGATACGGGCCCCTGACTATAAGGCGCGATGCGTTAACAGCAGCGACTACTTGCGGTGAGCGCGGTAGAACTCGATGAGCGCCTGGGTCGAAGCGTCCTGCTCGGCCTTGGCGGCATCGTCGTGGAAGGCAGGGGTGATCTGCTTGGCAAGCTGCTTGCCCAGCTCGACGCCCCACTGGTCGTAGGAGTCGATGCCCCAGACCGTGCCCTCGACAAACGTGATGTGCTCGTACAGGGCGATGAGCTCGCCGAGTGCGAACGGGGTCAACGTGTCGCCAAAGATCGAGGTCGTCGGACGGTTGCCCTCAAAGCAGCGGGCCGGGACGATCTGCTCGGGCGTGCCCTCGGCGCGCACCTCATCGGCCGTCTTACCAAAGGCGAGCGCCTTGGTCTGGGCCAGGAAGTTGCCCAGGAACAGCTCGTGCACGTCCTGGCCGCTGTCGGTCGCAGGGTTGGCGGTATTGGCGAAGGCAATGAAATCGGCCGGGACCACCACGGTGCCCTGGTGCAGCAGCTGGTAGAAGGCGTGCTGACCGTTGGTGCCGGGCTCGCCCCAGAAGATCTCACCGGTGTCGGAGGTCACGGCGCTGCCGTCCCAGCGGACATGCTTGCCGTTGGACTCCATGGTGAGCTGCTGCAGGTAGGCCGGGAAACGATGCAGGTACTGGCAGTACGGCAGCACGGCGTGGCTCTTGGAACCGAAGAAGTTGACGTACCAGACGTTGAGCAGGCCCATCAGCGCAACGGCATTGTTCTCGAGCGGCGTGTTGCAGAAGTACTCGTCGATAGCGTGGAAGCCCTCGAGGAACTGCTGGAAGCGCTCGGGACCGAGCACGACGATCAGCGACAGGCCCACGGCGGAGTCGACGGAGTAGCGGCCGCCGACCCAGTTCCAGAAGCCGAAGGCGTTGGCGGGGTCGATACCGAAGGCCTCAACCTTCTCGAGTGCGGTGGAAACGGCGACGAAGTGCTTTGCCACGGCCTCGGCGTTCTGCTCATCGGAGCCGTCGATGGCGCCCTGGGCCTTGAGCTGCTCGAGCATCCAGGTCTTGACCTCGCGGGCGTTGGTGAGGGTCTCGAGCGTGGTGAAGGTCTTGGAGACGATGATCACGAGCGTGGTCTCGGGATCCAGGCCCTTAAGCTTCTCGGCCTGGTCGTTGGGGTCGATGTTGGAGATATAGCGGCAGTCGATACCGGCGTCGGCATAGGGACGCAGAGCCTCGTAGGCCATGACCGGGCCCAGATCGGAGCCACCGATGCCGATGGACACCAGGTGCTCGATCTTCTTGCCGGTAACGCCCTTCCACTCACCGGAGCGCACGCGCTCGGCGAAGGCATACATGCGGTCGAGGACCTCGTGCACGTCGGCGACGACATCCTGGCCGTCGACGATGAGCTGGCCCCTCTCGGTTGCGGGGCGGCGAAGCGCGGTGTGCAGGACGGCGCGGTCCTCGGTGGTGTTAATGTGCTCGCCGGAGAACATGGCGTCGCGGCGCTCCTCGAGCTTCACCTCGCGGGCAAGATCGCACAGCAGCTTGACGGTCTCATCGGTCACCAGGTTCTTCGACAGATCGAAGTGCAGGTCACCGGCGTCAAAGCTCAGCTTGTTCACGCGCTCGGCATCGGCAGCGAACCAGGCCTTGAGGTCGATACCATCGGCCTCGAGCTTCTCCTGATGAGCCTCGAGTGCCTTCCAAGCGGCAGTCGACGTAGCATCGATAGGTGCGGCAACAGTTGCCATAGAGTCCTCCTCAGCATACGGGCGCACGCCTCCATGCGCCCGGACATTCAGATGCCACTATTCTAGCGCAGGTCAAGACTACAATCAGCGAGCGTTGCCAATCGGCCCCCAAACGGCAACCGATCAAAAAGGGACAGGCTTATTTTGGCAGGTCAAACGCTTTACCAATCAAATAGAACCTATCCCTTTATGGTAAATATTAGGCCGCGACGCACACGCTGCCGAGCAACTCACGCAGAGGAGACCCAATGCCCTCCAGCAGTTCGGGCGCGATAATGGCGAAAACGGGAACCTCGCCGGCACCCACAACGGCGGGCACTTTTCCCTCGGAGACGATGCATCCATAAGGCACAAAGCCGTCCTCACCGGCATCGAGCGCCGCCATACGACGGGCGAGCTCGCGCGCAAAGCCGGCCGTATCGGCATCGCCGATCGCCAGGACAAAGTCCACGCCTTCGTCGGTCGCCAGGGCCACGGCTTCGTCGATCAGCTCGTCTCCCCCGTCGCCCCCGACCAAACCGCAGCGGAAAAGCACGCGCTCGAGCAGGGCGCGATCGAGCGAGCCCAGCGCCGCCGAAACGAGCTCATCACGCGTGCGCTTGTCGCCTCCCAGCACGACCAGTGCCTTGGTGCCGCCATAGTGGGCAACCAATCGCCCGCACCAGCGAGCCACATCCCCATCCGCAACCAAGCGCGTCGGCATACCAAACCCATAGTTGACCATTATCCCCACAACCCTTCCGTGCGTATAGGCGGTATCAATCGTTAGACTCATGCTACGAAGCGAGGTTTTCCGAGCTGTTTCGCGCTCTTTAGAGCTGCGTTAAAAAACCCGATGCAACCGCACGACCATACCCGCCAAAGAGGGACAGGTTTTGACGATGTCCGTGCAAGCAGGTATTATCGAACATGTATTCGATAAGAACATGTGTTTGATGGAAGGACACGGATGGCGCACGAGCAGCACATCTATATCTGCATCGACCTCAAGACGTTTTATGCCAGCGTCGAGTGCGTCGACCGTGGGCTCGATCCGCTCACCACCAACCTGGTCGTCGCCGACGAATCGCGCGGGCGCACGACCATCTGCCTCGCCATCACACAGGCCATGAAGGACCTCGGGATACGCAATCGCTGCCGTCTGTTCGAAATTCCCGATGGCATCGACTACATCACGGCCGTACCGCGCATGCAGCATTACATGGAGGTGTCGGCGAAAATCTACGGTATCTATCTGGAATACGTCAGCCCCCAGGACGTGCACGTCTACTCCATCGATGAGTGCTTTATCGACGTGACGCCCTATCTGGACCTCTATCACACAGATGCGGAAGGGTTCGCCTGCACGCTGCGCGACGAGGTCCTCGCGCGCACCGGCATCACGGCGACGGTCGGCATCGGCCCCAACCTATTCCAGGCCAAGGTAGCGCTCGACATTACCGCCAAGCACGTACCCAGCCGCATCGGCATACTCGACGACGAGACCTTTCGCAAGGAGATCTGGCCTCATCGTCCCATTACCGATATCTGGGGCATCGGCCCCGGCGTGGCAGCCCGCCTCGAAAAGTACGGCGTCTACGATCTGATGGGCGTCGCCGCGCTCGACGAAAACCTGCTTTACGATGAGCTCGGCGTCAATGCCGAATATCTTATCGACCACGCCTTTGGGCGCGAGCCAACGACCATCGCCGATATCCAAGCCTATCGCCCGCAAGCGACCTCGACCACCACGGGGCAGGTGCTCTCGAAGGGCTATGCCTACGAGCAGGCCTACACCGTCTTGCGCGAAATGGTCGATGCCGCCGTGCTGGATTTGATCGACAAGCACGTGGTGTGCGACAGCATCTCGCTCTTTGTGGGCTATGCAAGCGAGCGCGCCGACATACGCCGGCTCAACGCCAGCGGCACGGCGCAGTATATAGACGGCTGCGGACACCTGCGCTCGAGTACCTCGGGCATCGAACCCGCAGCGACCGACGGCTCCGAGCTCGCGCCCCGTGCTCCCAAGCCCGTCCAGCGCGATGACGAAAGGCGTCGCCTGGTGCGCGAAGCGCAGGCAATCGATGGCATCTTTGTGGGAGAGCATGGCGGCAAACCGCGTGGTGGCTATGCCGCACTCTTTGCGCACTCCAACGCCTCGCGAAAGCTGCCCGAGCGCACTAATTCGTTTAAGAAAATCATGGGCTATTTCGATGAGCTCTGGGCGCAGACCGTCGATCCCAAACGACCGGTCAAGCGCATCAACCTTGGATTTGGCAACCTCATGCCCGAGGAATTTACCACCATCGATCTGTTCAGCGATATCGAGGCCGATGAGCGCGAGCGCGACCTGGCGCGCGCCGTCTTGGCCGTGAAAGGCAAGTACGGCAAGAACGCGCTCGTCAAGGGATTAAGCTTTACCGCCGGCGCCACCGCGCGCGAACGCAACGACCAAGTTGGAGGACACCGTGCCTAAACCCAAACAACAGCCCGTGCGCCCGCCGACCGCCTTCGAGCGCCTGGCGGACCCCGAGGGCAGGCGCCGCGCCGCCGACCCCAAGCTCACTGCCAACGGTGCCGTGCGCGCCAACCGCGCCGCGCAGTTTATGCCCTTTGCCGCCCTCACGGGATACTACGAACTCGTGCGCAAGCAGGAAATCACCGTCGAGTCAAAACGTGAGCTCACGGAAGAAAAAGCCCTCGTACTTTCTAAAAAGCTCGAGGGTCTCAAACGTGGCGACTTGGTTCGTGTCAACTATTACGATACATACGGCTATCGCAGCCGCACCGGCATCCTCGACGAGGCGCTCCCCGCCTTCAAGCTCCTCAAGCTCCGAGACATCGCCATCAACTTCGACGACATCCAAGACATCGAACTGCGCGGACGAGCCTAGCCAAGGAAGCGCATCCAGGGCGGCGCTTACAGCGTCATGACGTAGTAGCCCGCGTCTTTCACGGCCGTCTCGAGGACACCACGATCAACCGGCTGCTTAGAGCGCACGCGTGCCGTGTGGTCCGCATACGTCACCGTTGCCCACACGCCATCCAGCGCATTGAGGGCATTGGCTACGTTCTGAGCGCAGCCGTCACAGCTCATGCCGCCGATGAGCAGCTCATCGCTATAGGGATAGTGTGACGCATCGGTATCCACCACAACAACCTTTTTGGCCTTCTTGCCGCTCGTACCATCGCTGCAGCAACTCTTCCCGTGTGTCGAAGCGGCAATGCGACGCAGTCCAAAAAACATGCCGACGGCAATGACGGCCAGCACGATGAGATTCGCAGGGTTGAGCAAGTCACTCATGCGCTCCCCTTTCAAGTAGCACTATCTAGATACCCCCATGGGGTGTCCCCATCTTAACCCAAAATCATGTCTGTTCGGTCAATTAGTTTCCCTCTTCAAACTTTTTTGTTGACCATGGCTTACTTTCGTGTATAAGTTTTCCTAGGCTAACAGTTTAGATCCGTAAGGAGCGCCGTGACTCGAACCATAGATATCCCAACGTTTCAGGCAGCGGTCGTGCGCAACTGCTCTCCCACGCTCGCGGGCATCAAGCCGGCATCGCTCTTTACCTATCCCGGCGTCTACGCAAGTCAAAACGGCAAGCCCGGCAACCCCCATATCGAAGTGCGTCGTACACATCTCCTTGCCGTCATAGCTCAATGCAACCGAGAACTCCAACCGTTCGGCATCCACACGAGCGTCTTGGTCTGGCGCCCCTGCGGAGCGCTCATCTATGTGTACCGCCCTGCGGACCTCATGCGATACCTCTCCGACCCCCGCGCCACGACGGCGCTTGCCGCCGAAGGTTACGATGTCCACAACCTGCCCGCATCCCTGGTGCATCTCGCCGCGCGCATCACGCTGGCAAGCAGCAATGCCACGGAAAGCGCCTGCGCCGACGGACCATGCGTTCTTGCGCAGAGCGAACCTTGCGGCGACGGCTGCACCTGCGAGTTTCCTCACGAAATTGGCTATTTTTTGGGATATCCCTACGAAGATGTGCGTCAATTTATCGTCCAGCATGGCGAGAACTACAAGGTCTTTGGACCTTGGAAGGTCTACACGAATGTCGGGCAAGCGCTTGCGACGTTCGAATCCTACCGCGCTTGCACGCAACACCTCACCCATGTCTATCAGCAGGGCCATAGCCTGGCAAAACTTGCCCAGGCAACCCGATAGAACATACAAACCGCGGCCGCACGCCGCACAACCGAAAGGACAACACATGAGCAAGATCGCGGTCGTCTACTGGAGCGGCACGGGCAACACCGAGGCCATGGCAAACCTCGTTGCCGAGGGCGCGACGTCAGTCGGCGCCGAGACAGATGTCATCTCCTGCGCCGACTTCTCCGCCGACAAGGCCACCGGCTATGACGCCTTCGCCTTCGGCTGCCCCGCCATGGGGTCCGAGGAGCTCGAGTACGACGAGTTCCAGCCGATGTGGGATGAGGTCAAGGAAGTCCTCGGCGACAAGAAGGTCGTCCTCTTTGGCTCCTATTCGTGGGCCGAGGGCGAGTGGATGGATAACTGGAAGGCCGACGCCGACGAGGCCGGCGTCAACGTCGTGGACTCCACCATCTGCTACGACGCGCCCGACGACGAGGGCGAGACCGCTTGCAAGGCCCTCGGAGCCGAGCTCGCGTAACGAGCCCAGGGTCTCCAAGAGAGCCTGCGTCAAAGCGCATCCCCATCCCTACAAAAGAGCGGGGCTGGATTCAAGTCCAGCCCCGCTCTTTTGTAACGGCAGTTACATCAACCGGCTACGAGATATTGCCCAAGAACGCCTTGGTGCGTTCGCTCTTGGGATGGTCGAAGACCTCGCTCGGCGTGCCCTCTTCCACGATAACGCCGCCGTCCATAAAGACCACGCGGTCGGCGACATCGCGGGCAAAGCCCATCTCGTGCGTCACCACGATCATGGTCATACCGTCACGTGCAAGATCGCGCATGACGCCAAGAACGTCGCGGACAAGCTCGGGGTCAAGCGCTGACGTAGCCTCGTCAAAGAGCATCACGTGTGGATTCATCGACAGGGCGCGGGCGATCGCCACGCGCTGCTGCTGACCGCCCGAGAGCTGGCTCGGCATAAAGTCGATGCGCTCGGCCAGGCCGACCTTGGTCAGCTCCTCGATGGCAATCTTCTCGGCCTCTTCCTTGCTGCGCTTGAGCACCTTTTGCTGCGCAAGCATGACGTTCTTTTTGACCGACAGGTGCGGGAACAGGTTGAACTGCTGAAACACCATGCCCAGGTGCGTGCGCACTTTGTTGAGGTCGACACCCTTGGCGCACACGTCCACGCCCTCAACGATGATCGAGCCGCTCGTGGGATGCTCCAGACGATTGATGCAGCGAAGCATCGTCGACTTGCCCGAGCCCGAAGGGCCCAGGACCACAACGACCTCACCCTTGTGCACATCTAGATCGATATCGCGCAGGACCACGTTATCGCCAAAGGCCTTCTGGAGGTTCTTGATACTGACGACGACCTCGTTCGAGTTATTGGTTTCGCTCATGATAGGACCTCCTTACAAACCGGCGATGTGATCGGCAGGCGTCGCGACAACCTGTCCGGCGCTCTTGGCGGGACGCTTCTTCTTGGTCTCGGTCGTGCCCAAAAGCCTCGCCTCAAGACCGCTCACCAAGCGAGCGAGCGGCAGGGTGATGACCAGATAGAACAGGGCGGCAACCACATACGGCGTGATGGAGCCCGTCGTGGCCACGATGGTACGGGCGTTCATGACGATCTCGACCACACCCACGGCGGCAAGCAGCGACGTATCCTTGTAAAGCAAGATAAACTCGCTGGTCAGCGTAGGCAAAACATTGCGGAATGTCTGCGGAATCATAACGTAGAGCAGCGTCTGGAAGGCATTCATGCCCAGAGAGCGCGCAGCCTCGTTTTGGCCCTTGGGGATCGATTGAATACCGGCACGGAAGATCTCGCACAGGTACGCAGACGAGTTCATGGCCATGACGATAACGCCCAAGACATAGTCGTCCACCTTGACGCCGGCCAACGGCAGACCGAAGAACGCGATATAGATCTGCAGGAACGCCGGCGTACCGCGAATGATATTCACGTAGATGCCGGCGAGGCAACGCAGGATGCGCGACTTGGAGATGCGCATGAGCGACAGGGCAAAACCGAAGGGAATTGCCAGCGGAAACGCCACAAGCACGATCGAAAGCGACATAAGGAAGCCCTTAAAGACGATCGGCAGGCTCTGGACCAAAATGACCGGGTTCAAGAACAGGCGCAGGAACATATTGGAGTTCCAGGCCTCGATCCACGGCTGCTCCTTAAGATCGGCCAGGAAGTTATCGAAGGCCGTCACGCCCTTGATCTCGACGGAAGGAATTTTTGAAATCTTCTTGGTCGAACCGTCGGCGAGCGTATAGGTGCCGCTAAAGGCCTCATCGCCGCCCTCAACGGGAAACGTCACGCCGTAAACCTCGACACGGAAAAAGCCGCCGGCAGGCGTCGTCTCGCCAAAGTCGATCTTGAGCGTCTGACCATCAGCCGTGCACGTGGGTTTCATGGGCGTACGATCCATGAGGTCCTCGCCCGAGAGCATCGTCAATCGCGTGTCATCGGTACCAAATGTCGTGCCGTCGACAAACGTCAAAGAAAGACCGCTCAGCTCCTCGTCGGCATCGGCCTGAACTTCCCAGGTAATGCGCGTCTCGGTGCCGCCGACCACATCGCTGCCCGAACCGGTGTTGGGTCGGGCGGTAATCTTTGCGGTCTCAAGCGCCTGGGCGGTCGTGGGCGCATATGCCCCCGCGCACACCAGCGCGAGCGCCACGGCCATGACGCAGACTAGCTTTTGGAGCAAGGCGGGCAGTGGAAAACGCTGCTCCGCGGCCCCTTTGTTCAGTCGAGACAAGGTGGCTCCTATCGTAGAAGTTGCCGGCAAAACGAGACGGAAACGCTCTCCGTCAAGAGAAGCGCAAAGGCCCTCTCCGCAAAACGGAAAGGGCCCGCGCGCAATCAAGCATTAATTTACTTGATGCTGTACTTAGCCATGAGGGCGTCGACGGTACCGTCATCGGTCAGGTCCTTGATGG
This sequence comes from uncultured Collinsella sp., assembly GCA_959023295.1. Taxonomy (GTDB): domain Bacteria; phylum Actinomycetota; class Coriobacteriia; order Coriobacteriales; family Coriobacteriaceae; genus Collinsella. The sequence goes on along the minus strand of CAUFBM010000009.1, from coordinate 57,813 downwards.
CCTGGTTGATGTCGTCCTTGAGCTTGGTGTTGCCCTGGTTGATGGCGATGGCGTACTCTTCGCCGGTGCTGACCTGCTTGATGGTCTGGCAAGTGTTGAACTGCTCGGCGGTCAGCTGGCTGGCGACGGAGCGGTTGGTGACTACGGCGTCGCCCTTATCGGACTGCAGGGCGCTGAAGCACTCAGTAGCGTCCTTGTAGGGAACGATCTTAGCCTTGGGGAAGTTCTCCTGGGCAAAGGCCTCAGCGGTTGAGCCAGACTGGACGATGATGGTAGCGTCGGCGTTGTTGAGCTTCTCGCTGTAGTTGTCGGCCGTGATGTCGGTGTTATCAACCTTGGTCACGATAGCCTGATCGTCCATGTAGTAGGAGTCGGAGAAAGCGACTTCCTTCTCGCGCTCGGGCGTGTTGGTGATAGCCGCGATGGAGACGTCATACTTGGCGCCCGAGGCAACGCCCGGAACCAGCGTGTCGAAGTCATTGTTGACATACTCGACATCCAGGCCCAGCTTGTCGGCGATAGCCTTGATGAGCTCAAGGTCAAAGCCCTGATAGTCGCCGTTGCCGTCCTTATACTCAAACGGAGCGTATTCGGCAGAGGTGCCGACGGTCAGCGTACCGTCCTTGACGAGCGCGTACTCCTTGGAGCCGTCGACCTTCTCGACCTTCACGTCGTCAGAGCCGTTGGAACCGGCATCGGAACCAGAGGTGGCGTTGGACGAGCCGCAGCCCGTCAGAGCGAGGGCGAGCGCCATAGCACCCGTGGCGGCAAATGCGCCAAGCTTCTTCAGCTTCATAATCAGTCTCCTTCCAATGACCCCACGTGATTCAGAGGTCTGCAAAAACTGTGGGTTATTATGCACCCGCTTGGAAGAATCTGCAATTAGAAAACTGATTGAAACAAACCCATAACGTGAATGAAGCACTCCACTTTATGGCAACCATTACTGCTGCAACGACCTTAACAGTTTGATTTCAGCCGCATAACCTGCAAGTTCGTTCGGTGTCTCCAAAATGAATGGCAATGCGCGCAAGCGGCCATTCGATACAATATTCTGCATAACTCGCATACCGCCGCCAAATTCTTCACTACCCAGGTAGCCCTTACCGATGCACTCGTGGCGATCCTTGTGGGCGCCGCAGGGGTTCTTGGAATCATTGATATGCACAGCGCGCAGGCGCTCGATACCCACCACCCGATCAAACTCGTCGAGCATGCCGTCAAGATCGTGGACGATGTCATAGCCAGCATCATTCACATGGCAGGTGTCCAGGCAAACGCCCAGCTTGCCCGAAAGCTCAGGACGCTTGTCGCAAACGCCCTCGATGATGAGCGCCAGCTCCTCAAAGCTGCGGCCCACCTCGGTGCCCTTGCCGGCCATGGTCTCGAGCAGCACCGTCGTCTGCTGGCCCTCAAACATCACCTTGCACAGAGTTTCGACGATCATCTGAATGCCAGCGTCGGAGCCCTGCCCCACATGCGCACCGGGATGGAAGTTGTAGTAGTTGCCGGGCAGTGCCTCCATGCGCCGCAGGTCCTCTGCCATGGCCTCCAGGGCAAACTCGCGCGCCCGCTCTTTGGCCGAGCAGGGGTTATAGGTATACGGAGCATGAGCCACGAGCGGACCAAAATCGTTTTGCTCCATAAGCTCGCGCAGGGCTGCCACGTCATCCATGTCAAGGTCTTTCGCCTTGCCGCCGCGCGGGTTGCGCGTAAAGAATGCAAAGGTATTGGCGCCAATGGACAGCGCCGTCTCCCCCATCGCCCGATAGCCCTTCGTCGTGGATAGGTGACACCCGATCGTCAGCATCCCCAGCTCCCCCTCATCTGTTGCGGTGAAATAGTTCCTGTCGATGCCCTATTCTGCCGCAAACAGGAACTATTCCACCGCAAGTTATAAAAGGGTCATGAGGAGCGCGTTTTGCCGAAGGCCTTAAGCGCCGCCGTCACGGGGCCGGGCTGAAAACGGCGGCGTACGGCGTCCAAGCGCCCGGGGATATCGATGTGCTGCGGACAATGCCGCGCGCATTTGCCGCATTTGACGCAATTGCTCACCAACTTGGGCTCGCTTGTGCGCACCGCGCTCGCCGTAAAGTACTGCGATAGACCCGTAAACCAGCTGTGCGCATAGCTTGCGTTGTAGGCGGCAAAACACCCAGGGATATTGATGCCTTTAGGGCACGGCATGCAATAGCCACATCCCGTGCAGGGCACGCGATTCGATTTTTCAAACTCCGTCAGCACGTGCGCGATGGCATCGAGCTGAGTAGCTGTCATCGAATCCGGCAGGGCTCGGTCAGCCAGCGCCGCGTTCTCATCCACTTGCGCGGTATCGGTCATACCCGAAAGCAGCATCGTCACCTGAGGATGATTCCACACCCACGAAAGCCCCCAGGCGGCAGGAGTGCGCAAATGCGGGTCACGGGCGCCATCGAGCACGGCGCGGGCCCGCGGCGGTAACTTGCCCGCTAGACGACCGCCCAGCAGCGGCTCCATCACAAACACCGCGAGCCCGCGCTCCGCAGCCGCCATGAGCCCTGCCGTTCCCGCTTGGTAGCGCTCGCCGGCATAGTTGTACTGGATCTGGCAAAAATCCCAATCGTACGCGTCAAGCATCGTCAGAAAATCCGCCGCGCTGCCGTGATACGAAAAACCAATCTGGCGAATGCGCCCCGCCGCCTTTTGACGCGCAATCCAGTCCTCGATGCCCAGCGCCACCACACGTTCCCACTGAGCGGGCGAGGTGATGTTGTGCATAAGGTAATAGTCGATATGGTCGGTCCGCAGCCGACGCAGCTGCTCATCAAAGAAACGGTCGAAATCCCCCGTGCATACACACGAGGCGTGCGGCAACTTAGTCGCCAGCAACACCCGGTCGCGCAGCCCCAAGCGCTCAAGTGAGGCGCCCACGCACACCTCATTACCGGGATAGAGGTACGCGGTATCCAGATAATTAATCCCCTGCTCCACCGCACGGGAGATGATGGCATCGGCTGTCTTCGCATCCGGATGGCCCGGCGCACCGGGAAACCTCATACAGCCCAGGCCCAGAGCAGATATTCGGTTACCACTTTTGGAGTCAACGCGGTATTGCACGGACCCTCCCTTCGCCATCAGCGCTCGGCAAGGCGAAACACAATGGTCACGCGGCCGAAACATCGTGGAATCGCAATCGAGAACGTATCGTAACGCAGCAGAAATCGAGCTGTCACGGCACCGCATTAACATCAGCAAAAAGCCCGATGAAAGGAGCCACCCATGCCCGCGCTCGACCTTTGGAACCTCGCATCCCAGCTCAAAAGTACCGATTATCGCTGGGTTGACCTCACCCACACGCTCTCGTGCGACACCCCGCACTGGTTTGGCTTTGAGCCGTGAGTTCCCATGCGTTTGTTTTTCTAAATACGGCTATCCGGCACACGCAACATGCTCCGGCAACACCAGAGTTGAGGCTAACTTTAAGACCCCACGATCTCGTCCTCATCATCGCGACAAAGGACGACGCCGGCGCTTCCCAGCGCAGCGACAGCAATCAGAGCCCCCACAACGACAGGAGCAGCTCCGCACGAGCCCTGCATGCCCGCGACAAGCGCGGCCGTAGGACCAAGACAACCCAGTGCAAGTGCGACGGCGGCAATAGCGATATCTCGAGCGTTCATGGGACCACTTCCTCCACGGGAAAGACCTTGTTTCTCATGACTTAGTGTGCCCCGCGCCCATATGCCCAACGTAGTGCCACGGTAAGGGCTCTGTTAACCCAAGCGCATATATAAAACAGGCGCCTTTACGTTGCCCGAAAGCTCGGTAAAGACGCCCGTCAGTCGCATCAAATCGGTGCCGAAAGATTACCAACCGGTGTAGTAATCGGTAGTTCCGGCTGCGCAGCCCGAATCGTAGACCTTGCACTCGCCCTTAGAGCCCGTAAAAGTCGAGCCCTGGGCCTTATCGCCCGCAGCCACGACGTAGTAGCCGTCAGAATCACGCCAAAAGCCCTCGGAATCCTGCGTCCACTCGCCCGTGCGGTGATGGTACAACACATTGCTGCTGTAGTAGGTCTCACGGCGGCCATTGTAGTTGTTAACGCCACCGGAGCGCGTCAGGCCCGAGCCGTTCGCATAGAAAGCAGCGGCAACGTAAGACGAACCGTAACCGGCGTTGTAATACGAAGCCTGAGCGGCCGCGGCCGCGGCCTCGGCGGCCTCAAGCTCAAGCGCCTCGCGCTTAGCATCCTCGAGCGTGGCGCGCAACTCATCGAGCCCGGTCGACTTGGCGTCGACCTCCTCCATCGTCAAAAGGCTGCCCGTGCCGTCAATGCACTCATTAAGCACGGCACGCTCGTCATCGGTGGCGTAGTCGCCATACATGTTCATGATAATTTGGGCGCGAACTTCCAAAGAGTCGCGCTTGGCCTCCATAGAGGCGTTCCACTCCTGCATGGAGCCAAAACCGTCGCCGCGATAATCGACGGGCTGCATCAGCGTCGTCTCGGAGGACGGGGACCCGACCGCGTCGGACAGCGTGGCCGCGTGGGCCTCGGTTGCGCCGGCACCCACCAAAAGCGCCACAGCAAGCGTGGCAGAAAGGGCGGCGGCCTTCGGTTTTCGTGAATCGATCCTCATGTAGCTGGAAACCTCCGTAGTGCGTTTTTGCTGCGTTTAAGCTGCGTGTGATTCGATCGCGCTGCATAGTACCCCGAGCAATTCGCGACCTGCGGTTTTTCTCAAAAGGTGCACGTCATTTGCGTAAAACTCACATTCACTTAACAGGAGTTTTCCATATCTAGATTGGATATTCGACGCTAAAAGACCTGTTTTTTAGGCATTCCTATGCAAAAAGGCGTCTGCGCAAACATTGTTCGCACAGACGCCTTGAGCAGGCATTTTATGCAGTTATACCTATCGAGTCGCAAGGGGTCCTTGCACAAGTCGCCTTACTCGTCCAGCGCGGCGAAGGCCTGCTTCAGATCCCAAATGATATCCTCGGCGTTCTCGGTACCGATAGAAAGACGGATCGTGGAGGGCGTGATGTTCTGCTCGGCGAGCTCCTCGGCAGAGAGCTGGGAGTGCGTGGTGGTAGCCGGGTGCACGACGAGCGACTTGACGTCGGCCACGTTGGCGAGCAGCGAGAACACCTGCAGATGATCGATGAACTTCCATGCAGCTTCCTGGCCGCCCTTGATCTCGAAGGTGAAGATCGAGGCACCGCCGTTGGGGAAATATTGCTTGTAAAGCTCATGATCGGGGTGCTCAGTCAGGCTCGGGTGGTTCACCTTGGCGACGTGGCTGTCACCAGCCAGGAACTCAACGACCTTCTTGGTGTTCTCGACATGACGGTCAACGCGCAGCGACAGAGTCTCGGTGCCCTGGAGCAGGACCCAGGCGTTGAACGGGCTGATGCAGGCACCCTCGTCACGCAGCAGGATAGCGCGGACATAGGTCGCGAAGGCGGCAGGGCCGGCAGCCTCGGCAAACGAAACACCGTGGTAGGAGGGGTTGGGCTCAGCGATCTGGGCGTACTTGCCACTCGCCTTCCAATCGAAGTTACCGCCGTCGACGATCACACCGCCCAGCGAGGTACCGTGGCCGCCGATGAACTTGGTTGCAGAGTGGACGACGATGTTGGCACCATGCTCCAGCGGACGGAACAGATACGGGGTGCCGAAGGTGTTGTCGACGACAACCGGCAGGCCATGCTTCTTGGCGATCTCGGAGATGGCGTCGATGTTGGGGATGTCGGAGTTGGGGTTACCGAGCGTCTCGAGATAGATGACCGTGGTGCTGTCCTTGATGGCGCCCTCGACCTCGTCCAGGTTATGGGCATCGACGAAGGTGGTCTCGACACCAAACTGGGAGAGCGTGTGCTCCAGCAGGTTGTAGGAACCGCCGTAGATGGTCTTCTGGGCGACCACGTGGTCACCGGTCTGGGCGAGGGCCTGCAGGGTATAGGTGATGGCGGCGGCGCCAGAGGCGACGGCGAGGCCAGCAACGCCGCCCTCGAGCGCAGCGATACGGTCCTCGAAGACGCCCTGGGTGGAGTTGGTCAGACGGCCGTAGATGTTACCGGCGTCGGCAAGACCAAAGCGGTCGGCGGCGTGCTGGGAGTTGCGGAACACATAGCTCGTGGTTTGATAGATAGGCACAGCACGGGAGTCGGATGCAGGATCGGCGCTCTCCTGGCCAACGTGCAGCTGCAGGGTATCGAAACCAAAGGTGTGCTCGGGGTTGTTGATAAACTGGCTCATGATGATCTCCTTGATCGAAGAAAGTAATAAGAGTAAGAGAAGTAAGTCGCTGTCTCCTGATCACGCCGACGGGCGCAAACAGGAGCCCGGCATTCGTCTTGGTAAGCAATTCATATGCGGGCCTCCTTTCGCATCCCGGTTCCTTGGTCGGCTTAATTACCTACCGCCTTTGTGTGTTTTGAATAGTACGAGCATTGTTTTGCTCGGTCAATCACTTAAAAGCGCTAACTTGTTATCGGTTTTTTAGATAGCTATCGAAAGGATGGGCGCCGATGACCCTCCAGCAACTTCGTTTTTTGATCGCCGTGGCAGAGTCCGGATCGATCAACGCCGCAGCCCAGCGCCTTTATACGGCACAGTCCAACATCTCAAACGCTGTCAAAAGCCTGGAACAGGAGCTCCATCTGGAGATCTTTACGCGCTCCAGCCGCGGCGTCACGCTCACCAACGACGGCACCGAGCTATTGGGCTATGCGCGCCAGGTCGTAGAGCAGGCCGACATGCTCGAGGCACGCTACGAGGACGGCGGCACACCCCAGGCGCGCCTTGCCGTCTCGGCCCAGCACTACGCTTTTTCGGTCAAGGCCTTTGTCAACGTCGTCGAGCGCTGCCGCGACAGTAAGTTTGAGTTCATCATGCGCGAGACCACCACCTCGCAGATCATCGACGACGTCCGCGCATTTCGCAGCGATATCGGCATTCTGTACCTGGATGACTTTAACGCCCGCGTTCTGCAGAAGGCCTTCGCCGATGCCCGCGCAAGCTTCCATCCCCTCTTCGACGCGACGGTCCACGTCTTCGTTAGCGAACGCCACCCGCTCGCACGCCGCCCTCAGCTGTCCCTTGCCGACCTCACGCCCTATACGCGCTACAGCTTTGAGCAGGGAACCTCAAACTCCTTCTATTACGCCGAGGAACCTTTTAGCTATATCCCTTGCGACCGCAACATACGAATCTCGGACCGCGGAACACTTACTAACTTACTTATCACGTCGAACGGTTACACCCTGTCGACCGGTGTCCTTTCCAATGAAATGCAGTGGGGTATGGCATCGATCCCGTTAGCAGACGCCCCAACGATGCACGTAGGATATATCATGCACGACGAGCGCAAGCCCTCTCCTCTCTTGCGGCAATACCTCGACGAGCTCAACCGCATCATCCATGCCAACTAACTGTCGGAAGACGGGATAGAAATCGTAAATTGCTAGCCCCCGGCAGGCATGGCGCTACAATGGTCACTCACACGAAGCGTACCCAACGAAAGGAACCATGTGAAGGTCATCATCTATACCGACGGCTCGGCCCGATCAAATCCGGGACGCGGCGGCTACGGCGCCGTGCTCAAGTACACCAACCCCGCCGGCAAGACCTTCACCTCCGAGCTTTCGCGTGGCTACGCCAAGACCACTAACAACCGCATGGAGCTCATGGCGGTCATCGTGGCGCTCGAGGCACTTAACCGCCCCTGCGAGGTCGAGGTCCATTCCGATTCGCAATACGTCGTCAACGCCTTCAACAAACACTGGATCGACGGCTGGAAAAAGCGCGGGTGGAAAACTGCCAACAAGCAGCCCGTCAAGAACCGCGACCTGTGGGAGCGCCTGCTTGCCGCAAAGAGCAAGCATAAGGTGGAGTTCATCTGGGTTAAGGGGCATGCCGGCCACGAGCTCAATGAGCGCTGCGACGAGCTCGCCACCACCGCGGCCGACGGAGCCAACCTCGATATCGACACCGGCTTTAGCGAGAGCGACCTGTAACGGCGTTTTCGCACGCTATTTCCTGCCCCCTCGCGCTACACTCATCCTGTAAACCGAACGGCACGAGGGGGACACATGCTGCGTATAGCGACCATCGGCACATCCATGATTACCGACGACTTTATCCAGGTCGTCAACGCCAACGACCAGACTACATTCGTAGGCACGCTCTCGCGCGATGCAGATCGCGGCGCCGCCTTTACCGCCGAACACAGCGGCGAACGCAACTTCACCGCGCTTGACGAGCTTGCGTCCGCCGACGACGTCGACGCCGTCTATATCGGCAGCCCCAATGCGCTCCACTACGAGCAGGCGCTCGCCTGCATCGCCGGCGGCAAGCACGTTATCGTCGAGAAGCCCTTCTGCGCCACCGAGGCGCAGGCACTCGAGGTCTTTCGCGCTGCCGAGGCAGCAGGCGTCGTGGCTCTCGAGGCCATGCGCCCGCTCCATGACCCCGCTTTCCACGTCGTTGAGGACGCTCTGGGCGAAATTGCGCCCATTCGCCGCGCCTCGCTGCGCTTTGGCAAGTATTCCTCACGCTACAACGAAATCCTCGCTGGACGCGCCACCAATATCTTCGACTGCCACATGGCCTCGGGTTCCCTCATGGACATCGGCGTCTATACCGTCGAGCCCATGGTCGAGATCTTCGGCATGCCCTCCGGTCTCACCAGCATGGCCACGCTGCTCGACCCCTCAACGCAAGAGCTCACCCATGGCCCCATCGACGGTTGCGGTTCCATTCTCGCCAGCTATGGCGGTGGCCGTATCTCCGTCGAGCTCGCGCACTCCAAAATTACGAATGACCTGCTGCCCTCGCAGATCGAAGGCGAGCGTGGCACTATCCAGATCGACCATCTGTCCACGCCCCGCAACGTCCGCATCGACTATCGCGGCGACGTCGTACGCGGCTCGGCGACCGAGGCGCCGCGCGAACAGGACGACAACGGCCGCGCGCTCGACCTTCCCAAGTCAAGCAACACCATGGAATACGAACTCGCAGACTTTATCACCGCCATCGGAGGCATCGATAACGTTAAGGAAGAGATCTGGGAGACCCCGGCGGGACGCCATGATCTCGGCCACTACCGCGATGTCACGCTCGTCTCGCTGCGCATCATGGATGCCGTGCGTCAGCAGGCCGGCATTACCTTCCCCGCCGATTCAGTCAAGCAGGCATAGCGATGGGCCTCTTCGATACGTTCTTCTCCAGCGTCACCGGCGGCAGTCGAGAGCCTCAAAAACCATCAAACGTCGAGTTCGAGCTGCGCCGCAGGCTTACCGTACTCGCAAGCGACGAGGCCACTCAAGACACTCCCCTGCGCTATTTCCTGCGCTGGGCGGGGCAAGTCCAAGGCGTTGGTTTTCGCTTTACCAACACCAACCTCGCGCAGGCACGCGCACTCACCGGCTGGGTGCGTAACATGGAAGACGGCTCAGTCGAGATGGAGATACAGGGAGCTCCGGCAAACATCCTATCTCATCTCGAGGCGCTTCATGCCTCCTACGAGCGCATGGGAACGCGTTTTCGCCTCGTAGACGCCCAGGTCCGAGCCCCACTTACCAATGAAGACGGCTTCAGTCCTCATTATTAGTATTGTGTGCTAAATAAGGTATCATTTACCTACGACCGTTAATAGAAAAGAGGCGAGGCGCATGGCGGTGCAAAGAAGGAATACCAGGCAGCGAAAGCTGGTTCTTGACGCCGTGCGCCAAAGCTATAACCATCCCACCGCTGACGAAATCTACAACGTCGTGCGCGCGCAGGATGACAAAATCAGCCGCGGTACGGTCTACCGCAACCTCAATCTCTTGGCCGACGCCGGCGAGATCCTCTCAATCAAGACGCCGGGCGGCAGCCGCTTCGATCGCACGATCGAGCCGCATGCGCATATCAGCTGCACCTCGTGCAGCCGCGTCATCGATGTGCCGCTCCCCTTCGACGCCCAGCTCGACGCAAAGGCGTCCGAGCAAATCGGCTGGAACGTCACGTCGCACTACACCATCTTCGAGGGCCTCTGCCCCAACTGTAGGTAGATTTTGGGACATGCCTACTCAGCAAGCAGGCGACGCAGTTCTTCTTCGACCGTGCGCACGTAGCGGACGCGGTCATTGATGCCGCGCATGCTGGGATTGCAGCTCTCCATTAGATAAGGATGGCCCACCGCGTTGAGCATGTCGCGATCGTTTTCGTTATCGCCAAACGCCATCATCTCATCGGGCGAAATACCCAGGGCACGACCGTAATCGGCAAGCGCGGAGCCCTTGCCCGAACCGAAACCGATAAAGTCCGTCCATTCGGTTCCCGACGTCATCACGTCAACACGGTCGCTAAAGAGGCGCTCGAAATACTCCAGGGCCGCCAGCTGATCCACCTCGGGCGTCTGGAAGGCAATCTTAATGACGTCCTCGTCGATGTCCTCGGGGCGGTCGACCACCGCCACATCGCAGTGGACCTCATAGCGCAAATGATCGACGAACGCATCGTTGCCGCTCATGGTGTAGAGGCGCCCCTCACACGAAAGGGTTACGTCGGCATGGGGATAGGCGACCACGGCATTCGCGATATCCATAGCAAGGCTACGCTCCATGGAACGCTTGACAACGGCATGCCCCTCGCTCATCACCAGGGCTCCGTTTTCGCATACATAGGCGAGCTCATCGGCCACCGGGGCAAACAGAGAGCGCAAGCTCGCATATTGACGGCCGCTCGCCGGCATAAACACAATACCGCGACGATGCAGCTCATCAATGAGCTCAAATGCCTCAGGGCGTGGCTCGCGCTCCCCCGGATGCAGCAACGTGCCATCCAAATCGCAGGCGATCAGCTTGATTCCCTCAAGACCCATATGCTTCCCCCAAAGCCTCTCATCAACAGCAAGACGGACTTTGAATGGCAATCCCTCAAAGCCCGTCTTGCGCATACGCGCGCTTAGCCGCGCGTCTTTTTTACGATCGTAAAGTCTGAAGCCATGCTCACAACAACATCCGCCGCGCTCGATGCAAAGCGTCGACTGGCATCGAGCTCGCGTGCGACCACCGAGAGCCGAACGCCCCCAATGCCCCGGAGCATACGACCCAAAACCGGTTGCACCGGCGTATACATGCGCACGGTATGCTCGTCCGAGTCACCCCGGAAGAGCGGCGCATGCATGTTGCCGATCTCCCAGCACGCATGTGCGAGCACAATCGGATCCATGCGGTCGACTTCGACCAAATAGACCTCGGCGCTGCGCAGGCGTACGACAACCGCTACGGGCACCGTGTCCGTGCGGTCGACAGCGAGCACGTCACCGTCGGCAAGACGCTCGCCATCAGTGGCATCCAGCCGGGCATTCACCGTGCGCCCCAGCTCCGTCACGCCCACAAACAGGCGCGCATCAGCCTGGTCCCAATCGAGTAGCAGCTCGTCAACCTCAAAGACGCCACCCAGCTCCCGACGAAGCAGGAGTTCATAGGACGGGTCGTTGAGATTTCCCAAGCGCTCCGTAGCTACCAGGTCCACGGACATCAACTAGTCCTCGACCTCAACGAGCTCGATATCAAAGTTGAGATCCTTGCCGGCAAGCTCGTGGTTGGCATCGAGCGTCACGGCCTCGGACGTCACATCGATGACGACAGCGGGGACAGGCATGCCGCTCGGCGTGGACAGGAAGAGCTTCATGCCCTTCTCGATCTGCTCGATGTTGGGAACCTGCTCGGCCGGGAAGGTCAGGACCATCTCGGGGTTGTGCTCGCCGTAGGCATCGGCAGCAGGAATGTGCACGGACTTCTTCTCGCCCACCTGCATATCGATAACGGCGGCGTCGAAGCCCTTGATCATCTGACCGGCACCGCAGGTGAACTCCAGCGGCTCACCGCGATCGTAGGAGCTATCGAACTGCGTGCCGTCATCGAGCGTGCCACGATAATGGGTCTTGACCTTCTTGCCCTGGTTGGACATGGTAACCTCCGTGATAAGGGCGGCGCACAACGCGGGCCGCCGTGAACATATGGCGCTAACTATACCCTAGTCATACAATTCATTGACAGTTTGCAAAGAAACGCTGCAACCGGAGGAACCATGGCATATCCCGTATTTGACCTACACTGCGACACCGCCGACCGTATCGGCTGGGCCACACTCGATCTTGACCTGCGCTTTACCGCCGGCACCGACGGTTATTTCCCCGGCGACGAAACGCATCCGCAGGATTTCGACCTTATCGAGGGCAACGCCTGCGCCATCTCGCTCGCAAAGATCGGCAACACGCCGTGGGCGCAGTGCTTCGCTACGTTTGTCCCCGACGAGATTCCCACCGCCCACGCCGCGCGCTTCCAGGCGCAGATCATGGCGCATATGAGCGGCCAGGCAATGCTCAACCACGACCGCATGGTCAACGTGCGCAGCGCCGCTGATATTCGCCCTGCGCTCAAAGACGGCAAGGTCGCCTGCATCCACACCATCGAAAACGCCACGTTCTTTGCCGAGGACCCCGCGCTGATCGAGGTGCTCAAGAGCTTGGGCGTGCTTATGTCGTCACTCAGCTGGAACGCGCAGGGACCGCTCGCGAGCGGCCACGACACCCACGCCGGCCTCACCGCCGCCGGCATCGAGGCACTTACGCAGATGGAGCACGCCGGCATGATACTCGACGTCTCCCACCTCAACGATGAGTGCTTTGACGAGGTTGTCGCCCACGCCACGCGCCCCTTCGTCGCCAGCCACTCCAACTCCCGTGCGGTTTGCGGCGTCAAGCGCAACCTCACCGACGACCAGTTCCGCACCATTCGCGACATGGGCGGCATCGTCGGCCTCAACTACTGCAGCGAGTTCCTATCCAACGATGCGACCGACAAGACCACCGCAGACGTCACCTTCGACCAGCTAGCGGCACATATCGAGCACTGGCTCGACCTGGGCGGCGAGGACGTCATCGCACTCGGCGGCGACTGGGACGGCGCCAAGGTGCCCGCTTTCCTCTCCGATGCCAGCAAGATGCCCGAATTCCAGAACATGCTCTCCAAGCACTTTGGCAAGACCGTGATGCAGAAGCTCTGCAGCGATAACGCCCTTGCCTTCTTCGAGCGTTATTAATTTCACATTCCTTGAGCGGGCCGGCATACCGAACGGTCGAAATGCCGGCCCGTCCCCAATCCAAAGGATAACTTTTGACGCAGCAGTTTACGATTTTCCTACCCCGACCGGATGGGATGCCCATCCCCGTCGTCGTTACCAAAAAGCGCGTCAAGAACTTCAACCTACGCGTCACATCGAGCGGTGAGGTCCACGCCAGCGCACCGCTCGGCGCCAGCCGCGAGCGTATCGAAGCGTTTGTGAAGCGCAACAGCGCCTGGATTATCAGCCGACTTGCCCAGCGCGAGCAACGTCAGACGACGGCACAGGAGCCGCTCAGCCCCTCGTCCATCATTGCGCTTTGGGGCAAGCCCATCACGGTACAGGACGCACTCGATCACAACTTTGCATCACCCGCACCGCGACCCCAGCAGGCCACCTTCGCAAGTTTTATGGGTACCGACGAATCGGACGAAGGCCCACAGGCCAAGCGGCTCGCAATCCTCGACGGTCTAACGTCCGACGAGCTCCAAGCCCACATCGACCAGCTTTATACGTCCGAAGTCACATCGGCGCTGCGCGATATGGTGCACGCATACGAAATCGCAATGGGTGTCGCCGTTTCCCGCGTTTCCGTACGCAGCATGAAAACGCGTTGGGGCTCATGCACGCCCAAATCCGGCACCGTTCGCATCGCACGAGAACTTGCCGCCTACCCCGTCGAATGCCTCGACATGGTTATCGCCCACGAGCTCGTCCACTTGCTCGAGCCAAGCCACAATCAGCGGTTTCACGCCTTGCTCGACACGTACTGTCCCAACAATAGAGTTTTGTCGCAGCGGCTCAAGCAACCACCCATAGAGACGTATTAGAACCGGTTAACGCACGCGCTCGATCTCAACACCGCAGCTTGCCAGGGGAAGACCGACGGGCGCCCAAGGCTTATCGAGCTTAACACGCACGCCAAGCAGCAGGGGGTAACGACGTAGCAGCATCTGGGCCACACCCTCGGCTGCAGCCTCGATAAGCTTAAAGGTATGCTCACGCAGATAGCCATCGACATCGTGGCACACCGAGCCGTAGTCAATCGAGGCGTCCAGGTTATCGTGCTCCCCCGCTGCACGCAGGTCGGCATAGAGCACCAGGGACACGATGAACTTCTGGCCCAGCGCGTTCTCTTCGGGATACACGCCGTGGTTGGCAAAGACCTCGAGACCGTCGATAGTAATGCGATCGGCATGGCGCAGATCGTCATAGCTCACGTGGGGCACCGCCGTTGCAGTGGATATTTCGCCCCTTCCACGGCGGGCGAGTTCGGCGCCTTCAGTCTTAGTTGCATTCTCGGGCAGTTTCTTGTTACTCATCGCGATCGTCTCCTTCGTTTAGAACCCCGACCGCGCAAACTAACTACACGCGAATCGACAGGTTCTTTTTATCATCGCTCCAGTTGCAAGCATTGCGCGCGGGGCATGCAAAGCAGGCGCGCGACGCTTTGTCGGCTGCATAAAGCAGACGCTCGAGCGGCTGGCTGTTCACGCGCAGCTTTCGATGGCCCAGAATGGCCGTCTTAATAGCTGCGGCATCGGCCGGCTCAAACGCCACGTCATCGGGCATGCCGCCGAGAATCGCATCAGCGACGCGCTCGCTTGCAACATCATGGGATATACCCGATTCATACTGTTCATCTTTGCCGATATCGTGAAGAAGTGCCGTAGCGTAGATGACCTCGCGGTCAAATTCGAGCTGTTCCTCGAGATTCTTAATCCACATAATGCGCGCGACATCAAGCAGATGGTCAATACCGTGGCGGCAAAAGATGCGCCCCGATTCCAACTGTGCAATATTGCCCAGATGCCGCCGGAACAGCCCGTTGGCACAAATGTAATCAATGCGAGGCATGGCGCCAAAGGGAGTCAGGCCCGAAGCCATAAAGCCGCGACGCGGCGTCCCCTCATCGGTCTTCGATGTAAAGTCGTTGACGGCCCCCATGCTAACGGCCCAACATCCTAAAGAACCGCTCCTCGAGCGCGGGATCGGTCTCAAAGACGCCGCGGCGAGCGAGCGTCACGGTCTTGGTGCCGGGCTTTTGCACGCCGCGCATGGTCATGCACATATGCTCGGCTTCCATCAGCACAATCGCCCCTTGGGGAGCTAGATATTCCATGAGGGCATCGGCAACCTGTGCACACAACTGCTCCTGCAGCTGCAGACGACGGGCATAGACCTCAACCGTGCGAGCAAGCTTAGACAGACCCGCCACGCGACCGTTAGGGATATAACCGATCGCAGCCTTGCCATAAAACGGCAGCAGATGGTGCTCGCACAGCGAGTAAAACGTAATGTCGCGCTCGATAACCAAATCGTTCGAAGCGACGGCAAAAGTTTTGGACAGGTGTTCCTCGGCACTCTGGTCCATACCGCCGGCAATCTCGCCATACATACGGGCGACGCGTGCCGGCGTCTCCAGCAGGCCCTCACGAGTTGGGTCCTCGCCTATACCTTCAAGCAGCAGCTTAATGGCAGTCTCGACTTTTTCCTGATCGACCATCTGGGCCTCACTTTTTTCGATTTCGCGTTCGCGCTATGGTACCACGCCGGCACGCAGCCTCTGCCAGCTACATAGTATGGGTCGAATAGACCGGATCGTCTCGCCAAAGCTCCACAGCATCGCAAAGCGCAACGCCCTCACGCGCAGCACGAGCGCGCGTGGCGTTCATGTCGATCACGCGCTGATTACTCGAGCCCCTAAAACGCAACGAGATATCGTACAGGTCTTGAACGAACGGACCATCCACCAACATGTCGAGGCAGGCAAGGATACGGTCCGTCACCTCGGTATGATGACGGCCGCCCGGCACAAGCTCCTCGAGCACGTCGCCGGTAAAGCACCAAATGGTCTTCCCCGACTCCACAGGATAGGCCGCACGCACGCGTTCGACAAAGTCAACGAGCCCCACCTGGTTCTCGGGTTCCATAGGCTCCCCGCCCAGAATCGTCAGGCCATCGATAAAGGGATGGTCGAGACTCTCGATAATCTTGTCCTCGACGGCGCGATCGAACGGCTCACCCGCAGCAAAGTCCCACGCAACAGAGTTAAAGCAGTTCTTGCACCCACGACGGCACCCACTCACAAACAGAGAAGTACGGACGCCTTCCCCATCAGCAATATCGAAATACTTAATGTTCGCGTAGTTCATAGGTAACTCTCCCGGGAGGCCGGGACATATCATCCCGTCCTCAAACATTCTCGGCCTTCGGCCTGCGAAACTGCGGGCGGGACGATATGTCCCGGCCTCATGCAAAGGGTAACTCAATGAACGAAGCGAACATTGAGTATAGGGTTCGCGGTCCAATAAATACTCAGCTGCAGCTCAACCGCCATTGCAAGCAGATCGTCATTGCAGCTCAACTCATTTCCGCTAAGAACTTCGAGAAGCGAGCAGACCGCATGCTGCATCTCAGCTACGTCAACTTGGCTGAGCCGAGAGGGCCGCTTGGGCTTTTGCTCGATATGAGTTCCGCACGCAAAGAAGGCCACTTAATGTGGCCTTCGTCTTGCGCAGGACTGTCCGAAATAGCGAGCAAATGCCCAAGCGGCCCTCTCGGCTCAGCCCCGGAGCGGTATTAGAGATGCAGCACGCGGTCGCGGATCTCCTCGGTTCGACCCTGGTTCCAGAACTGGGTGCCGATGTAGCCGCACGTACGACGGGCGACGTTCATCTTCTCTTGGTCACGATTGCCGCAATTGGGGCACTCCCACACTAGCTTACCGTCATCCTCGACAATCTTGATCTCACCGTCGTAGCCGCACACCTGGCAGTAGTCGCTCTTGGTGTTGAGCTCGGCGTACATGATGTTGTCGTAGATGTACTGCATCACGCGAATGACAGCCTTAAGGTTGTCCTGCATGTTGGGAACCTCGACGTAGGAGATGGCGCCGCCCGGCGAAAGCTGCTGGAACATGCCCTCAAACTTAAGCTTATCGAAGGCATCGATCTCCTCGGACACGTGAACATGGTAGCTATTGGTGATATAGCCCTTGTCCGTCACGCCCGGAATAATGCCAAAACGGCGCTGCAGGCACTTGGCGAACTTGTACGTCGTCGACTCCAGCGGCGTACCGTACAGCGAGAAATCGATATCGCTCGCGGCCTTCCACTCCGCGCACTTGTCGTTCATACGCTGCATAACTGCCATGGCAAAGGGCGTACCCTCCTTCTCGGTGTGGCTGTGGCCCGTCATGTACTTGACGCACTCATACAGACCGGCGTAACCCAGGCTGATGGTGGAATAGCCGCCCACGAGCAGCTTATCGATCGTCTCGCCCTTCTTAAGGCGTGCCAGGGCGCCGTACTGCCAAAGAATCGGCGCGGCATCCGAAAGCGTGCCCATCAGGCGCTCATGGCGGCACAGCAGAGCGCGGTGACACAGCTCAAGGCGCTCGTCGAAGATCTTCCAGAACTTGTCCATGTCCTGGTGCGAGCTCAGTGCGACATCGGGCAGGTTAATGGTCACAACACCCTGGTTAAAGCGACCGTAATACTTGGGCTTGCTCGGGTCATAGTTCAGCGCGTTTGCAACGTTATTAAAGCCGTTGCCCGAGCGGTCGGGCGTCAGGAAGCTGCGACAACCCATGCAGGTGTAGCAATCGCCATTGCCCGCGGTCTCACCCTTCGAAAGCTTAAGCTCGCGCATCTTCTTCTCGGAGATGTAGTCGGGCACCATGCGCTTGGCGGTGCACTTGGCGGCCAGCTGAGTCAGATAGAAGTACGGGGAATCCTCGTAAACGTTATCGTCCTCGAGCACATAGATAAGCTTGGGGAACGCCGGGGTGATCCACACGCCCGCCTCGTTCTTAACGCCCTCATAGCGCTGGCGAAGCGTCTCCTCCACGATCATGGCAAGATCGTGCTTCTCCTGGACCGAGCGGGCCTCGTTGAGGTACATGAAGACCGTCACGAATGGTGCCTGGCCGTTGGTGGTCATAAGGGTCACGACCTGATACTGAATCGTCTGGACACCGCGACGGATCTCATCACGCAGACGGTCCTCTACGACCTCACGCACCTTCTCTGCGGGAGCGGAAACACCGAGCTCCTCAAGCTCGCGGGCAACCTCGCCGCGAATCTTCTGGCGGCTCACCTCGACGAACGGGGCAAGATGGGTCAGCGAAATCGACTGGCCGCCGTACTGGGAGGAAGCAACCTGGGCGATGATCTGCGTCGCAATGTTGCAGGCAGTCGAGAAGCTATGCGGCTTCTCAATCAGCGTGCCCGAGATAACAGTACCGTTCTGGAGCATGTCCTCCAGGTTCACCAGGTCGCAGTTATGCATGTGCTGGGCAAAGTAATCCGAATCATGGAAGTGAATCAGGCCCTCGTTGTGCGCATCCACGATCTCCTGGGGCAGCAGCACGCGCTGGGTCAGATCCTTGGAGATCTCGCCGGCCATGTAGTCACGCTGAACGGAGTTGACGGTCGGATTCTTGTTGGAGTTCTCCTGCTTGACCTCTTCGTTATTGCACTCAATCAGCGACAGAATCTTGTCATCGGTCGTGTTCTTTTGGCGCTTCAGGCTCTGAACATAGCGGTAGATGATGTAGTGGCGAGCGACCTCGTAGCAGTCGAGACGCATAATCTCGTCCTCGACCAGATCCTGGATCTCCTCGACCGATACGGTGTGGCCGGCCTTCTCACATGCCTCGGCGACGTTTTGTGCCGCATAGATCACCTGGCGGTCGGTAAGGCGAGAGCCTTCCTCGACCTCCAAGTTTGCGGCGCGGATCGCATTGACGATCTTATCGATGTCAAAGGTAACCTCGGTGCCGCTGCGCTTGATGATCTTCATCCTCTTGCCTCTTTCGCATCGTAGCCTCATTGCGCTTCAGAGCCAAACGATGCCCGGCAGGGCTTACCCTGTCTTGCGGCGCCGTCGCGCAATCTGTGTTTTCGATAACCATAGGCCCTCATGCGGACAATCCTCGCAGCCAATCAAGGGGCTCAAAGATCCATCCAAATAATGGGGCGAATAAGGTTCTCGTTCTCTGTCCGCCATCTATCATACGACAAAGAGGCATCTATATCCTGTATTCTTTTTTTAGGTCAAACACAACATATAGTGTTTCAGCAGGTCAAAGCAATTGGTCAATTTGCAGACGCATTATAAATGAAGGCCTCTTGGCAGACTGCTAAAACGTTATCAACCCAACTACCTGCACAGCAGTTTTGAAACCCCCTCAACCGTGCCGCCGCCAAATAGCACCAAAACCAAGCTGCTCGCGCCAAAAGAATCCAAAAGATTGTCCTTGACCAACATGTTGCGGTCATGATGGGCCAGGACACATGCAATCTGCCGGCACCCCTACGGGATACAAAGACCATCGCGTACGGACCTTGGATCAATATTTGATGACTTATTTGGCGGCGCGCTTGGTGACAAAAAACAAAACAGCCCAGAGGACATAGCCTCTGAGCTGCGAACATTTGGTGGGCGTTAGAAGATTTGAACTTCTGACCTCTTCCGTGTCAGGGAAGCGCTCTCCCCCTGAGCTAAACGCCCAAATGGAGCGGACAACGGGGCTCGAACCCGCGACCCCAACCTTGGCAAGGTTGTGCTCTACCAACTGAGCCATGTCCGCTTACGAGGATTAATCTTACGTGATGCCCGCATCCTATGCAAGAACTTTTTTTGAAAAGTTTTGCGACGCCCTCGCGAACCTCGCGAAGACATCAGCCACCACGGAAGGCGCAGGCAAACGCAAACTCGCCGCAAGAGGCCCTTACATCTCACCGAGCATGATCCAGGCAGAGCTGTCCTGCGCGAGTCTGCCGTCTGCAAGCGCTGATGAGGTGAGCAGGACCCTGCCCGCCGGCAGCTCCACGGGTGCTGCACCGAAGTTCGTCACGCACGCCCAGCCGTTATCGCGGCGATAGGCGATGACGCCGCCCTCAGCGCCCTCGGCACCATCCGCAAGACCGGTGCGCCCGTCAAGATCGAGCCACGCAAGATCGTTGGCGCACCCGCGCAGCTTGCGCCGCAGCCAGAGGGCGTCACGATAGAGCGCAAGCATCGATGTCGGGTCCGTTTCTTCCCTATCGGCAGCATAATCGGAAAACCATGCAGGCTGCGGCAGATGGGGCGCCGCATCAGCGTCCGCCGGCGAAAACCCAAACGATCCGCCCTGCGCGGGATCGTCCGCCGCTACCCACGGCAGGGGCACACGACAGCCGTCGCGCCCCTTCTCGCGCTTCGGTCCGCGCGTATTGGTTGCACTGGGATCTTCGAGTGCAGTCCACGGGATATCAGCCACCTCAAAAAGACCGAGCTCCTCACCCTGATACACGTATGCCGAGCCCGGAAGCGCCAGTTCAAGCAAAAGAGCCGCCCGCGCGCGGCGCTCGCCGAGTTCACGGTCCTCGTCATAAGACGACCCGTCGCGTAAGAGCCAGTCGAGCGCAATCTGGTGGTAGCGCGTCGCCTTGATTTGCGGCAGGGCATAGCGCGTCGCCACGCGCGGCACGTCGTGGTTGGAGAGTACCCAGGTCGAGGCGGAATCGGATTCGATAGCTGCCTTCAAGCCCTCCTCGATTGCAGCGTGCATGTCATCATAGGTCCAAGTGGCCTTGGCAAACTCAAAGTTGAATGTCTGGCCAAGCTCGCTGGGACGCGCATAGAGATACTGGCGCTCAGGCAGCACCCACGCCTCGGCAACGGCGCTGCGCGGCGGATTATAGCGGTCGAACACGCGGCGCCACTCGCGATAGATCTCGTGGACCTCGTTGCGGTCCCACAGCGGATGGGCGCCGTCGTCAACCATGTCATCGCCCTCGGCGAGATGCCACCGGTCGAGGTCATCGCGGTCGAGATCCTTGGCGAGACCGTGCGCCACATCGATGCGAAAGCCATCGACGCCTCGATCGCTCCAAAACGCCAGGACGTCGCAAAAGAACGCGTGAACCTCGGGGCATGACCAGTCAAAGTCCGGCTGCTCGGGCGTAAACATGTGCAGATACCATTGACCGTCCGCAACACGCGTCCAGGCGGGGCCGCCAAAGTTGGCATTCCAATTGGTGGGAGGCAGCTCGCCATGCTCGCCGCGACCATCGCGAAAGATATAACGGGCGCGCTCGGGCGATCCGGGGCCGGCGGCAAGAGCGGCTTTGAACCAGGGGTGCTGGTTGGATGAATGGTTGGGCACGATATCGACGATGACCTTGATGCCGCGCGCGTGAGCCGCAGCGATCATGTCATCGAAGTCGTCAAGCGAGCCGAGACGTGGGTCGACATCGCAGTAGTCCGCCACATCATAGCCGCCATCGACAAGAGGCGAAGGGTAAAACGGGCTCAGCCAGATGGCCTCGATGCCCAGCCGCTCAAGATAGTCCATCTGCTGGGTAATGCCCGCGATATCGCCCAGACCCGAACCGGTCGAATCCTTAAACGAACGCGGGTAGATCTGATAGATCGCGGCATCGGACATCCATGAGCGCGAAGAGGACTTTTCTGCAGCCATGGGGTGAGCCTCCCTTGCAACGAGGTTTTGCGAGATGCCCACGATGATACGCCCAAAGCTGTCATTCGAGGCAAACAACGCCACAGCCACACCCCAAAACGCTCGCTCCCTCTCGGGCTCGAGCCTCCTGGGACGAATCGATCGATTAGTGAAAAGAACGGAAGACTCACTCCCCCGGCCACAACAGCGAGCGGGCTCCGGGTGCCCCAGGTTGCCGCGAAAGAGGAGGGAAGCGTACTTTATGTACGCGACCGACGATTGAGGGGGCAAGATGGGGTGCCCGGGGCTCGCGCAGCGTCAACAAAAAACGCGGTTCGTTAGAACCGCGTAAGATAGTTGGAGCGGACAACGGGGCTCGAACCCGCGACCCCAACCTTGGCAAGGTTGTGCTCTACCAACTGAGCCATGTCCGCATATGTAAAACAAAACGGGCGCCGGAGCGCCCGGATGTTGCCTGGAGGCGAAGCCCGGATTCGAACCGGGGGTAAAGGCTTTGCAGGCCTCTGCCTTACCACTTGGCCACTTCGCCGAAAAAGGACCGCCTAAACGGTCCGGAAATGCAATGGAGCGGACAACGGGGCTCGAACCCGCGACCCCAACCTTGGCAAGGTTGTGCTCTACCAACTGAGCCATGTCCGCTTGCGGGTTATTAATTTACGCGAGTTATCCAAAAGACGCAAGTACTTTTTTCAAAAAAGTTGCCGGCCGCGTGTTCTTGGTGGCTAAACGCGCTAAAGCGATTGGCTAGGCACGCGATTCCAGTGCTCCGCTAAATAGCTTCACCATCTGCACGCGCGTGCCGGTGCCGTCTGTGCGACGAGCAACCTCCACGTTATCGACAAGCATACGCATAAGCTTGATACCACGGCCGCGTTCCTCAGATGCGACCGGTTCGCTCGCTCCATCGATAGAATAGCCGGCACCCCGATCAAGCACCTCAACCACGACGCGATCGCCATAGGCCTGAACCGTCAGGACGCACCCGATACCGCCCGCATGGTCATAGGCATTACCCAGCGCCTCCCCCGACGCCAACGCGACATCGTAGCGCTCGTCGCGGCGCAACGGAAGCGATTCAAGGAGTTCGGCGATGCGATGTCGATAGTATGGAAGATTCTCGATACCCTGTCGGACCTCGACGCTCTTGCTCCATCGTGGCAACTCTCCCACCGGAATAGCGGGAATCGACTCACGCGCCGGACCCGCAACATGAAGGATGTCGACAAGTCGGGCAATCTCCAAAAAGCGAATGACCTCATCGGAGGCGTTAACGAGCGAAAGCAGGCCCTCTCGCCTCATGAGCTCTCTGGCACGTGTAAGCAAAAACGCCAAACCCGTCGAGTCGATAAAGCCCACGGCCTGGCAATTGATGACAACGCGACGCACGCCCCGGTCGATCAGATTATCCAACCGTCGGCGCAGCACGGACACCGAGGCGATGTCGACATCACCCGGTGGCGTCAAAACCGCTATGTCATTCCACTCATTCATACGACCATGGTTCCCCAAAAGAGCTCGCTCGATGCATACATATCTGCAGCTGCGCAGATTTTGCCCGTCAAGTATCGCGGTCTACGATCGACCCCGTAAAAACTCAAGGGAAACCAGCGCAATGTCATCGTCCAGCGCCGACTCGGTAAAGCGGTCAAGCTCTCCCAAGACCTTACCGCAGATTCCCGATACACCCTCACCCGAGACAGAGAGCAAAAGGTCACGAAGGCGCTGCTCGCCAAAGAAAGCACCCGAGCGATCACGTGCTTCGATTGCTCCGTCGGTATACATGAATAGCATGTCACCAGGAGCGAACGTAAACACGCCTGTCTCGTACACCATGCTCTCAAAGGCACCGATCACGCCCGATTGGCACCCAAGGAGCTCCACTTCTCCCCCTCGGGTTTCTCCGCCGCCAAGCGGCGTCGACGACGGTCTAATGACCATAGTGGGAGGATGTCCCGCAGAGCAGTAGGTAGCGCGACCCGCTTTAAGATCAATCTTGGCGATAAACGCCGTCACGAACGTCTCGACCCTCGAAAAGCCCATGAGCATGCTATTGAGCGAGCGGGCCATACGGGCGGGCCCAGCACCCTCCCAGGCATAGGCCGTCAGCGCCGTCTTGACGAGCGCTGACATCGACGCCGCCTCGATTCCTTTGCCGGATACATCGCCCAAAATCATAACGGCGCAATCGTCGGGAAGACGGACAAGAGTATAGAAGTCGCCGCCAACCAACGCCGAATTCGTTGCCGAAAGGTATACCGAATCGGTCGCGATACCCGGAACGTCACCAAGCGAATTTCTCATGCCAATCTGGAGGGTCTGAGCGATATGGCGCTCCTCGCGCTTTTGAGATTCGCCCTCGTAGATCAGTTCAAAGTCATGCGCCAAGTGCACCAAGTAGTCATATTCAAGGTCATCAATCGGCTCTTGACTACCGTCACGAAGCAGAAGCGCGCGCGTCGTCGGGCCTTTCGCAACAGAAGCAGGAACGATCGCGTCGTTGCTGTGTTTGCCATCACCCTCAGAGCGCGGGCGCCCCGCCTCGATGCCGGTGTCGACGTAGAGACCCTGGCAAGGCAGACCATGCGCCCTAAGCCAGCCTCCCATAGGCATCGATTCGTCAACGCGAGTTATACGGACGTGTTTAAGATCCTCGGCACTCGTGCCGCCCAAAACAGACGCCTCAAAGCCATCAGAGCCAACCCCCAAACGTGCCGCTGGCGCCGTCGTGGAAAAGAAAAGTTTCTCGGGATCGTCCGGCAAAGCAACGCGACTGCCGCCTTCAAAATCTATGACATAGGAGCCCAGACTGGCGTCATACTCAACAGGGCAAAAATGACAGTTGAGCATATTGCAAATCTCGGACGATATAGCCTGGGTAGCCGCGGCGGAATCGTCTAGAAAGGTAAACAACTCATCACGTAAGACATTGAGCGAGCGGCCAAGCTCGGCCGTGCGACGAGAGCGAAGGCTCGATGCCATGCCGACCAGCTGGATAGACAGGTAATCGCAAATGACCTCGAGTACATTAACGTCATAGGCGAGCGGTGCCTGAGGGCGCTTCCAACCAACTTCCAGCACGCCAAGGATCTGCGTACCGTAAAAAACGGGAAGACAGATCTCGCTGCGGTACGGAGGCATATCCTGCACGCGCAACAGGTGCTTAGAACGATTGTCCAGGTCCATGAACATACCGGAGGCAGCCCTATCACCCTCAAGGTCCTGTTGAATCGACAAGCGACAGGCACGCGACTCGCGAAGAACATACGTCGGAATGCCAGCGCCATACGGCAAAAACTCGGGCAGGTAGCTGTCGTGCAGCTCCTTGGAGACACCGCGAAGCTTAAAACCGCCGCTCTCAGAAAAATAGATAGCGGCACCCGAAGCATCGAGCGTTCCTACAAGCTGGTTCAAAACGATATCTAACAAACTGGGCAGCTCATCGGAGCCCACCGTGCTCATAATGACCGACAATGTACCCGAGAGACGCTTATTCGCCACTCTAAGCTCCGAAAGCGCACGCTTGAGCTGACGGTCGTGCGAATACTGTTCTTCGATGCTATGGAGTGCCACCAGAACGCGCGGCGCACGGCGGCCAAAGATTCGAGGCGGCGTAACCGAGCCGGCACAAACCAGGACGGGAATAAACGATCCGTCACTTAACTTGAGCATCAACTCGCTCTTTGTTCCATTGGTCTCAAAAGGAAGCCGATGCTCTGTCGCGCGTTCAAAAGCCGACGAGTACAAGAGGTCTTTAACGTCCCCGTTGATCACATCGGAACGCTCCTCGCACATCAAGTCGAGCAAGCGATTATTTACATGCAAAATGGTTCCGTCGAGCTCGCAGATAATGACAGCATCGCTCGTGATCTCGACCAATTGGGCAACGTCCGCCCACTCATTGCGCTCAAGCGTTTCCATCGTGAACCTCACCGTCTATCGGTAACAAAAAAGCCTCCGAAGAGGCTTCTCAAATGCGATGGTGTCGGAGGCGGGACTTGAACCCGCATGACCAAAAAGCGGTCACTAGCACCTCAAGCTAGCGCGTCTGCCAATTCCGCCACTCCGACATGCTATGTTGTTGATTCGCGGTTCGCTTTGTTGAACCCGCGCGTTCAACGAGGAAGATAATAACCTATGTTTCGAGAACTGCGCAAGCACTTTTTTGAAAAAAGTTTACGAATTTGTAAATGCGCAGGTAGACTGACCTGTTCGGGCAGGAATGAGGTTGCTTTCCAACGCGTCCTCGGGCATGCGGCATTATTTTGATCCGCGCTTCGCGCTACAAAATAATGCCGCCCCCTGCGGAATGCGTTGGAAAGCAACCTCATTCCTGCCCTAGGGGCACGTACTCCAGGCACCGTTCTCAAACATGTTTTGAGGGCTGATGCAAATTTAGTGGCTCTGCTTTGCCGAGCCCTTATATGGGGAGGCCGGAGCCAAGGCTCCGGCCTCACACAATTCCCTATCAGATTAAGCGAGCGATCAGGGAATCGCACTCCCCTTGCCGAGTTAACGTAGGGCCCGCCCTGGTGTTACTTTTCAGAACACTCCGCAGGACGCAAGAAACCCCCGCCGCACGAAGTGCGCAGCGGGGGTTTCTTGCATGTCCGAGGACGTTCTGAAAAGTAACAACAGGGCGGGCCCGGACGAGAACAAACAACTACAGGTCGATGTGCGATTCCTTGATCGGGAACGGCTCCGCGAAGTGACAGGCGCAGCAGTGACCCGGTGCAACTTCCTTAAACTCGGGGAGCTTCTCGGAGCAGATACCCTGCGCGATCGGGCAACGCGTATGGAAACGGCAGCCGGTCGGCGGATCCAGCGGCGACGGCGGATCGCCAGCGAGGATGATGCGCTTGCGGGTCTTCTGGATATCAGGATCGGGAACCGGCACGGCAGACAGCAGCGACTGCGTGTACGGATGGTGAGGCTCGCTATAGAGCGTCTTCCAGTCCGAAACCTCGACCATCTTACCCAGATACATAACGGCAACGCGATCGGAGATGTGCTGTACGACGGACAGGTCGTGTGCGATAAACAGATACGCGGTACCGAACTTGTCCTGCAGTTCCTTGAGCAGGTTCAGAACCTGGGCCTGAATGGACACATCCAGAGCGGATACCGGCTCGTCACAGATAATCAGCTTGGGCTTCAGCGCAAAAGCGCGGGCAATACCGACACGCTGACGCTGGCCGCCCGAGAACTCATGCGGATAGCGGTTGATATGCTCGGGGTTCAGTCCAACGACGTCGAGAAGCTCACGGACGCGCTCAATGCGCTCCCCCTTGGTACCCACACCATGAATGGTCATGGGCTCGGAGACAATCTCACCGATGGTCATACGAGGGTTGAGCGAAGCATAAGGATCCTGGAAGATAAACTGCATCTCACGACGCATGTCCTTGATCTCATGCTTGCTCATCTCGGCAACATCTTTGCCCTGGAAGAACACCTTGCCGGCGGTCGGCTTGGTCAGACGCATGATAGTGCGGCCCGTGGTGGATTTACCGCAACCAGACTCGCCAACCAGACCAAAGGTCTCGCCAGGATAAATCTCAAAAGAGATGTCGTTTACAGCAGAGACGACGCGCTTGGAAAAACGCTTGGCGAACATGCCGGACTCTGCGGGAAACTCCTTGGAGAGGTGCTCGACCTTCAGCAGTGGAGTGCGCTCGTTATTGTCTGCCATTTACGCCTCGCCTCCCTTCTTGGAATCCTTGCGCGTACGGGACGTCTCAGGAGCGTTCTTGAGGAACTCGGGGTCACCGGAATAGTGGCACGCAGAATAGTGACCGGACTCGGTGACAACGCGCTCAGGGCGCTGCTTGCGGCACTTGTCCGTCGCGTAGGGGCAACGAGGAGAGAAGACGCAGCCCTCAGGCAGGTTCATGAGCGAAGGCGGGTTGCCGTGAATCGGCGTCAGCGGCTTCTTCTCTTCGATTGCCTGCTCCGGGATGGAGCGGATAAGACCCCAGGTGTAGGGGTGGCGGCTCTCGTAGAAGATTTCCTCAGCAGTACCGAACTCAACGGGGCGGCCGGCGTACATAACCATGATCTTATCGGCCATATCGGCGACAACACCCAGGTCATGGGTAATCATGATGATGGCGTTGCCGTTCTTCTCCTGCATCTCCTGCATGAGCTCGATAATCTGAGCCTGGATGGTAACGTCCAGGGCAGTCGTGGGCTCGTCGGCAATCAGAATATCGGGATCGCAGGCAAGGGCCATGGCAATCATGACTCGCTGACGCATACCGCCAGAGAACTGGTGCGGATACTCATTGACGCGCTTCTCGGGCTCGGGGATACCCACGAGGTCCAAAAGCTCGGTGGCACGCTTGAGCGCCTCCTGCTTGGAGTAGCCACGGTGCAGACGAAGACCCTCGCCCACCTGCCTGCCGATCTTATAGACCGGGTTCAAGGAGGTCATAGGATCCTGGAAGATCATCGCGATATCGTTGCCGCGAATGTGCTGCATCTCTTCCTCGGTCATTTCGAGGATGGAGCGGCCGCGATAGCGAACGTCACCGCCCTCGATCTTTCCCGGAGGCATCGAGATGAGGCCCATGATGGTCATGGCGGTCACGGACTTACCGGAGCCGGACTCACCGACGACGCCCAGGGTTTCGCCGCGATCGAGCGTGTAGGAGACACCGTCGACAGCGCGAACAACGCCATCCTCGGTGTGGAAATACATCTTAAGGTCATCGACCTCGAGCAGATGCTGGCCCTCAGGAACCGGCTGATCCTTCAGGTCCACATAGTTCTTGTTCTTCTTCATCCTTATGCGTCCTTCATCTTGACGTCGAGGGCGTCGCGCAGACCGTCACCCAGCAGGGTGAAGGCGAGCACCGTCGAGAGAATTGCCAGACCGGGCATGATCATCATCCAGGGAGCGGTCAGAAGATACTGCTGACCGTCCTGAATCATGGAGCCCCACGAAGGCGTAGGCGGAATAACGCCCATGCCGAGGAAGGACAGAGCGGACTCGGTCAGAATGGCGCCACCAATGTTCATGGTCGCGTAGACCACGATGGAGGCGACGGAGTTCGGGAAGATGTGACGCACGACGATACGAGCATCAGATGCACCCATCGCGCGCGCTGCATCAACATAGTCGTTTTCCTTGACCGTCAAGATTGCAGAGCGGAAGACGCGCGCAATCGAAGGCCAGCCAAGAATGCCGATGGCGATAAAGACGTTCTGAAGACCACGGCCGATAACGGCGATCATGGCGACAACGAACAGCACGTACGGGAACGCCAGGAAGATGTCCGCACAGCGCATGATGATCGTATCCCAAATGCCGCCGTAGAAACCGGCCAGGGCGCCCATGACCAGGCCGATCAATGTGGAGATGGCGGTGGCCATGATACCGACAGAAAGCGAAACGCGTGCACCGTAGATAACGCGGACGAGAATGTCGCGACCGAGGGCATCGGTGCCAAACGGGTGCTCGGCACACGGAGCCAGTAGCGATGTCTCGGCCATGGTGGTCGAATCGGAAGCCGTCGGCGAACCGAGCCAGGGCTTAGCCCACAGATCTGCGGTCAGGGCAACCACAACGACGATGATGATCCAGCAGACACCGATAACGGCGAGCTTGTTCTTACGAAGACGCTTAAAAGCGTCGCCCCACAGCGTGCGGGACTTGGCGGGAGCAGATGCGACCTTGGTGGCGGTAGCCTGCTCCTGAGACTGAGAATCAGTTTCCTGCATGAGACGTACCTCCCTTAGGCCTTATCCGACGGACCGCCAAGGCGGATGCGCGGGTCGAGGAATGCATAGCTAATGTCGACGAGCAGGTTGATCACCATGACGACGACAACGATGAGCGTAACGCCGCCCATAACGATGGGCCAGTCACGCATGCTAATGGCGCGATAGACCTCATAGCCGATACCGGGCCAGTTGAAGACCGTCTCGGTCAGGATGGCGCCCGAAAGCATGCCGCCAAAGTCGACACCAATATAGGTAACGACGGGGATGAGTGCATTCTTAAGCGCATGCTTGACGATGATCGCACGATTGGAGAGACCCTTGGCCTTTGCCGTACGGATGTAATCCTGGTTCATGACGTCAAGCAGCTGCGAGCGCATAATGCGCGCAGCATAAGCGGTCGAAACCGAAGCCAGCGTAATGGTCGGAAGCACATAGTGCATCCAATCCTGATACTGAGAGCTGGAACCGCCGGCACCCGAGATCGGCATGGAGATTGCACCGCCCGTGGCGTCCTTGAGGATGACGCCAAAGAACAGCTGCAGCAACATACCGAGCCAGAAGGCCGGGACCGCAACGAGGATCGACGTGGTGAGCGTTACCAAAATATCCCAGAAGGAATAACGCTTTACCGCCGAAATGATACCCGCACCGATACCCATAATTGCCTCGAGCACGATGGCGCACGCGGCAAGTTTGACCGTATACGGATACTTCTGGGCAAAGATTTCCGTAACCGGCAGCTTGCGCTGATACGAATTGCCCAGATCGCCATGAAGCAGGCCGTTCATGTAATACAAGTAACGGTCCACGAGCGACGTTTGAACGGGGTCGCCGTTCTCGTCAAGGATCGCGTTGCCGTCATCGTCCGTCTGGACCAGGTGATAGCGAACGCGAAGCTGAAGCTCCACCTCGGGGGACAGAGCCTTGTCTCCACCGATCAGCTTGATCGGATCTCCCGGCACGATATTCTGGAGGGCGAACAGAATCAGCGTAACGCCCAAAAACACCGGGATGAACTGAAGCACACGTTTAACGATGTACTTACCCATACCACTCCCCTATCTAGGGATTAACCTAAATGGGATGCCGATCGCCAGACCGGCATCCCAAAATTACCATCAGCCAGTTTACCCCAGGTTAGGGAGAACTGTATGTTTCCCATGAGGTCTACGTAAATACTTGACCCTCACGGAAGCTGCAAACTCTTAGGCGAGCTCAGCGGTACCCAGATCGGCGTGCTTCTGCGGATCGACATAGAGGTGCTTAATGCGATCGGAGCCGGCGATGGTGTGCGTGTAGAACATAATCGGGATGACCGGGCAGTCGGCAGCGACCATTGCGTCGGCCTCCTGCATCTTAGCGACGCGCTCCTCGTCGTCAACAATAGTACGAGCCTCGTCGACCTTGGCGTCGAACTCGGGGTTGTTGTAACCGGAGCGGTTGTCGCCACCGAGGGAGTCGGAGTGGAACAGCGGATACAGGAAGTTGTCCATGATCGGGTAGTCGGCAATCCAACCCAGACGACCGAACTGATAGTTAAAGTTCTGATACTGCTCGAGCAGGGCAGACCACTCAGGGGTATCGGAGACAGCGGTAACGCCAACCTTGGCGAGGTCACCGATGATGGACTCCATGATCTCCTTGTGACCGCCGTCCTGGTTGTAGGACAGGGTCACGCTAATGCCACGATCCCCGTTAGCGCCAGCGGGAGCAACCTTGTCGAGGTACTCGTTAGCCTTGTCGACATCGTAGGCGCAGAACTCCCATGCGCCCTCCTTGTAGCCATCGATGCCCGGAGGAACAATGCCGTCGGCAGGAGTACGGGTACCCTTGAAGATGGTCTTGCAGATGGCCTCACGGTTGATGGCCAGGGAGATACCCCTGCGCAGGTCGGCGTTGCTGAACGGCTCGGCCGTGGTGTTGCAGGTCAGATAGTACGTGGAAGGCTCGGCGCCGAGCAGCATGCGCTCGCCGTCACCCATGGTGTAGCCGTCCTTGGACACGCCGCGATCCTTCTTGGCGGCGTCGATCTGAGCGACGGGAACGTCGCAGACATCGAGGTTACCGGCCTGGAACTCCTTGTAGGCGGTCTCCATGTCCTTGATGACCTGGAAGTGGATGCCATCGATCTTGGCCTTGTCGCCATAGTAATCGTCGAACTTCTTGACGTTGATCTCCTGGCCATCCTCCCACTTGCCGTCCATCATGAACGGGCCGTTACCGACCGGGGCGAGGTAGAAGCTCTTGACATCGGACTCGGCGCACTCGGGAACCGGGGCCAGAGCCGGGTGAGAGGCGACGAAGGGGAAGTCGGCGTAAGCGGAAGCCAGCTTGACGACGAGGGTCTCATCGTCGGGGCAGGTAACACCGCTGAGCTCGGTAGCGTTACCGGCAAGCAGATCGTCATAGCCCTCGACCATGGAAAGGTGATAGGAGACCTCGGAAGGGCCGTACTCGGTAGCGACAGCCGACTTGGTGTTGACCAGACGCTCCCAACCGAGCTTGAAGGACTTGGAGGTAACGTCGTCACCGTTGTGGAACTTGGCCTTCTTGATCTTGAAGGTGAACTCGGTGGCGTCGTCGTTGGCCTCGAAGGACTCGCAAGCCAGCGGAACGATCTCGCCCTTCTCGGCGTCATAAGAGGTCAGAGCATCAAAGAGCTGGTACTCGACCTGAGTGCCCTGGTCCTCCTGGACATTGTAGGGGTCGATGCAGACCGGGTTGTTGATGTAGAAGTTCAGCTTCGAACCGGACTCAGAACCGGAAGCGTCGCCGCCCTTCTTGCCGCATGCGGCAAGAAAAGCCATGGAGCTCGCAGCAAGGGTACCGCCGACAAAGGCGCGACGACCCATAACGGGCTGGTGGAACATAGAATCAGCCATGCCATCCTCCTTATGAGATAGGACAAAGAAATGTTCAGTCGGACACATGTCGAGACAATCCGATCCGAACCATCAAAACGCCGCCCGTTGCTATGGCTGGTTATGCACAACGAACCAACGTTTCTCAATACAGTAGCGCATTTTATGCACGATTTGGGGCTAATTCCGGTCAACGGTCGAGAATTTCTTTAGTTGGGCGAAGTATGTGGGGATATTTTGGCTCTGTTACAAATATGTAAACAAAAAGGGTCCCGCACTTGCGGAACCCTTTTCAAGTATTTATGTGGCTCGTGCTTAGTAGCCGACGATACCCTGCGGGAAGAAGAACATGCACAGGACGACACACACGGCAAAAACGACGGCCATAATTACCGTCAGGCGATCGAGGTTCTGCTCCATGACGCCCGTGGCAGAGCTGGAGTTATACAGCGAGCTAGCGATCATATCCGAAACGCCGGTGCCCTTACCAGAGTGCATCAGGACGAGAATCGTCAGCGCCACGGCAGAGACAGCCCAAACGACAAACAGAAGAATCTGAAACGGACCCATAGATAAGCTCCTTAATAGAACAATTCAAACTCCAGTACTGTACCACAACCCCCAGCACTCCCCCATCAGCCATTTGGTGACGAGGTAGAAATAGCGCAAAAAAAGAGGGTTGTCCGGTTGTGGACAACCCCCTTACTAGAAAACGGTATTTGTTTTCTATTAGGCCTCGGTGGCGAGTACGCGACCCGTCATCTCGGCGGAAGGCTCAATACCAGCCATGGTGAGCATGGTCGGAGCGATATCGGAAAGACGGCCGTCCTCGATACCGGTGAGCTGTGCCTTCTCATCAACGATGATGAACGGCACGCGGTTGGTGGTGTGAGCCGTGAACGGATGCTTGGAACCGTCGGAAGCAACGTCAAACA
This sequence comes from uncultured Collinsella sp., assembly GCA_959023295.1. Lineage (GTDB taxonomy): Bacteria > Actinomycetota > Coriobacteriia > Coriobacteriales > Coriobacteriaceae > Collinsella. The sequence continues at coordinate 24,726 of CAUFBM010000009.1, read as the reverse complement.
TGTGATCGGCGTTGCCGTGATCGGCGGTAATCAGCGCAAAGCCGCCCTTAGCGAGAATCGCCGGGACAACCTTGGACAGGGCATCGTCAACAGCCTCGACGGCCTTAACGGCAGCGTCGAAGACACCGGTGTGACCAACCATGTCGCAGTTTGCGAAGTTCACGATGTAGAAATCAGCGCGATCCTCGTTGATGGCGGCGACAAGCTTCTCGGTAACCTCGGGAGCGCTCATCTCAGGTTGCAGGTCGTAGGTAGCGACCTTGGGAGAAGCGACGAGCACGCGCTCCTCGCCCTCCTTGGGCTCCTCGATGCCGCCGTTGAGGAAGAACGTCACGTGGGCGTACTTCTCGGTCTCGGCGGTGTGCAGCTGCTTCAGGCCATTGGCGGCGATAACGTCGGCCAGAACGTTCTCGGGGAACGTCTTGGGGAAGGCGACCTCGACGTCAAACGTCGGGTCGTACTCGGTCATCGTCACAAAGTGCGAAAGCTTGATCTGCTCGCGCTCAAAGCCGTCGAACTCCTTGTCCGTGAACACGCGAGTCATCTGACGAGCGCGGTCGGGACGGAAGTTGAAGAAGATGGCCGCGTCGCCCTCGTGGATGCCCTCGTTGTGGGCAGCGAAGGGCTCGACGAACTCGTCGCCGCGCGGATCCTTCTCGTAGTAGGCCTTGATACCGGCAACAGGGTCGGTATCGGCATCGGATGCGTTGACCATGACATCGTAGGCGCGCTGGATGCGCTCCCAACGGTTGTCGCGGTCCATGGCCCAATAACGGCCCGAGACGGTGGCAACGCGAGCGTCGCAACCGGTCTCCTCGGAGATCTTAGCCAGGAAGGCGCAGAACTCACTCATGTAACCGGCACCGGACTGCGGGTCAACGTCGCGACCATCCATGAAGGCGTGGACGCGAACGGTCTTGACACCGTGCTCGGCAGCCATCTTGACCAGAGCCTCGACGTGGCTCATATGAGAATGAACACCGCCAGGGCTCATAAGGCCCATGAGGTGGAGAGTCTTGCCGTCAGCCTTGACGTCGTCCATAGCCTTGACGAAGACCTCGTTCTTGGCGATGGAGCCGTCCTTGATGGCATTGTTGATGCGCGAAAGCTCCTGGAACACGATGCGGCCGGCACCGATGTTGAGGTGACCCACCTCGGAGTTGCCCATCTGGCCATCGGGAAGACCCACGTCCTCGCCCGAAGCGCCGAGCGTGGTGTGGGGGTACTTCTCGTACAGGCTATCGAGGAAGGGCGTCTTGGCAGCGGCGACGGCGTTCTCGCCATCGGCCGGAGCCAGGCCGCAACCATCCATGATGATCAGGAGTGCAGGAAGATGACGCTGTGCCATATGTCCTACTCGCCTGCCTTGACGACCATAGAGGCGAAGTCGGCAGCCTTGAGCGAAGCGCCGCCCACGAGGGCGCCGTCGACGTCGGGCTTGGCGACGAGCTCGGCGATGTTGCCGGGCTTGGCAGAGCCACCATAGAGAACGCGGATGCCGTCGGCGAGCTCCTCACCGAACATCTCCTTGAGGGTCTCACGGATAGCGCCGCAGACCTCCTGAGCGTCCTCGGCGGTAGCGGTCTTGCCGGTGCCGATGGCCCAGATGGGCTCGTAGGCGACGACGACCTGCTTGGGGCAAGTGATCTCGAGACCCTCGAGACCAGCCTTGACCTGGTTCACGACGTGCTCGACATAGGTGCCGGCCTCGCGGACCTCAAGGGACTCGCCGCAGCAGAAGACAGGAACAAGACCGGCGGCAACGAGGGCCTTGGCCTTCTTGTTCTGATCCTCGTCGGTCTCGTGGAAGTAATCACGACGCTCGGAGTGACCGATGATGCAGTAGGTGCAGCCAGCGGACTTGAGCATGTCGCAAGAAGACTCACCGGTGAAGGCACCCTTGGCCTCCCAGTACACGTTCTGTGCACCGAGGGCGATGGGGGCAGCCTGAATACGGTCATGAACCGTGGTGATGTCGATGGTCGGAGGGCAGACGAGCACCTCGACGCCAGCCGGAACCTCGGGCAGAGCCTGAGCCAGCTCGTCGGCGAGCTTGGCGGCCTCGGCGACGTCGTTGTTCATCTTCCAGTTACCAGCGATAAGAAGGGTGCGATTAGGCATCGAGAAGCGCCTCCACTCCGGGCAGGGCCTTACCCTCGACGAGCTCCATGGAAGCGCCACCACCGGTAGAGATCCAGCTCATCTTGTCGGCCAGGTTGAACTTGTTGACGGCTGCGACAGAGTCGCCACCACCGATGATCGAGGTGCAATCAGCCTCGGCGACAGCCTCGGCGATAGCCTGGGTGCCGTGAGCGAAGTTATCGAACTCGAAGACGCCCATGGGGCCATTCCAGAACACAGTCTTGGCACCCTTGACAGCCTCGGCGTAGAGCTCCTCGGTCTTGGGGCCGATGTCCATACCCTCACGGTCGTCGGGGATAGCGTCGGAAGCGACAACCTCGGGGACAGCATCCTCGCCAAAGTGATCAGCAACGCGGTTGTCGATGGGGAGCAGGATCTTGACGCCCTTCTCCTCGGCCTTCTTGAGCATCTCGCCGGCGCGCTCGACCCAGTCCTCTTCCTTGAGGGACTGACCGACGGTCAGGCCCTGAGCCAGGAAGAAGGTGTAGGCCATGCCGCCACCGATGATCAGGGTGTCAGCGGAGTCGATGAGGTGATCGAGAACGCCGATCTTGGAGGAAACCTTGGAACCGCCGACGATAGCGACGAAGGGGCGCTCGGGCTCGGCGAAGATGCCGGTCAGCGTGTCGACCTCCTTCTCGAGCAGGAAGCCGGCGACGGCAGGCAGGTAAGCGGCGGGACCCACGACGGAACCCTGGGCGCGGTGAGCGGTACCGAAAGCATCGAGAACGAAGACGTCACCATAGGAAGCGAGCTTCTTGGCGATCTCGGGATCGTTCTTCTTCTCGCGCTTGTCAAAACGGACGTTCTCGAGAACGAGGACCTTGCCCGGCTCGACGGCGGCAACAGCCTCAGCAGCCTTCTCGCCGTAGGTGTCGGCGACAAAGGCAACATCGAGACCAGAGAGCTCAGCGAGCTTCTTGGCGACAGGCTCAAGGGAGAGCTCGGGCTGGAAGCCGGTGCCATCGGGACGGCCGAGGTGGCTCATGAGGATGACGCGAGCGTTGTGCTCAACGAGGTAGTTGATGGTGGGCAGGGCAGCCTTGATGCGGGTGGTATCGCCAACGACGCCATCCTTGATAGGCACGTTGAAGTCAACGCGGACGAGAACGCGCTTGCCGTCGACATCGATGTCGCGGACGGTCTTCTTGGTAAAGGCCATGTTTGCTTCTACCTTTCGTACGTGTCTGCCTCCCATTACGGCAGACGATTTCCTATAAAAAGGGCGCGACCCTAGGGTGTAAGCCCTATGAGGCCGCGCCCTTCTTTAGACGCTCAACGAGCTATTCGCTAAAAGCTAAATTAAGCAACGAACTTCTCGAAGTACTTGATGGTGCGGACCATCTGAGAGGTGTAGGAGTTCTCGTTGTCGTACCAAGAGGTGACCTGAACGAGGGTCTGGCCGTTGCCGAGGTCAGAGCACATGGTCTGAGTGGCGTCGAAGATGGAGCCGTGGGTCTCGCCGATGATGTCGGTGGAGACGATGTCGTCCTCGTTGTAACCGAAGGTCTCGGAGATGGTGGAAGCGTAGGCCTTCATAGCGGCGTTGACCTCGTCGACGGTGACCTTCTTGTCAACAACAGCGTAGAGGTTGGTGATGGAGCCGGTCGGCGTCGGGACGCGCTGGGCGGCACCGATGAGCTTACCGTTGAGCTCGGGGAGAACCAGGCCGATAGCCTTGGCAGCACCGGTGGTGTTGGGGACGATGTTGACGGCGCAGGCGCGGCTACGACGCTTGTTGCCCTTGCGCTGCGGGCCGTCGAGCGGCATCTGGTCGCCGGTCCAGGCGTGAATGGTGGTCATGATGCCGGACACGATGGGAGCGAAGTCGTTCAGACCCTTGGCCATCGGGGCGAGGCAGTTGGTGGTGCAGGAAGCAGCGGAGATGATGTTGTCCTCAGCGGTCAGCGTCTCGTGGTTGACGTTGTACACGATGGTGGGCAGATCGCTGCCGGCCGGAGCGGAGATGACGACCTTCTTGGCGCCAGCGTTGATGTGGGCCTGAGCCTTAGCCTTGCTGGTGTAGAAGCCGGTGCACTCGAGAACGACGTCGACGTCGAGGTCGCCCCAAGGCAGGTTGTTGGCGTCGGCCTCCTTGTAGATCTTGATCTCCTTGCCGTCAACGGTGATGGAATCCTCGCCAGCAACGACCTCGTGATCGCGAGCGTAGTTGCCCTGCGTGGAGTCGTACTTCAGCAGGTAAGCGAGCATATCGGGAGAGGTGAGGTCGTTGATAGCGACAATCTCGGAGCCCTCATGACCGAACATCTGACGGAAAGCCAGACGACCGATGCGACCGAAGCCGTTAATAGCAACCTTTACTGCCATTGTGTCTCCTTTCGTAAGGCCCCCGCAAGCTACAGCGCCCGCCGTTGAGGCCCACAAACTAACCACTCGCCTAATATACCTTTTTTTTGACTTGAATTTCACGAGAATGCTCGAAATTGAAAATCAAATTTACGTTAAAACGTTTTAAAGAATAAAATAGCAGCTAAATCCGTATATACGTCAATACTTTAAACTACTTGTTTGCTTCAATGAGCTTTTCAAGACGTAAAACACGATGGTAGAGGGCCGACTTCGACAAGGGAGGGTCAGCCATCTCCCCTAAATCACGCAGCGACAGATCGGGATAGCGCTCGCGCAGGTCGCAAAAGACCGCCAAGGCATCCGGAAGCGCATCGCGAAGGCCGCACTGCTCGAGCTCATCGATAAGCGCAAGCTGATGTTGGGCAGCACCGGCGCTTCTGGTCTGGTTGGCGAGCTCGGCGTTCACGCGACGGTTCACATCGTTCTTAACCAACTTGACCGCGCGCGCCTCCTCAATCTCGGCAACGCTGCGCTTGGCACCAATCAGCTTTAACAAATGCTCGATTTCCTCGGCGCTCTTAATGTACACGGCATATGACCCCCGCCGTGCATTAACACGAGCATGGACCCCAATCTGCCCCAACAGGTCGCAAAGCCCCTTAGCATATTGCTCGCCCTGCACGGCGATCTCCAAATGAAAATCGCCGCGTGGATCGGCCACGAAGCCGCCCGCGATGAGCGCGCCGCGGATGTAGGCAAGCCTGCAGCAGGGACGGGCAACGATGTGTCGGGGAACACCGGCGACGAGCCCTCCCCTGCGGTCTAGAATGCCCAGCAGCACCAGAGCCTTGTCCAGGTCGGGTTGATCGGGCAGGGTAATGAGATAGTTACGGACCTTATGCAAGACCGATTTACGAACGGTGAATTCGGTCTTGAGCTTAAGGATGCGATGCGTCAGCGCAATCATCGTACGCGCCACAGCACCCGTCTCGGTCGCGACCGTCAAGCGGTACCGTCCCGAGCCCGCCAACGAAAGCGTGCCGCTCACACGCGTTAGCGCAGCAAGCGTCGACAAATCGCAGTATTCGCATTCCGGTTCGCAGCGCGCAAGCTCGTCACGCACCTCAGCGGTAAACGACATGTAAACCTATGCCTTTGTGTTGGCACGCGACAAGTCGCGGTGGGAGATGCTCACATGATACTGAGCACCCTCCAGATAGCGGGCCGTGGCCTCGGCGATGGCAACGCTGCGGTGTTGACCGCCCGTGCAACCGATGGCAATGGAAAGCTGCGGCTTGCCCTCTGCGATATAACCCGGCATGACCGTATCGAGCAGCTGGGTCCAGGCCTTCCAGAACTCCTGAGTCTTGGGGTGGTCCAAGACAAAATCGGAGACCTTCTTATCGAGACCGGTCATGGTACGCATCTCGGGATCGTAGAAAGGATTGGGCAAGAAGCGAACATCGATCATGATATCCGCCTCAACGGGCATGCCATGCTTAAAGCCAAACGAGAACACGTGGACATCCATAAGCTGCTGGTCGGACAGCTCGGAAAAAGCCATGCGAAGCTTGTTACGTAAGGCAGAAGTGCGCAAGCGGCTCGTGTCGATAATCATATCCGCTCGATCGCGAACGCCCTTCAGCTGCAGACGTTCACGCTGAATAGCGTCGGCCGTGGTCTCCCCCGGCTTTGCAATGGGATGGCGGCGACGGTTTTCGCTATACCGGCGAATCAGCACCTCGTCAGACGCCTCGAGAAACACGATGTCGCAGCTCATCTCGCGCTCTTCCAGTGCGGCAACAGCATCGAGCAGTTCATCGAACAAGCCCTGGCTACGAAGGTCGCAAGTAACGGCAAGGTGTCTGCCAACGCCCGTATTGATGCCAACGAGCTCTGCGAGCTGGGCAATCAGGCGCGGGGGCAGATTGTCGATACAAAAATAGCCCATGTCCTCAAACACATGCATGGCTTGCGTTCGGCCCGATCCGGACATTCCGGTGATGATAACGATATCGGGGATACGCTCCGAGCGCTCCGCCGCATCCATGGCATCTCCCTTTTGCATGTGTGCCTCCTAAAATAAACGCGGGACCCGGCCAGCGGATCCCGCGCGATCAATTGCCTTTATTGAGTATACCGCCCCAAGCGGATACGAGGTCCGTCTTACGCCTCAAGCGCGGCTTTGAACCAACTCGTAATACTCGTGAGGTGCGTGATGGCGGTGCCGACGACAACGGCCCACGCGCAACTTGCGGACGATATACCTTACCCGCCAACAAACCCAACTTGGGCGCTGCGCTCGGCGACCGATACGCACATCCGCTTGAACGGTATTTGCTACCGTTCACCGAAATCGTTGACAAACACAATGGCAGACAGTATGCATCGACGAGGTGAGACATCAGTCATCGTCAATCTGCAGGATAACAACGCTTTTATATCAGTTGTTTAGGGTGTGTTTGGTTTTCGGATCGGCTTGTGGTGGCCTTGTCTCGCTCTTCATTCCAGGCAGCAAGAGCCTCATGGACCGATCTTGCGACATCGGCAGGAACGCCTCGAACTTCTGCAATCTCTTTCTCGCTCGCCGCGCGCAACCGTTTCATCGAGCCAAAATGGCGCATAATAGCACGTTTTCTGGTGGGTCCCACGCCTGGAACATCGTCGAGCACCGAGACCGTCATTGCCTTATCGCGCAGCTCGCGATGGAATGTAATGGCAAAACGGTGCGATTCGTCTCGCACCTGTTTGATCAGGTAGAGCGAAGCGGACCCTGTCGGCAGCACGACAGGCGTCTCGTCCCAAGGCACAAAAACCTCCTCATCGGCCTTCGCCAAGCCGCAAACTGGTATATCGAGTCCAAGGGCCTCAAGTTGTTTGATGGCCGCCGTCAATTGCGGCTTGCCGCCGTCGACAACAAGCAAATCGGGGCGCGAGCCAAAACGCTCGTCGGCCATGCGCTCGGGAGCGTAGCGCCGACCAAGGACCTCGGACATCGACACGAAGTCGTTCGCCTCGTCCAGTTCGGTCTGGATTTTAAAGCGTCGGTACTGGCTCTTGTCGGCACGACCGTTGGTAAACACCACCATCGACGCAACCGTGAAGGTGCCATGCAGCGTGGAAATATCGAAGCACTCGATACGCATCGGAGGCTCGGGCAGTGCCAGGGCACTCTCGAGCTCCAAAAGTGCCTGATTGGTGCGATCGTCGGCATAACCCGTGCGCATCATGTAGCGCATAAGGGCATGACGGGCATTTTTGGATGCCATATCGAGTAATCGATGCTTTTCGCCGCGCTGAGGTCTATGGAGATGGCAGGAGCGCTCACGCTTGGCCGCAAGCCACTCCCCCAGCGCCTCTGCGTCCTCAAGCTCAATAGAAAGGTTGATCTCAGCTGGAATATCAGCCGTCTCGTCGTAATAGCGCTTAAGAAAACCCGACTGGAGTTCTTCCTCGTCGACATCAAGGCCCTTATCGAGGATAAACTCACAGGTTCGAACCGTTCGACCCTCGCGCACGACAAAGACGCAGGCAGCCGAGATGGTCTCCTCGCGATAAAAACCAATGACATCGATATCGACACTGGACGGAAATACGACCTGCTGACGATCATCCAGGCCCCTGATGACATCTAGGCGACGCTTGACGCGTGCCGCACGCTCAAAATCGAGCGCCTCGGCAGCCTCTGCCATCTCGGCCGTGAGCTCGTCGACGACATCCTTGCGATGGCCAGACAAAAAGCGCTCGACGCGCTTAACGTTCTTGGCATAGTCGGCGGGAGAAATCGCACCAACACACGCCCCCGGCCCACGGCCGACATGATAGTCAAAGCAAGGCCGCCCGTTTTGCGCGCAAATCATATTGACGATATCTTCTTCGCCCTTGTGGGACTCGACAATACGGCGGCATCGACGCCACTCCGCACAAGAAGCCGAGCAGATCGGGATCACCTTGCGCAGCGTATCAATGGTCTCACGCGCCGCACGGCTGTCAGTATAGGGACCAAAATAGCGCGTTCCCGGCTTATGGCGCTCACGCGTATATTTAATAGCCGGGAACAGATCGCTCTTGGTGATAGCGATAAAGGGATAGCTCTTGTCGTCCTTAAGGTCCACATTAAAGTACGGATGGTACTGGCCGATCAGGTTACGCTCGAGCACAAGCGCCTCATGCTCGGTTTCGACGACGATGTAGTCAAAGCTCGCAACCAATTGCATCATGAGCGGTATTTTTTGGCGCTCATCCTGCAGCGTCACGTACTGGCGCATACGGGAACGCAAGTTTTTCGCCTTGCCAACGTAGATGACATCGCCCTTGGCATCTTTCCAAAGGTAACATCCGGGCTGCGTGGGAACGCGCGAAACCTGCTCGGCGAGTGTTGGTATGTTGTCGTGGCCGGCCACACGCACCTACTTGCGGCGAAGCAATGCAGAGACCTCGGGCATCTTAAAGACAATAGCGAGCCCAAAGGTCACGGCAAGCGAAGCCATGCCCGCGATGCATACGTAACCCAACGTAATCAGAATTGACCCGCCGAGCGCACCGACATAGTTCTCGAGCGCCCACAAAACGCCGGCACCCACTGCGGCACCCAGGCCGCCGAGCAAAAGACCAAAGAAGCAGCCGTGCAGAATAGATTTAATCTGAAGACCCTGCAGACGACGACGCAGCCACCACAGCGAACAGCCGACCAAAATCACATAGTCGACAACATACGAAAGCGCAATCGCAGGCATGCCGTAGCCCAGCACCACACCAAACAACAGCACCGAACCGGCCTGTCCGATGGCAGAGTAAAGGCAATAACGACCGTAGGGCTTCATATCGAGCAAGGCCGAGAAGCTCTTCTGCATGAGCACGACCACGCCGTAGAGCGGCAGCGAAAGCGCCAGGTAAATAAGGAACTCCGACACCAACGCCACGCCGGACTCATCGAACTTGCCGGCGCAGTAAATCATATTGAGCGGGCGGGCGAAGACAATCAGATACAACGCGAACGGAATCAGGAAGAAGAGCATCTGGGCAACGCCACTCGAGATGCCAGTGCGAACGCTATCGTAGTCCTGTTCCTGGGCATCATGCGATAGCTCGGTATAGAGTGCCGTCGAAAGCGAGGCGGCGATCAGCGCATAAGGTAGCGTATACCACAGGCGAGCATACGCAATGACGGAAGGTCCGGTCTCGGGCTGCACCACCAGTGCGGCGGCATTAGTGATGGAGGTCGAGACAAACATGCACACCGTGGCGAGCAGCGTCGGAATGCCCAGCGTAATCGTCTGGCGCAGTGCGGGGTGCTTATAGTCGATATGGATATGGGGATGCACGCCGTGCTTGCCCAGCGCGGGAATCTGGCACGCCATCTGAACAAAGACGCCAAGGGTCGTTCCCAGCGAAATCAAGATAACGCCAGCATGCTCGCCGAACTGCGCGGAGACGGGATCGAACCCCATAAAGCTGGCGATGACGATCACGTTATTCAAAACGGGGGCAAACGTCGACCAAAAGTAATCGCGATGTGCGTTGAGAACGCCCGAGAACACTGAGCCCAGACCATAAAACAATATCTGGATGGCAAAGAAACGGAACATGAATGCGGCGGTATCCATGCTCCCGCCGTCGCCCGAAAGGAAAGACTGCGTCCAAATAAAGCCCGGAGCGAACACGGTGCCCAAGACCGAAATGCCGCCCAGCAGCAAGAGCAGGATGCCAAGCAGGTTGCCCACATATTCATTTGAGGCTTCGCGCCCCTGCTCGCGGCGAACGCCCATGTACACCGGCAAAAAGGCGGTAACCAACATACCGCCCATCACAAGCTCGTAGAGCATGTTGGGCAGGTTGTTGGCAACCTGATAGGAAGACGAGAGCAGCGACATGCCGATAGCGGCAGCCATAGCCCAAGTGCGGATAAAACCGGTGACACGCGACACAATGGTCAGCACGGTCATAAGGCCAGCAGATCGACCCACCGTGGAATAGTCGGACGAGCCCATATCGTCTACGTCGTCCTGAGATTCCACGTGTGACTCGGGCTGCGACTCAATCTCATCCTCAGAGGAAAGAGGGGCATCCGCCACAAAGGGATCATCGACTAAGATCACATTGTCGCCAGACGCGGCATGATCCCCAAACACCGTATCGACTTCCTGCGCGACAGCACCTCGACCAGAAAACGACAAGGGATCCCAATCGTCATCGTCGTCGACCGTCACGCCTTCGACGAGATCCACTGAACCGAGCGGTGACCATTCATCATCAGAAAGCAACGGTTCGCCGTCATCGGGAGCATCCTGCGTTGCAGGGCTAACGGCGGCCGCGCCCTGATGCGAACTTTTCCCTTGTGCGGCCATCAAAAACACCGCAGTCTCATCGGGACTCGGGGCATGAGGCGTATCCAAAGTGCTGGACGCCCGATCCACGCCTGCACGAGCAGCGGCCAAAAACACTGCCGTCTCGTCGGGTCGAGTCGAGGAAAGAGGCGAACGAGAAGGCACCGAACCGGCACCGGCGGCACGCAAATACACCGCTGTCTCACCCGGGTCGGTGGCAGCCGACCAGGCTTTACGAATCTCTTGTTCGACCGAAGCCAACTCAGGCGAAGATGCTGAGAGGGTCGGCCCCTTTGCAAAATGAGCCCCGCGTTTTGATTCTTCCTGCGGCATCGCTCAGTCCTCTCTCGTGATCGGGGCGACCGTGGCCCCGCAAAATGCAACTAAGTCGTCGGGTGCAACCTCAAGCTGGTAGCCGCGCTTGCCTCCCGAGATAAAAATGGTATCCCAAAGGACACATGTCTCATCGATCAGAGTCCGGAAGCGTTTTTTCATACCGACCGGACTGCAACCGCCGCGGACATACCCCGTCGCGGCAAGCAAATCTTTGACATGCATCATGGTCAGCGACTTTTCGCCTGCGGCGCGCGCGGCGGCCTTGAGGTCGAGCTCGTCGGCAACGGGAATGCAGCACACGACATGGTCGTTGGACGGCGTCGTGCAGACCAGGGTCTTAAATCCCTGACCGGGCTCCTCGCCAAGCTGCTCGGAAATCGCGACGCCCAGCCCCGACGATTCGTCGTCATCGTCTTCGTACGTATGGAGAACATAGGGGATGCCGGCGCTTTCCAGCTCACGCATGGCGTTGGTCTTTGGCGTCTTCACGGCCTTCGGCATGGCATATCCTTTCCCTCATATAAGAACGCAATTTTTAAGTATATGTCCATTTGCGCGGCATACGCTATCTCGACAAAGAGAGCGCCACCGAATCGCAAGGAATCGGCGGCGCTCATGTTTCAAAAACACCTATGTATTAGGCATCGAGTTGCGCTTGACGCTCCTTATCGCGTTTGAGCAACGGCGCCAAGAACTTGCCGGTATAGCTCTGCGGGCATGCCGCAACCTGCTCTGGCGTACCCGAGACCACGACAGTTCCGCCACCGTTGCCACCCTCGGGACCCATATCGATCAGACGGTCGGCGACCTTGATGACATCGAGGTTGTGCTCGATCACCAACACCGTATTGCCCGCATCGACTAGACGCTGCAACACATCAAGTAACTGGCGAACGTCCTCAAAATGAAGACCGGTCGTAGGCTCGTCCAAAATATAGAACGTCTTACCCGTCTGACGGCGATGAAGCTCCTTGGCGAGCTTTACGCGCTGCGCCTCACCACCCGAGAGCGTCGTGGCGGGCTGGCCCAAGCTCACATAACCTAGGCCGACGTCATACAGGGTTTGAAGCTTTCGCTTGATCTGCGGAATATTCCCAAAGAAAGCCAGTGCCTCGGCCACGCTCATGTCAAGTACGTCCGAGATAGTCTTGCCACGATAGGTAACCTCGAGCGTCTCGCGGTTATAGCGCTTGCCGCCACAAGCCTCGCAGGGAACATAAATATCGGGAAGAAAGTGCATCTCAATCTTGATCTGGCCGTCGCCCTTGCACGCCTCGCAGCGTCCGCCGCTCACATTAAAGGAGAAGCGTCCCGGCGAGTAGCCACGCGCCTTCGACTCCGGCGTGCTCGCAAACAGCGCGCGCAGATCATCCCACAGGCCAATATAGGTCGCAGGGTTCGAACGCGGCGTGCGACCGATCGGCGACTGGTCAATGTCGATCACCTTATCGATGCACTCGATGCCCTCAATCTTCTTGTACGGACCCACGGGACGCGTCGAACGGTGGATGGCATTCGTAAGCGCGGGCGCAATCGTATCGGTGACCAGGGAGCTCTTGCCCGATCCCGAAACACCGGTAACGACTGTGAGCGTACCGAACTCAATCTTGGCGGTAACGTTTTTGAGGTTGTTGGCGCGGGCGCCCGTGATCTTAAGGCAGCCGCGGCCGGGCTTGCGGCGCTCGTCTGGCACGCGGATCATCCGCTTGCCGGTCAAATAAGCACCCGTCATGGAATCGGGGCACGCCATGATATCGGCAGGCGTTCCCGCGGCGACCACGTGCCCGCCGTTGACGCCCGCGCCTGGCCCCATATCGATCACATAGTCGGCAGCGCGAATCGTGTCCTCATCGTGTTCAACGACGATAACGGTGTTGCCGATATCGCGCAGGCGCTCGAGTGTCTTAATCAGCCGCTCGTTGTCGCGCTGGTGAAGACCAATCGAAGGCTCGTCCAGAATATAGAGAACGCCCATGAGGCCCGCACCGATCTGCGTAGCCAGGCGAATGCGCTGCGCCTCACCGCCGGAAAGCGTCGCCGAAGCACGATCGAGCGTCAGATAATCAAGGCCGACATCAACCAGAAAACGCAAGCGTTCCAGGATTTCCTTGACGATACGACCGCCGATGAATTGTTGACGCTCGGTGAGCTCAAGGTCCTCAAAAAACTCGAGCGACTCGCGGCACGACAGGCAACAAACCTCATAAATGGACTTGCCGCCCACGGTGACGGCGAGCATCTCGGGGCGCAGGCGAGCACCATGGCAGCTCGAACACGGCTCCTCGCGAATGTACTTCTCCAGGCGCGCCTTAGTGTTCTCGTTGGTCGTCTCGGTATAGCGCTCGTACAGGATATTGCGCACGCCCGAAAACTTGGTGTCCCACTGGCTGCGACGACCGTCGAGCTTTTGATAGTCCACCGAAATCTTCTTGTCGCCCATGCCATCCAAAAATGCACGGCGCACTCGCGGAGGTAGGTCTTCCCACGGTGTATCCGCGCTCACCTTAAAGTGCTTACAGACCGCGGCGAAGATCTGGGGGTAGTAGTTCGAATTGCCGAACAGGCTTCCAAAGACCCCATCGGCAATCGACTTCGACGGGTCATCAATCAGCGCCTCGGCATCGACCGTTTTCTTAAAGCCCAGACCATCGCACTCGGGACACGCACCATAGGGCGCGTTGAACGAAAAGTCGCGGGGTTGTAGGTCGTCGATGGAGTGCCCGTGCTCCGGGCACGCCAGAGCCAACGAATACTCCAGCAGCTCGCCCTCGGTTCCCTCGGGAGCATCGCGATCGGGCAGCATGTACACGTTCACATTGCCGTGTGCCAAGGCAGTCGCCTGTTCAACCGACTCGGCGATACGGCCCAGAGAGTTTTCCCGAATCACGATGCGGTCGACTACGACCTCGATATCGTGCTTGAACTTTTTGTCCAGATCGATGGGGTCGTCGAGCGAGCGTACTTCGCCGTCGACACGCACGCGGCTAAAGCCCTCAGCCCGAAGATCCTCGAACAATTTTGCGTACTCGCCTTTGCGCCCGCGCACCACCGGTGCCAGCACAAACGCACGACGACCCTCTCCCGCTGCCAGGACCTTATCGGCGACCTGGTCGGTGGTCTGGCGTTCGATAACGCGACCGCACTCGGGGCAGTGTGGCGTGCCCACGCGTGCAAAAAGCAAGCGAAGGTAGTCATAAATCTCAGTTACAGTACCCACCGTCGAGCGCGGATTCTTGGACGTCGTCTTCTGATCGATCGAGACGGCTGGCGAAAGGCCGTCGATCGAGTCTAGATCGGGCTTGTCCATCTGGCCTAAAAACTGGCGCGCATAACTCGACAGGCTTTCCACGTAGCGACGCTGACCCTCGGCATAGATCGTGTCAAACGCCAGCGAGCTCTTGCCCGAGCCCGAAAGACCGGTAATGACCACGAGCTCGTCGCGCGGGATGGAAACATCGATATTGCCCAGGTTGTGTTCGCGCGCACCACGGATAACGATAGAAGAATCAGACATGGAAGCTCCTTGCCTCCTATAACCTCAAATCACACTGTCGATGAGTTTAACGCACTCAACGCGCACAGATGTTCGTAATACAAGATTCGCAGACCTTTTGCTTTGCGTGTCGGGTGCTTTGTTTCTCGAAATGCCGTGGAAAGGTTAGAGTAATCTAAAACTGAACTTAATTTGCTGTAACAGAGGAACGTCCATGACCGAAGATATCCCCCTTGAAATCACTTCGAGTGGCATGGCCAATCTGCCCATATTCATCGCCGTCCTTATCGTGGCCGCCGTCGTCGTGCGCGTGTATTTTTCAATCAGACACAACGAAAAACCGCCCATTGCCCGCGTCTTTTGGTGCGCGATGCTCCTCATCCCGCTCGGCATGGTAGCTGCATGGATTACGAATCAATTGCTCGTAAATGAGGACTGTTCCCTATGGGTCCTTTCTTATTCGGCGCTCGGTGCTGCCGCCGTCATACTTCTTGTCGAGCCCTTGGTTTCGGGACTTATCGACCAAACCGATCTTGCGACGGGAACGGTTGCCTGTATTTGCCGCGACATCCTTGTCGTCGCCGCTGTTTCAGCGCTCTCGTTCGTTTCACTCGAAATTGCCTGCAACGAAACGTTCTATCGCATTCCCGCCAACTCATTCGGGTTTTCCGTTGGGCTGCTCGCGACGGTTCTGCTCTCCCTTTATTTGCTGGGACAGCGTCATGGAGGCGTCATGGCCCTCGTGCCCGTCGTCTGTTGCACCCTTGGCATTGCCGAGCACTTCGTCATAACGTTTAAAGGCGAGGCCATCCTGCCGAGCGACATTTTGGCATTGGGCACCGCAATGGAAGTAAGTGAGGGATATGAGTTCACCTTCACTGCAGGAATCGTAACCTCACTCGCCCTGCTGGAGATTTCCCTGGGGCTTCTTTCGCTTATCCGACCGCGAAAGCTCCGTACGCCCGCCCATGTCTTCCCCGCAATCGCCGCTAACCTCTGCGCTTTTCTGCTAGTGACCGTTGTGGGGCTCTTGGGCTTTTCCAACATCGACTTGGAGCAGTCGCTGGATTTTGGATTTGACCGTTGGCAGCCCATCACCACGTATGCGTCTCAGGGTTTTATCACTTCGTTCACCGAAATGGTCAACGAGTTGCCCATTGAAAAGCCCGAAGACTATACGCCCGATGAGGCGCAGAGCATCGAACAGGAGCTCGCCGCCGCCTACGACAGCACGTATGGCTCGAGCGAGCAGCGCGCGGCGGCCGTTGCCCAGTTCAATGAAATCAAGCCGACGATTGTTGCCGTCATGAACGAGAGTTTTAGCGACCTTTCGTGCTTTGAGCAGCTCCAGGCGGCCGGGTACACCGGTCCCGCATTCTACAACTCGCTTCCCGACACACTTGTTCGCGGCACCATGCTCGCTTCGGTCACCGGTGGCGGAACGGCGAACTCCGAATTCGAATTTTTGACCGGAGCGACAACGGCCTTTGTCGGATTAGGCAAAATCCCCTATCAGCTGTATCAGATGAATAGTGTCAACAGCCTGGCAAAGGACCTTAAAGAGCTTGGGTATACTACTACTGCTATGCACCCGCAAAACCCCGTCAACTACCATCGAGATAAAATCTATCAGCAGCTGGGTTTTGGAGACTTTCTTTCAATCGGCGATTTCGAAGGTGCGCCCTATTACCATGCCGGCGTATGCGACTACGCCACCTACGACAAGATACTCGACCTGCTCAGAACCGACGAAGCCCCGCAGTTCATCTTTGACGTCACGATGCAAAATCACGGCGGCTACGACTATGGCACCGTTCCCGCCGAAGAGCTGACAAACTATTGGGTCGAGGGAGCCAGCGAGGGCGCCAATAGCGCGCTCAATACCTATCTCACCTGCATCAATGCATCCGACCGGGACCTCGAGTACTTTATCAATGAGCTCCGCAATATCGGCAGACCGGTTGTTCTTGTCTTTTTTGGCGACCATCAGCCGAGCGCCGCAACGACTCTCAACGACGAGCTGTACCCTCAGGAAGATACGGCAAGCCACGCTTTCCGTATCTATCAGTCGACCTATTTCGTCTGGGCCAACTATGAAATCGCCGGCAATACCGAGCTCAACGTCTACGACACCGTCGGGGCAAACGAGATTGCAGCTATTACCCTTAATAAGATCGGCGCCCCGCTCACTGACTATCAAAAGGCCCTGCTTGCAACAAGGTCAGATGTGCCCACCATCAATGTCGCCGGCTATATTGGTGCCGACGGGCTGCGCTACGACTTGGAATCTGAAGACAGCCCATACGCCTCGACGATCGACAAGCTGCAGCGCATGCAATACCTCGAGTTCGCCAGCAAAGTTCAGTAAGCCCGCCCATTCGCTTGGACCCATCGTATTGCAAGCACGCTCGGCCCAAATGCATCGCAAATGACTCCCGCTCGCAAACGAGGGTACAATGACGCTCGTGTCACACCGCGGGGCTCCGGCCCCAACATATACAAAGGAGTCATACATGGGTTGCGAGCACGCACAAGCAGCCGGCGGACAATCAACGCCGTCGCAATTTGAAGAGAATACGCTGTCGGAGGTCAAGCGCGTTATCGCTGTGCTTTCCGGCAAGGGAGGCGTCGGCAAGTCGTTTGTGACGGGCGCCATCGCAACCGAGCTCGCCCGCCGCGGCAACAAGGTTGGCATTCTCGACGCCGACATCACCGGCCCCTCCATCCCCAAAATGTTCGGCATGAGCGGACGCCATGTCCATGCCCTCGGCAACCTCATGCTGCCCGAGATCTCCGAGCACGGCGTCAAGGTCATGAGCTCCAACCTGTTGCTCCAAAACGAAACCGATCCCGTCCTTTGGCGTGGCCCGGTTATCGCGGGCGCCATCAGGCAATTCTGGAGCGAGACCTCGTGGGGCCCCATCGACTACCTGCTGGTCGATATGCCTCCGGGAACGGGTGACGTCGCGCTCACCGTTTTCCAATCGCTGCCCGTCGATGGCATCGTCATCGTCACGAGCCCGCAAGACTTGGTCTCGATGATCGTCGCCAAGGCAGTCAACATGGCCGAGAAGATGAACGTCCCTATTCTGGGCATTGTCGAGAACATGAGCTATATCGAGTGCCCCGACTGCGGCAAGAAGATCGAGGTCTTTGGTAAGAGCAAGCTCCCCGAAGTCGCCGAGCGCTACAACCTCGACATCTTGGGTCAGCTTCCCATCAATCCGTCACTCGCCGAGGCCTGCGATAAGGGTGAAGTCGAGACCGCACTGCCCGATGACATGCTGCCCAAGGCCGTCTCCGCCGTTGAGGCCATCGCCCCGCACAAGACAGACGAGGCCTAAGTGAACGCAAGCGCCTTCTATGACGTCTTGGTGATCGGCGGCGGGGCTTCGGGCCTCGCCGCCGCCATTACGGCGGCGCGTATCGGCAAAAGCGTCTGCGTCGTCGAGCGCGACGTCGCCTGCGGCCTTAAGCTGCTCGCAACCGGAAACGGCCGCTGCAACCTCTCAAACGAATCGATTGATCCACAGCGGTATAACCACCCCGCATTCGTCGAATCCGTTATGGGCCCCCAGCCCGAACAAGAGCTTATGGGTTTCTTCTCCTCGCTGGGCATCATGACAACCTCCGAGGAAGGCCGGCTGTACCCGCGCTCCCTTCGCGCCGAATCGGTGCGCGACGCGCTTCTCAACGTTTGCGACCGCCTAGATATCACCTTAATCTGTGGAGCCAACGTTGCCTCGGCGCACAAAGCTTCTGAAGGCTGGGCACTCCAAATAGACCGTCCAGCGCGGACGCTCAAGGCAAAAAAGCACGACGACCGAAAATCGGAACTCCGCTCACTTCGGAAAGCGCTCACCGATGTCCCTCGCAAGAACGCGACCCTGCAGGCACACGCCGTAATTATCGCCACGGGCGGCAACCCCACCGGTATCGCCGATACGTTTAGCCTCCCCCTCACTTCGCTGCGCCCCGTCCTCTGCCCCGTATCGGCAACGGTCGTTGGCGATCGGGCGGCACTCAAGACGTTAGATGGTCTGCGCGTCCGCGCCCGCTTGACGCTCGCCCGCAACCACAGTGAGCTCTGGCACGAAAACGGTGAAGTGCTGTTTCGAACCTTCGGCATCTCGGGCGTCGCTGTCTTCAACCTCTCCCGTCGTATCCAGCGCGGCGATACGATCCTGCTCGACGTTTTCCCCGACCTCTCTAAAGACGAGTTGCTCAATATGCTTAATCGGCGTGTTGAGCTGCTCGGCGGCTTTTCGCCCCGCGATCCCCATTGGCTCGACGGTATGCTTGCCCCGCAACTCTCCCGCGTCGTCTGCACAGCGTTCGAGCAGTGCCATCCAGGCTCCAACGATGTCATCCATCTGGTCTCCATCCTCGAGCACTTTAAACTGCTCGTCGAGGGAACGGCCGAGGAGCGCTCGGCACAGGTCACACGTGGCGGCATACCCATCGAGACCATCTCGATACCCAGCCTTCGCGCAAACGATGCAGCCGATGCCCCGCTTTGCGTCTGCGGCGAAGCACTCGATATCGACGCCGACTGTGGTGGCTTTAACCTTGCATGGGCCTGGATTTCGGGCATTCGCGCTGCAAGTAACCTATAGCCGCGCAGTTATAATCAAAACGCATTCGGGCCGTCTGGGACACCGGACGGCCTCTTTCTTGCATCTAAGGAGACCTCGATGATCGAAATCACCCAAGTCACTGCGTCGCTCGATGAAGCCGGTGATGAAAATGCTTGCCTCATCGTTGGCAAGCGAGTCGTCAAACGCGTCCTACGTTGCAAAGACTCTGAGATCAAGTCCATCGAGCTCCACCGCAAGTCCATCGATGCCCGCAAAAAACGTGATGTTCATTTTATCCTGAGCTTTCGTGTTGAGTTGACGAGCCCAGACATCGAGCAGACAGTGCTCGGCAGCGTTGCTGCGCGCGACCGCCCACGCGTGCGCACGATAGAAGACAATGAGCCTTCATTCCCCTCCCCCGTTTCCGGCGCACCCAAAGAGCGCCCCGTCGTCGTCGGTGCCGGATGCGCCGGTCTTTTCGCCACACTTACCCTCGCCGAAGCAGGTCTGAAGCCCTTGCTCATCGAGCGAGGCGATCCGGCACTTCGCCGCTCGCAGGCAATCGACCTCTTCCTGAAAGAGCGCGGCCTCGACCCCGAGAGCAATATCCAGTTTGGCTTGGGCGGCGCGGGGACCTTCTCGGACGGCAAGCTCAATACGGGAACCAAAAATCCCGCCCATCGCCTTATCCTCGAGACCTTCGTCGAAGCGGGCGCTCCCCGCGATATTCTATGGGATGCAAAACCGCATATTGGCTCCGACATCCTCCCCGCCGTCGTTACCAGCATCTCCCAGCGCATTGAACAGCTCGGAGGAACCGTTCGCTATCGAACGAAACTCGTTGACATTCACACTGACACATCTGGCGCCATTGTCGGTATCGACATCCAGTCGTCCCACGACGCGACAAGCGAGTCAATCAACACAAAGCATCTCATCCTTGCTTGCGGTCATTCTGCCCGCGACGTATTCGAGGTTCTCAAAACCCATGATGTCGCCCTCGCTCAAAAGACGTTTGCCATGGGCGTTCGCATCGAACACCCGCAGTGTGATATCGATCGGGCGCAATATGGCCCCGCGGCGGGTCATCCCGCGCTCGGAGCAGCCCCCTATAAGCTCGTTACCCATCTTCCCAACGGCCGCAGCGTATTCTCATTCTGCATGTGTCCTGGCGGACAGGTTGTCGCCGCCTCTTCAGAGCCCGGCCATCTGTGCGTCAACGGCGCCAGCCTCAACGCCCGCGCCGGCCGCAACGCAAACGCCGCCCTCCTCGTTAACGTCACGCCCGACGATCTTCCCAGCGACGATCCTCTTGCAGGCGTAGAACTCCAGCGCATTTGCGAGCGGGCTGCCTATCGCCTTGGCGGCTCCAACTGGAACGCACCGGCACAGCTCGTCGGTGATTTCCTTGCAGAACGCGCCAGCACGACATGCGGCAAGGTAAAGCCCACCTATCCGCTCGGCGTGACCTGGACAGCGATCGATGAGTCATTGCCGCAACATATCATCGAGTCGCTTCGTCTGGGAATTCCCTTGCTAGGCAAAAAACTGCGTGGCTACGACCATCCCGATGCCGTCCTCACCGGTGTTGAGACACGCTCGAGCTCTCCGGTCACTGTCACTCGAGACCGGGAATGCCACGCCGTATCGACCCCGGGGCTCTACCCCTGCGGCGAGGGGGCCGGATATGCCGGCGGAATCATGAGCGCCGCTACCGATGGCATCCGTTGCGCCAAAGCCCTCATTGCCGATCTCTAGCTCGCTAAAAGGCACGGCCCCCGAGCTCAGCGAGGAGCTCGGGGGCCGTGCCTTATTTCTTAAACCGCGCGCCCTGGCGTTTTCTGCCCGAAGCGAACGTAGAGCCTTTGCGGGCCTGCGAGCGCAAGCGCTCAATCGTCTCGTCCTCAGTCGCACCCTCAAGCATCGCCCTAATCTGAACGACTGCATCGCGCAGACGCGCTGCTTCCTCGAAGTCCATGGCGGCAGAAGCATTGCGCATATCTTCCTCCATGGTCTCAGCGATCCGCACAAGTTCATCATGTGGCAGCTCCTTGAGCTGCTCGGCGAGCGTCTGCTCAGACGGCACCGTCTCCGGCGGAGCGCCCCCGCCGTTTTCATCGGGCGTATAGAATGCGCCGTGGCCCAACGAATCGCCCTTCGAACGCCCCTTGGAGCCAACGGTCTTCTCCGCCTCAGCAATGAAGCTCGAGATGTCATTGATGGCCTTGCGAACCGTCTTGGGCACAATGCCGTGTTCTTCGTTATAGGCCATCTGGATCTCGCGTCGGCGCCGTGTCTCGTCGATTGCCTCTCTCATCGAATCGGTCACGACGTCTGCATACATAATGACTTCGCCGTCGGCATTACGGGCCGCACGACCAATCGTCTGAATCAGAGAACGACGGTTACGCAAAAAGCCTTCCTTGTCGGCATCGAGAATCGCCACCAGCGAGACCTCGGGGAGGTCCAAGCCCTCGCGCAGCAGATTGATACCCACCAGAACATCAATTTTGCCCTCGCGCAGCGTTCGCAGGATTTCGACACGGTCCATCGTCGCCGTATCGGAGTGCATGTAGTTGACCTTAATGCCAGCATCGAGCAGATGGTCGGTAAGGTCCTCTGCCATGCGCTTGGTCAGCGTGGTCACCAACACGCGTTCCTTGCGGGCCACACGCTCGCGAATTTCATCCTCGAGATCATCGATCTGGCCGCGAACCGGACGCACGTCAATTTTGGGGTCGAGTAGACCGGTCGGTCGAATGATCTGCTCCACATCGTTTTGACTCACACGCAGCTCATAATCACCCGGCGTTGCCGAAACATAGATGAACTGGGGGATCCTCGCCTCAAACTCATCAAATCGGAGCGGACGGTTATCGAGCGCAGAGGGCAGGCGAAAGCCGTGCTCCACCAAGGTCACCTTACGCGATCGATCGCCCTCATGCATACCGCGAATCTGCGGCACCGTCACATGGCTCTCATCGATGATGCAGAGCATATCCTTGGGAAAATAATCAATCAAAGTAAAGGGCGGTTCACCCGGCTTACGCCCGTCCAGATGACGCGAGTAGTTCTCGATGCCATTGCAAAAGCCCATCGTTTCGAGCATTTCGAGGTCATAATCGGTCCGCTGCTGCAGACGCTGTGCCTCGAGCAACTTGTCGGTCGCCTTGAGCTCGGCCACACGCTTCTCGCACTCTTCGCTGATCGATTTCAGAGCCGCCTTGACCTTTGGCTTCTCGGTCACGTAGTGAGAGGCCGGCCATACGGGAATGGCCTCATACTCACGCAACATCTCGCCGGTGACCTCATCGATCTCGGCAATTAGTTCGACCTCATCGCCAAAGAACTCAAACCGCAACGGATGCTCGGCATAGGGCGGATACACGTCGACGACATCGCCACGCACGCGAAACGTACCGCGCGCCAGGTCATAATCATTGCGATCGTATTGAATATCGATGAGCGCATGGATAAAGTCATCACGCTCGAGCGGCACTTTCTTGTCGACATTCGGTGCCAGCCCCGCATAGTCCTCAGGAGAGCCAATGCCATAGATACAGGACACCGAAGCAACGACGATCACATCGCGTCGAGAGAGCAACGAGGCGGTCGCCTGATGGCGCAGCATCTCGACTTCTTCGTTAATCGAAGAATCCTTCTCGATATAGGTATCGCTTTGCGGCACATACGCCTCGGGCTGATAGTAATCGTAATACGATACGAAATAGACTACGGAGTTATTGGGGAAGAACTCCTTGAGCTCGCTTGCAAGCTGGGCGGCAAGGGTCTTGTTGGGAGCCATGACAAGCGTTGGCTTACCCAAGGCCTCAATGGTTTTGGCCATCGTAAAAGTCTTACCCGAACCAGTCACACCCAACAAAACCTGATAGCGGTCTCCGTCCCTCACACCCTGCACAAGCGACTCAATGGCCTTGGGCTGGGAACCGGCAGGCTCATAGGGAGAAACGACTTCAAACGGCACCTCAGCGCCTTCAACGCCAAAACGCTTAAGTTCACCGCCAACGCGTTCTACTTCAAATTCCGCCATGGATACTCCTAACTCATACATCTGCAGTATACGCAGGCGGTGGGCTTAGTCCTATACGAACCGATCGGGATAGAGAGTCTTATAGCGAACCCAGGCGTTATTGACGCGAATCAGATAAGCCTGCGTCTCGGGAAAGGTAATCGCGTTGTGAAGCGATGTGTCCTGCTGTGCCCAACCGTCCACATTACCCATGCCGGCGTTATATGCGGCAATAGCGCTGTCCGTCGACCCGTTAAAATACGTTAGAAGATAAGAAAGATACGCACAGCCAAACTCGATGTTCGTTGCGGGATCGTTAAGGTTGTCGGCTGAATACTCACTACCATCGACAAGACCCAAGGCAATCATGTCCTGGGCAGTCTCGGGCATCAGCTGCATCAATCCCCGAGCGCCTTGATTCGACTCAGCCTCGGGATCCCAATTCGATTCAGACTTTATGACAGCACACACCAAATACGGATCAAGATTGTGCGAAATGCTCGATTGCTTTACGTACGCCTCGTAGTCAATCGGATACAAAGGTTTAAAGAAGGCGGCAGGAGCATACGAGTAGACGAGCGAAATAAGGCCGAAGACGAACACAACGGCAATTGGCGCCACGCGATACCACGTAAAGAAACGTGTCTTAGGCATCGGCCTCCTCCTTATCCGCTAAATCCCCGAAGCCATGGCGCACTAGCCATGCGTCCAGTTGTTCAAAGAGCGAATTATCGCCTGCCGCATTATCGATTACCGTCGTAGCGAGATTGCAAAGCGAAGCCTCATCAGGTTGGCATGCAGAGCGAGCATCAAAATCAGAGGACCCCATACCACGATGAATAGCACGCTCGCGACGAACTGCTAAAGGAGCGCTGATAACCAGAATTTCATCAGCCAGGCCAAAAGCATCCTCAAAACCAGTCGGTGCAGAAACCTCGACAACCGCAAAGGGATAACGGGGGGACGAAACCGTGCAGCAAACCGGATCAAGAATCCTCAGAGACAGCTGTTCGATGAGGACTGGATGGACGATGCCATTGAGCCGCGCAACTGTATCAGAAGAGGCGAAAGCTCGAGCAGCGAGGACATTGCGGCGAATGCCGCCCTCCCCGTCCAGAATGTCCCAACCGAATTCTTCTGCGAGGGCATTGACGATATCGGAGCCTGGCACATACAGCGATTTGGCAAGCTCATCCAAATCGATAAGCATGGCGCCACGAGATTCGAGATAGCGGCAGGCAGTTGACTTACCCGAAGCAATATTGCCCAAGACAAAAACGGTAAACATCAAGTCCTCCCTAACGCCAATGGGAATTATTATCGCGCAAATACAAAAGAAGGACTCAAAATACAGCCAAACAGTAAGACAAGCTAAACGAAGGCGAGTTCTTGTACTACAACTCTCAATCAAACGCAAAAAGGGGGAGGCCGCGAGGCCTCCCCCTTCTTCAAGTCGATGACGGCTCGGTGCCGTCCACCGGTCAGCGGCGCCCTGGCCTCCCACGGGCTGAC
>CAUFBM010000008.1 GCA_959023295.1 uncultured Collinsella sp. | reverse complement strand
CGGTCCTTCATGCAGCAGGGGCTCTCAATGTTTTTATGTCCTGCTCATATCGTCTCTGCCGGCAGCTGGGGACACTCCTTATCTCTTCTATGACTAGGTGGGGAAGGCGTGCGACAATGGTGGGCGTTGTGTTGTTCGCGCTAAGGAGTTGCCATGTTGTTGTGTCCCGTTTGCCATGAGCCGTTGGTGGACGACGAACGCGGTGCTGCGTGTGCGGGCGGACACCGGTTTGACCGCGCGCGCGAGGGCTATCTGTACCTACTGCGCTCGTCCAAGAGCGGTGACTCCATGGGCGATCCCAAGTCGCAGGCACGCAGCCGTCGTGACTTTCTGAACCGTGGATACTACGCGCCGTTGCGCGATGCGATGGTCGAGCTGGTGCGCGAGCGGGCGGCAGAGCGCGCTGCGTCTACGAACGGCTCCATGACGTTGCTCGATATTTGCTGCGGCGAGGGCTATTACACCAGCGCCATGGGCGCGGTGCCGGGCGTGGGTGCTTACGGTTTCGACCTGGGCAAAGAGATGGTGCGCCTTGCCGCCAAGCGCGGCGATGCGACCTATTTTGTGGCCAACATGAAGGATATCCCCGTGGCCGATGGCGCCTTCGATATGGTGACCGAGCTCTTTGCTCCCTTTAACGAGCGCGAGTTTGCCCGCGTGCTGGCACCCGAAGGTTCGCTCTACACCGTGGTGCCAGGCGCCCGTCATCTGTTTGGGCTCAAGGAGGTACTCTACGACACGCCATATCTCAATGACGAGAAACTGCCGAAGACTACTGAACTCGAGTTAGTCGGAACGCAGCGGGTGTCTGCGAATATTACGCTTCAGACCCAGGACGACATCGAGGCGGTGTTCCAGATGACGCCGTACTACTACCGCACGCGCCCTGCCGACAAAGAGCGCCTGGCAAATTTGGACACGCTCCAGACCGATATCGACTTCATCATCGCCGAGTACCGCCACAGCTAACAACCTGCCAAAAAGGGACAGGTTTATTTTAGTAGGTTTTATGTGGGCAAACGTAAAGGTCCGACCGCGTTGCTACGCGATCGGCCCTATTTATTGGCGTATATACCAGAGTCGCTGAGCGATTGACACGGATGCGGCTTAGCTCAAACGGTCCATGCCCTCTTTCTTGACGCGGTTGGCGAGTACAAAGTAGATAATGCTGACAATCAAGCCGGTAAAATCGGGGATGCTTGAGCCGGTCCCACCCAAGAGGGGCAGGGAGAGGAGCAGACTGATGACCGAACATGCTAGGCAGACGATGGACCAGATCCAGACAACGCCAGCCTTGGCGGGATTATTTGCCGCGCGGATACCAAAGACAGCGGTCACAATTTCGACGACGCCCAATACGATGACGACGACGCAAGAGACGATCATGGCACCCGTGATATCGCCTGCCGCGCTGCCCGCAAAGAGCGCTGTAGCACCCATGCCTGCACTTAGAATGCCGACGACAAAGAAGAAGAACGATAGGATTTTGAGTAATTTGCAGGCGTTGCTCATGGCTGGTCCTTTCGATACGGGTACGGCCGGTCTGGCGCACCCCATGTGCTGCACATATGATGAAGCACATTGTAGTTCAACGCGGCGATGCATGCGCCTGAAAGCGCTTTGAGCCCGCGCAGCCCAACCCCAACCTTTCAAAAAGGAAAGCTGGACGTAAGCCAAATCGATGGCAGCTCATGTGCGGCGCTGCGATGATGAGGCCGTAACAAGGGGCTGGTCTCAAGGAGGAGCCATGATGTACGGAGCAGGGCAAGTGCGCGAGCCGCGGTCGTTGGGAAGGCGCATGGGTGATTCTGTGATCGCTGCCGTGTGCACGGGATTGATGGCGGTGCTTTGCATTGGGATGCTGTGGACCATGTCGCATGTGGGACAATAGCGGACGGTTGGGTGCCGACATAAACGGCGCTTACGTATTCGTTTTGCTTGTTAAGGAGTACCCATGGGCGTCGTCGATCCCTTTTCTGTTGCTCGGGCCGCGGGGCTTGAGCTGACCGGGAAGTCCGAGGGACTCACGCTCACCGACGGCACGATGGAGCTGCGTGCCGATTTTGGCCGCATGCTTCCGCGGCTCAAGCAGGGCCGTCTGCAGCAAGAGCTGTTGGTAAAGGCTGCGCGCGCAAAAGGCATCGAGCGCCCATGGGCGATTGATGCCACGGCAGGTTTTGGCGAGGATTCGCTGCTGCTGGCGGCCGCGGGCTTTACCGTCGATCTGTATGAACAGGATTGCGTGATCGCGGCGCTCCTCAAGGATGCCTTGGATCGCGCGGCAGATGATCCGGCGCTTGCGACAGCCGTGGCGCGCATGCGCTTACATGCGGGCGAGGACAGCATTGCCGGCCTTCGCCATACAGCTGAGCTGATCGGGCAGGGCGAGCTCACCGCTCCCGACGTGGTGTATCTGGACCCCATGTTTCCTGGGCGCACCAAGAGCGCGGCGGTGAAAAAGAAGTTCCAACTCTTGCATCATTTGGAACAGCCGTGCGCCGATGAGGAGACGCTGGTCGAAGCTGCGCTTACGGTGCACCCGCGCAAGGTCGTTATCAAACGACCGGTGAAGGGACCACTGCTTGCCGGCGTTAAGCCGAGCTATCAACTTGCGGGCAAGGCCGTCCGCTACGATGTTTTGGTGCCGCCGCGCCCGTAGCTTGCGCGCGATGGCTGGCGCTCCGTCAGTGCCGTGCCGATGCGGGTCTATTTCCAAGGATGCGACGTCAGATGCCAGCCGCCGCAGTATTCGCATTTGTAGCAGGCCAGCCCGCGGCGTCCGCGGTTTTCGCAGTCGGCCATAACTGCCTCGGCCTCGGCGCGCGTGTCGTAACGGTTTTTGCGTTCACACGACTTGTAGCGCCAGGCCTCATCGCGCTTGGCGTCCAGGGCGTCACGGCGCTCGTCCTCGCGCGCAAACAGGTCGCTCATATCGCCGCCGGTAGCAGCGCCCAAAAACTCGCTTTTGGCTTTTGACCAGGCGGCTCGCTTTTTGCTTCCCATCTGCTTCGCGCCCTTCTCCAAACGTTGGTATCATTGCTCAATCAAAGTGATACCAATAAACGTGAGGTCGCCACGTGATGATCAGAAAAACCCTCGATACCGACATTCCTGCCGTCATGGCTATCTATGACGCGGCCCGCGCCTTTATGCGCGCGCATGGCAACGCCACGCAGTGGCCCGAGGGCACGCCTTCGGCCGAGCAACTGGCTGCCGATATTGCCGCTGGTGGCAGTTACGTGTGTGAAGTCGGCGGTCGCGTGGTGGCGACGTTTGCCTTTTTACCGGGCCCGGACGAGTGCTATGACGTAATTGAGGACGGTCAATGGCGCAGCGACACTCCGTACGCCGTGCTGCACCGTGTGGCATCCGATGGCACCGTGCACGGCATCGCGGCTGCGATGTTTGCCTTTGCCAAAGAGCGTGCTGATCACCTGCGCATCGACACGCATCAGGATAACCTGCCCATGCAGGGTGCGAGCATTAAGGCGGGGTTCGAGCGTGCCGGCGTCGTGCATGTATCGGACGGCACACCGCGCGTTGCGTTCGATTGGTTGCGCGAGGCATAAGATCGAGGGCGCGCATCAACAATTCGTGCGAACGAAAATGGCCCCGGGTGGGGCTATTTTCGTTCGCTGCGCTGTTTTGCAAGCCGGCTTTCGCAAGGCGCGAACCTACGAAAATCGCCGCGCGGCAACGCGGGGCGATGAGCTCGGTCGGGGGATAGGGCCCGCTTCGCCCGCCGGCACGTAAATTGTATCATCCAGTGTGGAACGAGGACGCCCGTTGCCGCGTGCGATGGGCTTGTAATAAGAGGAGAGCCATGTCGAAGCAAGCGGTCGTTGGAATCTTGGCGCATGTCGATGCCGGCAAGACCACGTTGGCCGAGGCCATGCTGTTCAACGCGGGTCGCATTCGCAAGCGCGGCCGCGTGGACGATGGCGATTCGCATCTGGATACAAACGCGATCGAGCGCGAGCGTGGCATCACGATTTTCTCGTCGCAGGCCGTGCTCGACCATGGCGATGCCCACGTCATGCTCGTGGATGCGCCGGGGCATGTCGATTTTTCTGCCGAGGCGGAGCGCACGCTGCGCGCCCTGGACTACGCGATTTTGGTTGTGGGTGCCAACGATGGCGTGCAGGGGCATACCGAAACCCTGTGGCGCCTGCTTGCGCGCTATGACATCCCGACGTTCATCTTCATCAACAAAATCGATTTGGAGAATCCCGGCCGCGATGTTTTGCTGGCACAACTTGGGCAGCGTCTTTCCGAAGGCTGCCTGGATGCCAACGAACTGCTGGCGGGCGGCGCCGTTCAGGAGGACGCTGCTGCGTTGGACGAGGCGGCGCTCGAGGAGTTTTTTGAAGCGGGTGAGCTTTCCGTCGCGACGCTGTCGCGCATGGTTGCCGAGCGCAAGCTCTTTCCCTGTTTTGCCGGCTCGGCGCTCAAGGACCAAGGCGTGGACGAGCTGTTGGATGGCATATGTGCGCTGATGCGTGAACAGGCGTGGCTCCCGGAGTTTGCCGCGCGCGTCTATCGTGTCAGCCGAGGGGATCGCGGCGAGCGCTTGGCTTGGGTTAAAGTGACCGGCGGCACGTTGCATGCCAAGCAGATGATTGACGGACGTTCCGGTGCCGAGGCATGGGAGCAGAAGGTCGATCAGGTACGCATCTATAACGGCGAAAAGTATGAGCTTGCCCAAGAAGTTGCTGCTGGCGGTATTTGTGCCGTGACGGGTCTTGCGCACGTTCGCCCAGGGGACGCCCTGGGCGCGGAGCCTGCGGGCGATGCGCCCGTCATTGCGCCGGTCCTCACCTATACGGTGCTCCCGGGCGAACATGATGTCCATGCGGTGTTCAAAGCGTTGACTGAGCTGGCGGATGAAGATCCCATGCTCGGCGTAAGCTGGAATACGCATCTTGAGCAGATTCATTTGCAGTTGATGGGCGCCGTGCAACTCGAGGTCGTGCAGCGGGTGTTGGCCGATCGCTTTGACCTTTCGGTTGCGTTTGAATCTGGCGGCATTCTCTATAAGGAGACTATTTCGCAGCCGGTCGAGGGCGTGGGCCACTTTGAGCCGCTGCGCCATTATGCCGAGGTGCATTTGCACCTGGAGCCGTTGTCAGCGGGTTCGGGCGTGCAGTTTGGCACCGTGACCTCGACCGACGAGCTCGATCTTAACTGGCAGCGTCTGGCACTCACCAACGCCATGGAGCGCGATCACCTGGGCGTGCTGACCGGCTCGCCCATCACCGATGTGCGCATTACGCTCACGGGCGGCCGCGCGCATGCCAAACACACCGAGGGCGGCGATTTTCGCCAGGCCACGTACCGCGCGATTCGCCAGGGTTTGATGCAGGCGCGTGAGGCTGGCGCGGCGGTACTGTTGGAGCCGTGGTATCGCTTTGAGCTCGAGGTGCCGGGGGAGTGCGTGGGCCGGGCGCTCTCGGATGCCACGCGCATGGGTGCCGAGTACGAGCCGCCGACGATGGCGGGCGACCGGGCGAAGCTTGTGGGTCGCGTACCGGCATCCGAGGTGCAGGACTATGCCCTGGAGGTGGCTGCCTACACGAGCGGTCGCGGGCATCTGTACCTAGAGTTCGCCGGCTATGCGGCTTGCCATGATGCCGAGCGCGTAATCGAGGCTGCCGCCTATGAGCCAGAGGCCGATCTGCCCAACACGCCCGATTCGGTCTTTTGCTCTCACGGCGCCGGTTACACGGTCAAATGGTACGACGTACCCGCCGCGGCGCACGTAAAGGTCGATCCCGCCACCTTCCGCCCCTGGCGAGCAGCGGACGCCGAGTTTTTCGGCCATAGGTGATAGAAGGGCGGCCCTTTTGTCACCTGCTGTTGGTATAACTCGGTATAAGTTGGTATAACTATTACCAGGGTTTGCCAATCCGAGGAGGCCGACATGAATCCAAATCCCTTTAAGCCCACGGCTGGCAAGCGGCCTCCGATACTCATCGGTCGCGAGTCGGTCATCGAAGATTTTGAGGAAGGACTCGACAACGGCGCCGGAGCGCCGGGCAGGCTCATGCTCATTACGGGAAACCGCGGCTGCGGCAAGACGGTTCTCCTGCGGGAGCTGCAACGTCTGGCCAGCGAGCGCGGATGGGCGGTTGTCTCCGATTCCGCTTCGCTTGGCTTATGCGACCGCTTGGCCGACGCGCTTCGCTCGAATAAACCCGTTGTGACGTCAATGGAGTTCGGTCCGTCGTTTGGTCGGATGTCGGTCGAGGCGGCGCGGGCAAAGGGCGAGACGTTGCGAGGGCTGGTCAACAAGCGCCTTAAGAAGCTCGGTCCAGGCAAGGGCATCCTGTTTGCGATTGACGAGGCACAATCGGCGTCTATCGAGGAACTGGCGGCTCTTGCCGTTCTCTATCAGCAGGTGCTCGGAGACCAGGATGCCACGGGCTTGCCCGATAGCGACCAGCGCGGTCTTGCGCTGGTGTTCGCCGGCTTACCCAGTATGGTTGACGACCTGCTCGAAGAGCCGAGCGTGACGTTTTTGCGGCGTGCCCAGCAGCGTACGCTGGGGGCGATATCTTTGCCCAAGGTGCGCGATTCATATGTCCAGACGGTCAAAGACGCTGGTCTTTACGTTGACGCGGAGACAGCGGACCTTGCGGCGCGCAAGAGCATGGGGCATCCCTACATGGTTCAGCTGGTGGGCTATTACATGTGGCGGTCTGCTGTCCGGCGTGGCTCGCAGGTCATTGAAGAGCGCGATGTCGAGGATGGTCATGCGGATGCCGTCTCCGAGTTCTACGAAGCGGTTGACGCGCCCCTGTATTACGGGCTGCGCAGTCCGCAACGCCTCTTTATCGAGACTATGGCTGCTGATGAGGGTAAACCGACGCGCATGGCGGATATCATTGAGCGCTGTGATCGCACCCAGAGCTGGGCGAGTAAATATCGCGCAAGCCTGATTCGCGAGCGCGTCATCGAGGCTGCCGGATATGGCCTCGTCCGGTTTACCGTGCCCATGCTGGGCGAGTATATCCGCGACCGCATTTTATGGCACGAGTAGGGTGATAAAGGTGACGGAACAGAAGATGAGCCCGCAGGCTATCGAGGTGCGTGGCGCGCGCGTCCACAACCTCAAGGACATCGATATCGATATTCCGCTGGGAAAGCTCGTGGGTATTGCCGGCGTGTCGGGCTCGGGCAAGAGTTCGCTGGCGTTGGGCGTCCTCTATGCCGAGGGCTCGCGCCGTTACCTGGAAGCACTTAGCACCTATACTCGTCGTCGCCTGACGCAGGCTGAGCATGCCCAGGTAGACGAGGTACTGCATGTGCCGGCGGCGCTCGCGTTGCATCAACGTCCCAGCGTGCCAGGTGTGCGCTCGACCTTTGGCACCATGACCGAGCTCAACAACAGCCTGCGACTGCTCTTTAGTCGCTGCGCCCATCACGTGTGCCCGCACTGCGGCGCGCGCGTGGATCCGAGCCTTAACGTTGCTGCGGGCCTGTCGCTCACGTGCCCTGCGTGCGGCCGCGAGTTCTACGCGCCGAGTGCCGAGGATTTGGCTTTCAATAGTGGTGGTGCGTGCCCTACCTGCGGCGGCACCGGTGTCATGCGCGAGGTGGACGAGGCGAGCCTGGTGCCCGACGAGTCCAAAACCATCAACGAAGGCGCGGTGCTTCCTTGGGGCACGCTCATGTGGGACCTGATGAAGCAAGTTGCCGGTGAGATGGGCGTGCGCACCGACGTGCCGTTTAACCAGCTCACGCCTCTAGAGCGCGACATCGTGTTCCATGGTCCGGCGGTTAAAAAGCACATTCTCTACGTTCCCAAAAACGGCGAGGGCGCCACGCCGCTCGACTTTACCTATTACAACGCCGTCTATACCGTTGAGAATGCGCTCGCCAAGGTTAAGGACGACAAGGGCCTCAAACGTGTTGCACGCTTTTTGCGCGAGGGGCCATGCCGTGACTGTGGCGGCACGCGTCTCTCCGAGGCCGTGCGCCTGCCTCAGGTGCGCGGTATCAATCTGGCGCAGGCGGCGGCCATGACGCTGGGTGAGGCGATTGAGTGGGTGCGCGGGGTGCCCGCATCCTTGCCGGCCGAGATGCAGCCCATGGCGACGGATATCTGCGATTCGTTTTTGAGCACGGCTCGTCGTCTGGTCGACCTGGGTCTCGATTACCTTTCACTCGACCGCGCCGGCGCCACGCTCTCCACGGGTGAGCGCCAGCGTGTGCAGCTCGCCCGTGTGGTACGCAATCGATCGACGGGCGTGCTTTATGTGCTGGACGAGCCCTCGATCGGCTTGCATCCGGCAAATGTCGACGGCCTGGTTGGCGTGATGCGCGACCTGGTAGGCGACGGCAACACCGTGGTTGTTGTCGACCACGATACGCGCGTACTGGCGGAAGCTGACTATCTGGTCGAGATGGGCCCCGTTGCCGGAGCAGGCGGCGGCAACGTAATCGCCGCTGGTACGGTAGACGAGGTCGAACAATCGCAGGGCAGCCGCATCGCCCCGTTTTTGCGCGCAGAGTCCAAGCGCATGCGTCCGCAGGTGACTGACGAGGAAATGTTCGACCAGGGACATATCCGCATGGCAACCGATGCCATTCATACCGTAAAACCGCTCGAAGTCGATATCCCGCGCGGCCGTCTCGTCGCGGTTACGGGTGTTTCGGGTTCGGGCAAGACGACGTTGGTGCTCGAGACACTCATCCCGGCACTTAAGGCACAGGCAGCTGGCGAGCGTCTGCCAAGACACGTGCGTTGGGTCGATGCCGAGGGTATTGCCCGCGCAAATCTGATTGACGCTACGCCTATCGGCGCCAACGTGCGCTCGACGGTGGCGACTTATGCCGACATCCATGACGAGCTGCGTCGCGCCTTCGCCCGTACGCCCGAGGCCAAGGCAGCCGGCTACAAGGCGGGTGCCTTTAGCTACAACACCGGCGCCTTGCGCTGCCCTACGTGCGATGGCACGGGCTCGATATCGCTCGATGTGCAGTTTTTGCCTGATGTCGAGATTGTCTGCCCGGCATGTCGCGGCTCGCGTTATGCGGACACGGCTTCGCGTATCCATCGTGAGGGCAAGGACGGGAGCTTGCTTACGTTGCCGCAGCTCATGGACATGAATGTGGACGAGGCTATCGACGCCACGGTGGGACTCAAGAAGGTTCAGGCGCGCTTGCAGACCTTGCACGACCTTGGCTTGGGCTATCTCACACTCGGTGAGCCCACACCGGCGCTTTCGGGCGGCGAGGCGCAGCGTCTTAAGCTTGCGAGCGAGATGGGCCGCGTGCAGGACGATGCCGTATTCGTGTTCGATGAGCCCACGATTGGCTTGCATCCGCTCGATGTTCAGCTACTGCTGAGCGTGTTCGACGGCCTTGTTGCCAAGGGCGCCACGGTTATCGTGATCGAACACGATCTCGACCTTATCCGCAATGCCGATTACGTGATCGACATGGGCCCGGGCGGTGGCGACGCGGGCGGGCAAATCGTCTGCGCCGGTACGCCGGGGGACGTCGTGGCCTGCTCCGCGAGCATCACCGGTCGCTACCTATAACCGAATGTGACAAAGGGAAAGTCCCTTTGTCACATTCCCGGAAAGCCTGTTTGGCGCAGGGCTTCGTAGAGGACGATGGCGGCGCTGTTGGAGAGGTTGAGTGCGCTGATTCGGTAGTCGTCCGGGTTGACGAAGTTGCCGCAGATGTCCTGTTGAAGGATGGCCTCGTGGCTGTCTTGGGTATGCCCGAGCGATTCCTCGTGGGCTTCCCAAGCCTCGGCGTTGTCGAGCGAGTCGCAATCGCGCAGCATCGGGATGCGCTCGCAACGCTCGGGCGCCGCGGCAAGCAGAGGCTCGGGAATGCCCGAGCTCTCGCTGCCAAAGACCAAGTAGTCGCCATCGCGGTAGGCACTCTGCGCATAGGTGCGGCGTGCCTTTTTGGTCAACAGATGCAGACGCTCGTCGGCGGGGGAGAGACCGTTGCGGGCAAGGAAATCCTCCCAGCCGGCATAGGTCGTCACGTCCAAGTTTTGCCAGTAGCCCAGACCGGCGCGACGTACCGTCTTGTCATCGAGCGAAAACCCCAGTGGCTCCACCAGATGCAGGCGGGCGCCGGTGACCACGCAGGTGCGGCCGATATTGCCCGTATTGGCCGGAATCTCGGGCGCATACAGCACGATATTGAACATGAATCTCCTTGGCTCAGAACGAAAAACCACCACGAAGGGGACAGGCACCTTCGTGGTGGTTTGGCGGTTACGTAGGCGGAAAAATGCCCGCTTGGATAAACCTAGGCGCGATGCCAGTCGGTCAGGCAGGCATCGAGGGAGGCGATGAGCGCGTCCTTGTCCATGTGACGGCCGATGATGCACAGGCTCGTCATGCGGTCGCCTGTCTCGTCGTCCCAAATTTGCATGATCTCGGGGTTCTCGTCGATGATCTTCTGCTTCTCGCCCTCGGGCGCCGAGTCGACAAACAGACCGTTCTCCATCAGGCGCATCTGGTGGCCGGCCTGCTCAAACATGTAGCACATGTCCGGATTGTCGGCCTGCCACAGCGGACCCTTGACGCGGATGACCTCGTCGGGCCACTCCTGCTCAACAAAATCGGTGAACTTTTGCAGGTCAAACGGCTTGCGGCGCGAGTACACAAAGGTCTCGATGTCGTACTCGAGCACCTCGGGGTCGTCGTGCTCCTCGGGATGCTCCATGGCCTCGATCCAAGCGGCGGAGTTGTAGGCGCGCATAAAGTCGAAGCGGTCGGTATCGAGCAGCTCCTCCATGGGGACCTCGCCGTTTTGGGCCTCGACGATCACGGCGTCCTTCTGCAGGCTGCGCACGATAGCCTTGAGCTCGGCGATCTGCTCAGGGCTTACGGTATCGGTCTTGTTGAGAATCAGCGTGGAGCAGAATTCGATCTGCTGGATGAGCAGGCTCTCGATGTCGTCCTCGTCGATATCCTCGGCCAGCAGGTCGCGGCCGCCGTTGAACTCGTCGTACATGCGGGCGCAATCGACCACGGCCACGATGTTGTCGAGTGCAAGCTTGGGCTGACCGCCCACCTTGGCCTCGTCGCAGAAGCTCGAGATGGTGTAGGCGATGGGGATAGGCTCGCAAATGCCCGAGGCCTCGATGATGATGTAATCGAAGTCGCCCGAATCGGCGATGCCCTGCAGCTGGTTGGCAAGGTCGTCCGAAAGCGTGCAGCAGATGCAGCCGTTAGTGAGCGGGATGAGGTCGTCGGTCTCGGAAAGGCCGCCGTCGGCGATGAGGCTGGCGTCGACGTTGATCTCGCCGATATCGTTGACGATCACGGCGGCGCGGATACCGCCGTCGTTAGCGAGGATGTGGTTGAGCAGCGTGGTCTTGCCGGCACCGAGGTATCCGGTAAGCATGATGATCTTCACGGGTTTGTTGGGCATGTGCCCTCCTTTGTTAGACATGGCTTACAGTTAAATCTTATGCCAAACGCTCGCTCTTATACCCACACGCCGGCAAATAACACAGGCTACTCCCAGGCTCCCCATACATCGGGGCAATAACCGACGGTGGCCTTTTTGCCGTTGCGCACGATGGGCTCGGCCAAGACCTGCTGGTTCTCGAGCAGCTTGTCGAAGCGCTGGCTAGGGGTGAGGTGCTGGATGAGCGCGAGCGTCTCCTCGTCCTTGGCCTTGGGGTTGAGCAGCTTGTCGATGCCGCCGACCGCCTGCATCACGCTCGTGAGCTCGCCTTTGCTCATCTCCTTTTCCTTAAGGTCAATAAACTGCACCTTAATGCGACGCTCCTTAAAATAGCGCTGGGCCTTCTTGGTATCAAAGGACTTCTTGGTGCCGAAGATTTGCACGTTCATAGTATGTTCCGCCGCTCTATCGAATGAAGTTGGTCGTTGCGCGATCTGCCTCGGGCGCGTTGATGCCGGCGGCCTGTCCTGCCTCGATGCAGCGCAGGAGCCAGGCCATGTTTTTGCCGATGTTTCGCATGGTGGCAAGGCCCTCGGCGTCCCCATCGGCGTCGCCGGGCACGCGGCCAAACACGTTGTTCCAGTAGGTGGAAGCAACTACGGGCATCTGCTTAATGGTGAAGTACTTGTTGAGCACATCGAAGGTGGTCGACGTGCCGCCGCGACGGGCGACGGCGACCGCGGCGCCGGGTTTGTGCTCAAAGGCATGTCCGCCTGCATAGAAGGCGCGATCGAGGGCCGAAAGGATGCGTCCGCTGGGGTGCGCATAGTAGACGGGCGAGCCAAAGACGAAGCCATCGGCCTGTTCGGCGGCAGCGATGAGCTCGTTCACCACGTCGTCGTCAAAGGTGCAGCGACCGCCAAGTTTGCCACACTGGCCGCAACCGATGCAATCGCGAATGGGCTTGGCGCCCAGCTGAAACACCTCGGTATCAATGCCTTCGGCATTGAGCTGCTCGGCGACCTCGGCGAGTGCGCGGGCGGTGTTGCCGTTTGCCTTGGGGCTGCCATTGACCAAAAGAACCTTCATCACAAACTCCCTCTGCTGTTGGTGACTTCTGCGGAGGATTATCGCACGAGAGGGCAGATGGCGTGGGGCGCGATGTGAAACGGCTTGTGTTTCACATCGCGCCCCACGACGCTAGTTCAGCTTGGTGCCCGGTACTTGCGGTGCCTCTTTAAGCAGCGCTTTGAGCTCGTTCAAAATGGAAACGGGCTGTCGATCGACAGCGTCCAGATGGAGCGTGGCCACGCGAATGGGCGGCTGATATTCAAGCGAGCCGATGAGCACGGGAGAACCCAAGAACCGTTCGATGTCGCTTGCGATCTCGTCGATTGCCTCGGGGCCGAGCTCATCGAAAAGCGCCACGAATGTCGGTCCTGTTGAGCGGAACAGACGACCCTTGCCGCGCGAGCATTCCATAAGGCAGGCGGCGCTTTCGGCGAGCACGCGGTCGCCTGCGTCGAATCCAAAGCGGGCATTGACCTCGGCGATATCGTCGACCTTAATGGCAATAAAGCCAGCCTCGCGCGGCACGCGGCGCATCTCTCCAATAGCGTTGACCAGGGCGTGGACATCGCCCAGACCCGTTACCGAGTCGGTCGTATCTGCTAGGCTTCGGTTGATGATAGTGCCCACATACATGTTGGGCTCGGTATCGGTGCCGTCCAAGCGGTAGCCCGTGCAGTCGCAAAGCGCGTACGCTCCGGTAGCATCCATAACGCGGTACTGCATGTAGTGGAAGTGCCATGTGCCGTTTATCACCATGTCGAGCTCGGCGCGTACGTTGTCGCGGTCCTCGGGGTGGACGCGAGCAAGCCACATATCGACCGAGTTAAAAGGGTGCTGGGAGGGCAGGTCAAAATCGCGCACGGCGTTAACCGACCATTGCGATTCGCCCGTATCGAGGTTAAGGATGAACGGATAGCGCGTCTCGGAGCTCATGGAGATCGCTTGGAACACCCGGTCGTTGCAGGGAAGCTGATCGACGATTGGGCGTTGCGGCGCGTCATTGTCTTTCGGCTGCTGCATACGATGCATAAGCTTATAGCGATACATCTTGCGATCGGCATCCATCGTCATCTGGCGGCGCGTGTCGCCGGCAAGTGGATCGACGCGCGAGCAGCCAAAGCTAAAGCTGCCGATCATGGGCGCCTTGCCGCCTGAGCTCGCCTCGATCAGCCTGGCACGTACCTGCTCCAAGCGCTGCTCGAGTTCAGTCTCGTTTGCGGAGGGCGAGATGAGCACAAACTCGTCTCCACCGATACGGAACAGCATCTCATCGTGCTCCATGGTTTCGGAGAGCGTGCGGCAGATGCTCAGAATATAGCGATTGCCTTCGGCGTGGCCAAACCTATCATTGCAATGCTTGAGATGGTCGATGTCAATATAGGCGCAGGTGAAGGGGCCGCCTTTGCGCCAGAGTTGCTCGACGTGACGGTCGAATCCGTTGCGGTTGCCCAAGTTGGTGAGCGGGTCGATATAGGCGTTGCTCTCAAGCAGCCGGCGCTCTTGTTGCAGGATGGCATGCGTCTTTTTCAACTGCTCGCCAATGCCGCGCAACTCTACGGGCAGGGCGGCAACGTCAAGCTCGGCGGTCGAGACGCCATTCGCAAGTCGCTGAAGATAGACAATAATCGATTGCTCGCCCATGCGGTACGACTCGTTCATGACAGATAACCTCCTTGGGCGGAACAATGGTTTGTATCATATCCCCAATTCGGTTTGAATTGGGGATATAAGTTAGCTAATGGAGGCAAATTCCCCCTTCGGCGGTGGCGTTTTGCGCGCGAGCGTGTCAGTTGTTATTGCCACCATCGAGCAATGCCTCAAAATCCTTCGCCGGCATGGGGCGGTAGTAGAGGAAGCCCTGAGCGTAGCGGGCGCCCATTTGTCGTAGCATGTTTGCCTGCTCATTTGTCTCGACGCCTTCAACCACGACGGGCAGATGGAGCGACTGCGCCATCTCGAGCATCGATGACACGATCTGCGCGCTGCGGCCTTGATCGCGGTCGGTGGGCACAAAGGTGCGGTCGAGCTTGATGACGTCGACGTTGACGTTCT
The DNA here is from genome assembly GCA_959023295.1 of uncultured Collinsella sp. GTDB lineage: Bacteria > Actinomycetota > Coriobacteriia > Coriobacteriales > Coriobacteriaceae > Collinsella. Next base: position 100,233 of record CAUFBM010000008.1, on the reverse strand, counting down.
TGAGCATCGCGAGCGTGGACTGGCCGGTGCCAAAATCGTCCATGTAGGTCGAGAAGCCACGGGTGTGCAGATTCGCGGTCAGCTTATCCACGGCCTCGGACTCTCCGGTATAGGCGGTCTCGGTGATCTCGATGTGCATGAGTTCGGGCGGCAGGTTGTACTGGGCGGCGAGCGACCCCATATGCTCGGCGACATCGCAGGCAAGAATGTCTACGCGCGACACATTGAGGGAAATCGGAACCACGCGAAGTCCTCGATTGAGGCGCTCGCGGAGCCACATGGCGACGCCCTGCCAAACATATTTGTCGAGCGTCACTACAAAGCCGCTTTCCTCGAGAGCGGGGATAAAGGTTGCAGGTGAAATGAGGGAGCCATCCTTGTCAATCCAGCGGGTGAGTGCTTCGGCGCCAATAATCTCGCCGGTTTCCATATCGACCTGGGGCTGAAGATAGTACGTGATGCGACCATTTGACAGCGCGTACTGGAATTCGGCCAGCGTGCGGTTGAACACGATTTCGCGCTTGTACTCCTCGGGGCAAAAAATGGCAATGCGCTCCTTAAAGTCGTTTTTTGCGCGCCGATTGGTAAACATGGCCTTTGCCTGCGCATCGATGGTGATTTCCTCATTGGAATCGATGGGGTAAACGCCCATGGACGGCCAAAAACCTACGCCGCCATCATGCCTGGCTACTGCCTCGCGAACGCGGTTGTAGATTTGATGGACGGTGATGTGCTTAAAGGGGATGAGTACGCAAAAGTCATCTTGGCCCCAGTACCCTGCGACGCCCATGCCGGCATTCTCGATGTCCTTGAGGACCGTGCCCACATCGGCAAGCAGGCGGTCGCCTTCGGCCTGTCCATACCATTCGTTAAATAGGCGCATGTGGCCCATGTCGACGGTGGCGATACACCAAGCACCGTCGCGCCTTGCCTTGATGAAGGCGTTGGCGCGCCGCATAAACTCGCTGGGTCGATAGAGGCCCGTGAGCGAGTCGATACGTTCGGCGATGGCGCTTTTGCGCTCAGCCTCGGGTATGGGGAGGCTGTCGTTGGGAACAAGCCCGCCGGCCGTGCGAAGGCGACGGTCGAGTTCGCCTAAAACGGCGGTCGCCTGATGGGTTAAGTGCTCGTAAAATGCCGGGACGACAAGACAGACGGGAGTAATGGTGTCGCCCGCGATTTGCACAGGAGCGAAAACGGCCTCTTTAAGGTGGCGGGTCAGTTGCTCGAATGCCTCGTGGTCCAAATCGTTGCTGAGCACGACAAACTGGACGCTTCGTGAACGGTAGACCCGGCTCCTGCCGCGGGTGATCGACAGCATGCGGCCCGCGTATTCGGCAAGCATGTTGTCGACAGCCTCGGCCCCGTAGAGCTCGTTGAGCTTTGTCGTGCCACGAACGCGCACCGCTATAAGCCCTGTCTTGCAACGGTCAAGGCGGCAGGTATCGATAGCGTTGACCAGCATGCGCTGCGTTCCGAGGCCTGTGGCGGCGTCGACGGTTTCGGCAAGTGAGTGGTTGACGAGCTCGCCGACATAGAGCGAGGGGACATTTCCGTCGCCGTCGATACGAAACCCGCGAGCACGGCAAAGGACGTAGTCGCCGACGGCGTTGCGCACACGATACTGCATGACGCGACGGTGCTTGGTACCGTTGTAGACTTGGTCGATGTCGTTGACGCAGGCCTCAAGGTCGTCGGGATGGACGCGCGTTTTCCAGTAATCGCGACAGTTGTCTATGTGCTCTGAGGGAAGGCCAAGATCGCGCAAGGCACCTTGTGACCAAAGGGTGCGATGTTTGTCCAAGTTTTCGATAAAGAAATAACGGCCCTCGTTGAGCATCGAAAAGGCGTCAAAAATACGATCGCTTATTTCGAAGTCGTCGGCGTGGACTTGCGTGATATTGCGCCGATCGAGGTGCATGGCATGACGTAGCTTGTAGTCGTACATGCGATGGTCGGCATCGAGTGTCATGCGATTGGAGGCTTCGCCCAGGGCGGGGTCGGCGTGTGCCACTCCGTAGCTAAACGAGTGGGGCATCTCGGAATCGTTGTTTTTGAGCAGGATCGTTCGGCAGTGTTCCAGACGTTCGGCGAGGTCGTCTTCGGTCGCAATCGTAGATAGGATGGCAAACTCGTCGCCGCCTATGCGAAACGCCGCCTCGTCCACTTTCATATACAGTTTGAGATAGAGGCTTACCTGCAAGATATAACGGTTGCCCTCGTCATGCCCAAAGACGTCGTTGCAGTGCTTAAGGTTATCGATATCGATGAACGCCATGGTAACGGGGGTGTCCTGCTCCCAGAGCTCCTCGAGGGAACGGGCAAAGCCGCCGCGGTTGCCAAGTCCGGTAAGCTGGTCGGTAAAGGCGGTCCTAATCAGATCATCCTGACGCTCGAGAAGGTCACGAACGGTCTTTTCGAGCGTTTCGGTGTAATTGCTGACAGTATCCATGTCGTAAGCGGCTTTCTGAGGTCGGGCGGATTGCGTCGGGCGAGCTCGTTGTGCACACGCGTTGTTGTTCGGCGCTTTGCGTGTATCCAGGCCCCCGCCTTGCTGCGTTGTTGGGTTAATTTATCGGCTAATGTTCGCTGTTGATAACTGCTGAGTAGTATAAACAACAGTGCAGAATTATATATGGGTGTACATGCTGCGGGCGGCTATTATTCGACAGGCGGTAGCGCGGCGATGCGATGTCCGATAAAAATGCGACTGGGGCGGTATATGTTGATGGGTATACTTGTTCCGGTTTTAAACGCAGGAACGGAGATGGTCGCATGACACAGCCGGATACGACGCGCACGGTGGGGCTCGCGCTCGAGGGAGGCGGCTACCGCGGTATGTATACGGCGGGCGTGCTTGACGTTTGGATGGAGCACGGTTTGACCTGCGACCATATGGTGGGTGTCTCGGCGGGCGCGGCGTTTGGCTACAACTTTAAATCGCGGCAGATCGGACGCGCCATTCGCTACAACAAGGCCTATTGTGCCGACAAGCGCTATGCGGGTGTAGCAAGCTGGCTGCGGACCGGCGACATGTTCAATGCCGATTTTGCCTATCACGAGGTGCCTATCGAGCGCGATCCCATTGACTTGGAGGCGTATCGCGCCTGTCCCATGCGGTTTACGTGCGTGTGCACCGATATCGAGACGGGCAAGGCCGTCTACCACGACCTGCCCTATGGCGACGAGAGGGATATCGAGTGGATCCGGGCATCGTCGGCGATTCCCGTGGCGACGCGTCCCGTTGCTATTGACGGGCATAAGTATCTGGATGGTGGCGTGGCTGATTCTATTCCCAGTGCATGGCTGTTTGCGCAGGGGTATGACCGCAATATCGTGGTGCTCACGCAGCCGGCGGGCTTTGTGAAGCAGCCCAACAGCGTAATGCCCATGCTGCGTCGCGTGTTCCGTCACTACCCGGACTTTGTCGCAGCGCTTGAGCATCGGCATGAGGTTTACAATGCCACGCTCGACGACCTGGCGCGTCGCGAGGCTGCCGGCGATATCTTTGTGGTGCGTCCGAGCGAATCGGTGAAGGTGCCGTCACTGTGCCGCGAACCCGATGAGCTCGAGCGCATCTACCAGATCGGCCGCCACGATGCGGAGGCGACCTTGCCGGCGTTGGAAGCGTATCTGGCGGGGTAGGGGTCGCATGCGGAAAGCGCATCCCGGAATGGAGGCCCAAACTGGGATGCGCTTTCCGCTCTAGAAGATATGAGGCTGCGGAGCAACTGCTCGGCCTGAGCCTATGCCTGCTGCCAGGTTTCGACAAGCTCCTTGGCGGCGGCGTAGGGGTCGTCGGCGCTGCAGACGGCGCTCACCACAAAGAAGCCGTCGACGCCGGTGGCCTTGAGCTGCGGCAGGTCGGCCGTCTTGACGCCGCCGCCCACCACGATGGGCACGGGGCTTGCCGCGTGGAGTGCGGCCAGGTCCTCAAAGCTCTTGGTGATGATGGAGCCATCGGCTGCGCGTCCGCAGTCGCGCTTGGTCTCGGTCTCGTGGAGCGGGCCGATGCCCAGGTAGTCGACCAGGCTCATGTCGGCGGTCTTGACGTATTCGAGCATCTCCTCGCAACGGGCCGAAAGGCCCACGATGGCGTCGGGGCCCAGCAGCTTGCGACAGACCTCGACGGGAATGTCGCTCTGGCCTACGTGCACGCCGTCGACGGCAATGCCCTGCTCGCGCGCGGCAAGCACACAGTCCAGGCGGTCGTCGATCAGCAAGGCGACCTGACCGGTCTTGCCGGCCCGAGCGATAGCCTGCGCGGCGTCGCCGGTCAGCGCAATGATCTCGCGGGCGCTTGCCACCTTGGAGCGCACCTGGATGCAGGTAAAGCCGGCGTCGAGCGCCTGGGCCACCACATCGCCCACGGGGCGCCCGAGGGTATTTTCGGGGCCGAGCACCAGATAGGCTGAGATATCAAGGTTGTCGCGGATACTCATCGTGCTTCCTCCTGCTTTTTGATCTGCGCTTCCATGCGCTCGAGTTTGCCGGTCATGGTGTCGGTAAATCCGGGACGAATATCGGCTTTGAGCACGACTTCGGTTCGGATGCCCTTGCTCGCCAACACAAAGGTTGCGTCGCGCACGACCTGCATGACCTCGTCCCAGTCGCCCTCGATCTCGGTGAACATCGAGGTGGTGCGGTTGGGAAGGCCGCTCTCGCGAATGACGCGCACGACCTCGGCGACCTCGGCGGACAGCTCATCGCCGGTGCCGCACGGGGCGATGGCCACAGCGACGAGCGTGTTCATGCCGGTATTGGTTGCAGGCTCGGACATGGCCTATGCCTCCTCGAGCTCGAGTTGGTTATCGGCAATGTCCTGGGCGGTTGCGCGGTAGAGCTCGTCGATAAAGGCGACCTTAAAGCTTGCCGGGGCGTCGGCAACGGCGGCGGCACGCGTGCCGGCCACGTTGTAGACGGCGGTGCCGCAGACGGCTGCCGTAAACGGGTCGGCAGCGCAGGCGTACACGGCCAGCACGCCGCCCTGCGAGCAGCCGCAGCCGGTGATTTTGGACATGAGCGGGCTGCCGCCGTGGGACTTGGCCACGGTCGTGCCGTCGGTGATCAGGTCGACTTCGCCCGAGACCACTACGGCGCCGCCGGTGTAGCGGGCGAGCGCCACGGCGGCATCGCGGGCGGCGTCGACCGTGTCGGTGGTATCGACACCGCGCACGCGGCTCAGATCGGCCGCCTCGCCCTCAAGGCCCCACAGGCCGGCGAGTGCGATGATCTCGGAGGCGTTGCCGCGTACGATGGCGGGTTTGTACTGCTTGAGCTCGTTTACCAGCTGGGTGCGCAGGCTACCGATGCCCAGGCCCACCGGATCGAGCACCCAGGGCTTGCCGGCGTCGTGTGCCGCCTTGGCCGCGCGGGGAATCGTCTGCTCGTAGATGGGGAAGAGCGTGCCCATGTTGAGATAGATGGCGCCGCCGCCGGCAACGAGCGCCTCGCCCTCGTCGGGCAGATAGACCATGGCGGCCGAACCGCCCACGGCGAGCTGTGCATTGGCGACAAAGTCGATCGTCACCGTGTTGGTGATGGAGCCGGCCATCGGATTGGTGGCGCGAATCTCCTCCACGGCCTTGACCATATGTTGCTTAAGCTGTTCCGAATCAATCACTGCACATGCCTCCTTGGCATAGAAAAGGGGCGCTGTGCATAGACAGCGCCCCTGTAAAGGCGGCATGCTCCCTACGCCAGCATTAACTGACAGGTTCAAAGGATTGGGCCCCGTGCCCTCTCAGCCTTGTGGTTTGCACCGCCGGCACTCCCGCATCGAATCTGTTGTTCCCTATACTAGCGCACCTGCCAAAAAGGGACAGGTTTATTTTGGCAGGTCGTTACAATAGGTAGGACCGATACGAATGGGGGCCTTATGATTAAACTTGTGCTGACCGATATGGACGATACGCTGATTCCAGCCGGGCATGACGGCGCCAGCGACTACGCCATCGAGGGCATTCATGCCATGCAGGCGGCGGGCCTGCACTTTGGCCCGGTTTCGGGTCGTCAGCCGTCCGCGATGGGCTGGATGTTCAAAAATCGTTCCGAGTGTTTTTCGACTGGCGCGTTCTGTAACGGCCAGGTGATGTTTGTCGACGGCGAGGTTGTTGCCTCCCGTGCGAGCGACAACGGTGCCCTCATGCGTCTTGCCGACTATCTGGAGCAAGAGACCGACGATACCTATCTGAAGGTCTATAGCCTGGGCGATGACTTTTGGGGCAACGATGCCTATTGTGTGACGAGCGACCCCGAGCGCGTTCGTCGCGCCATGGCGTCGGGCGGCAACGCGTGGCTCAAAGGCGAAGAGGCCCCGTGCCGTCCTGTTGTCGATGACGCGCCGGTGTTCAAGGCGAATATTTGGAGTGCTCGTTCGCGTGAGGAGCTCGCGGAGCTACGCGAGCGCGTTGCCGCTGAGGTGCCGGAACTCTCGCTTGTGTTTCCCAACAACCGAGTGCGCCTGTTCGACATCCTTCCGGCTGGTTGGGACAAGGGTTGCGCTGCGCTGGAGTTGGCGCGCGCTTTGGGCCTGACGCCCGACGAGGTGGCCGTATTTGGCGATTCTGATAACGACCTGCCCATGATCGGTGCCGTCCCCAACTCCGTTGCAGTCGCCAATGCCAACGAGGCCGTCACGGCTGCCGCGCGCTGGCATATCGGCGCTGCGGCAGACGATGCGGTTGCCGGGGCTCTGCACCAGATTGCCGCTTGCGCCGCGACGGGGGAGATGCCGCCGTTTATGCGTCAGATGGATGTGACAGGTTTCGACGTCACGAACGTCTAGGGAGAAAGCTATGAAGCTTCAGCAGCTCAGATATGTCGTCAAAGTTGCCGAATGCGGCAGCATTACCGAGGCCTCGCGCCGGCTCTTTGTATCGCAGCCTTCGATTACCGCGTCGATTCGCGATCTCGAAAACGAGATGGGTGTGCACATCTTTGAGCGCACCAACAAGGGCGTCATTGTGTCCGAGGAAGGCGAGACCTTCTTGGGCTATGCGCGCCAGGTACTCGACCAGGCCGACCTGCTCGAGGGCAAGTACAAGGGCGCATCCGAGCAGGTGCCGCACTTTAGTGTGAGCTGCCAGCATTATTCCTTTGCCGTCAACGCGTTTGTCGACGTGATCCGCGAGTTCGATGCCGCGCGTTACGACTTCACCCTGCGCGAGGAGCAGACTCACGAGATTATCGAGGATGTCGCGCATATGAAAAGCGAACTGGGCATCCTGTACCTGTCCGAGCACAATCGCGAGGTTATCGAGCGCATGCTCGCCGCTAACGAGCTCGTGTTCGAAGGACTCTTCTGCGCCACGCCGCATGTCTTCGTCTGCGCCGACCATCCGCTGGCGGACCGCTCCAGCGTGACGCTCGAGGATCTGGAAGACTACCCGTTCCTGTCCTACGAGCAGGGCAGCTACAACTCGTTTTACTATTCCGAGGAGCTGACCTCGACGTTCGAGCGTCGCAAAAATATCCGCGTGCGCGACCGTGCGACGTTGTTCAATTTGGCCATGGGCCTCAACGGCTACACGGTATGCTCGGGCGTGATCAGCCACGAGCTCAACGGCCCCGGCATCATCTCGATTCCGCTCGATGTGGACGAGTACATGGAGATCGGCATCATTACGCGCAAGAACACGACGCTCACGCGCTACGGCCAAGCCTATATCGACGCGATTCGTCAGCATATTTAGCCTTTTGAGCGGTGCCGCATTTAAACTTGGCACCGTTCGATTTACCGCGAACGGCCCAGGATGAGGCTCGATTTCGAGCCATGTGTCCCATTAACCGGCGCCCCCTCGCCTTACTATCAAAGTGAGCCGCTATGCGAGGGGAGGTCGCCATGGATCGGATATATACCGATAGCTGGCGCTTTCCCATGCCGCTTATGTGTACGGCGTTTGAGCCAGGAACGCTCGACAAAATGCTCGACGTCATGCATAAAGATGACTATGGCGTGATCGCGCGTGCCGAGGCGCACTACTATCGCGGTTGCCCCGATGAGGCACGACGCCTAGCGGAGCCGTACTTACTATCGGATGACCTTTCGCTCCGTCTTTCGGCATGCCTGTTGTGCGCCTATGCAAATCTGTCGCTGAATCGCGCATTGGCGGCGCGCCGCTGCCTTGCGTACCTCGAGGAGACGGGGAAGGGCCAAAGGGCGGCAAAGGATCCACGCGCCCAGGCCTCATATATGCTGCTTGCGGCGAGTGCCTGCGTGCTGCTGCATTTTCCCTCGCCGGTGTCACGCGGCGAATTCGATTTATATGCATCGCTGCTGCCCGAGGGGCTGCGCCTGTTTGCAACCTATGCGCTGGCGCACCGTGCCTACCTCGACGGCGATTACGGACGCTGCGTGGGTATGGCGGAGAACGCCTTGTCGATGAAGCAAGAAAGCTATCCCGTCCCTGAGGTCTTCTTGCACCTGATTGCCGCCGTTGGGTGGATTAACCAGCGCGAAGCTGACCGCGCGAACGCTCATTTTATGCGTGCCTGGCAGATTGCGCAGCCCGATGGCCTGATTGAAATCGTCGGCGAGCATCACGGGCTTTTGCAAGGCGTGTTGGAGTCATGCCTTAAGAAAGAGCATCCGCAGGAGTTCGCGGAGATCATCAAAGTTACCGAGCGGTTTAGCCGCGGCTGGCGTCGCGTGCATAATCCGGGTGCGGGCGCCACTGTTGCCGAAAGCCTGACCACGACGGAGTTCGCCATCGCTATGCTGGCCTGTCGCGGCTGGACCAACGATGAGATTGCCGCCCACATGGGTATCTCGCGTGGCACGGTTAAGAATCGCCTGTCGAACACCTATGCCAAGCTGGGCATAACGAGTCGCGCCGCGCTGAAACAGTTTGTATTGCTGTAGGCGGCTGGGCGGGTGCGCCTGTTTTGGACGAATAATTGAATCGGGGTCGTTCAAACGCGGCGCGGCCGCCGGTGGGAGGTCCGGCGGCCGCTTGCCATGGGACAGTGCGCGCCCGCATTGATCGAGTGTCGCGAGGCTTGGAACTACGAGCGCTTGCGGCTGGTAAAGATGCCAGCGACGACGGCTGCCATGCCCGTAATGGCGGCAGCGACGGCACCCATAATGGAAGCGTCACCCGTGGCCGCGAGCGTGTCCTTGGCGTTGACATGCTTAATGGCCGCGGCGGCGGTCGTTACCTTAGGCTTCGACTCGGGCTTTGCCGGGGGCGTCTCCACCGGAACGATGACAGCGCGCTTGGCGATGGCGTTGCTATCCAGATCAGTGATGACATCATTGGCGGTGCCGATCGTCTGGCCGCGCTGGTAGGGGGCATCGGCGGGTTCGGTGCCAACGAAGCGCACGTCGCAAATGCGTCCACCATTGGGTGTTTCGATAATGCTATCGACGATATTGATTGTTCCGGCAATGCTGCCGTCTGCACTATTCACGACGGCCATAATGGCGGCAGTGTCGCCTTCTGCCGTTACGCGACTGTGTGTGATGGAGATGGTCGCGGGCGTTAAACCGTGCTCGGTGAAGGCTAAGATGCCGAATGTGCGGGCATTCACGTCTGGGTCTACTACGACAATGTCGCCATTGGTGATGGGCGGTAGGGGCTGGTTGCCTCCATCGTGGTTGATGAAGTGGGCAATGGCCTCGACGGTCGAGTCGCTGATGAAGATGCGCCCGCCAGGTCCGCCGGTGTCGTAATTATACGAGTAGATTCCTGTGGCGTTTTCGCCTTCGGCATAGGCGTGGACAAATGAACCGTTTTTAATGGTGATGTCACCCTCGTCGGTGAAGATGGCGGCTGGGTTGCCTTCGCGTGCTGGGTATGCATACGCTCGTACGGTCGCCGCATCAATGGTCAAGCCGTCGAAGGCATGTATGCCGCTGCCGAATCCCTGAGCGGTCAGCGTGCTGTTGGATACCGTGAGGGTTTCTTCGGCGACGATACCGAAATCCTGTTCGGAGCGCGTGTCGACTGTGCCGCCGCCGGCTATGGTTATGTCGCCGTCGGCAAGGATGCCTTCGGCACGTGCGCCCTTGGCGGTAACGGTTCCGCTCGTATTGATTGAGAGGTCATTATCGGCGTGGATGCCGCTGGCGTCGCCCGAAGCGTTGACAGTGCCTGTTCCGCTGATCGTCATATCGCCCTGGGAATACAAGGCGTCGCCTTCTGCTGTTGCCGTCAGGGTGCCCGTTCCGGAGATGTTGAGCTCGGCGCTCTCAGTGGCACCGTCTATAACGGAAATGCCGTCGCCTTCGTCATTGGCAACCGTGTTGGCGCCCTCGTAGCTCACGTTGAGCTTACCACCGGCAGCGATGCCTCCGCCGTTATAACCATTGAGTGTCATGTCGTCGGCGCCGTCCCAGGCCCACGTGCTGCCGTCGCCGGCTGTGGCGCCGGCGGTATAGGTGTTGCCGTCGACCTCGACCCACTCTGCCGCAAACGAGATGCTCGGCATGAGCAGCGAGCTCACGGTAAGTGCGCAGGTCAGGCCGCAAACAATGCGGCGGGTCACGCGGCGCCAGCTGCCACAGGTGAGAACGGCGCGCTGGCGCACGGGGGTCTCGGCGTAATGGAGCCCTGTAGTGCGATCGGTGCGGCGCGTGGGTGTCGTGAACGTGGTCATGGTCGCTCCTATCTCTCGCGTGGCCTTGTGCGGTCACCACTAAGCGTATGGTCGATAGGGCAAAGCTGCTAGTGCCATATGGACACGAAAATGGCTATTTGAACTGGCGGATATGGGATAGTTTGGCTCGCGGGTCCGTTGGTGTGCATATAGAAGTTTCCTATATCAAACCAATACAAACGCATATTATACGATGGCGGTAAGAGCGCTCATACTCTCTCTCGATAAAGCAATCAATTGCAAGGGAGACATCTATGAGTGCTTTAACCACGCTGAACGCGCCGTTTCGCGCCGATATCGTCGGCAGTTTTCTTCGTCCGCAGGCCGTAAGGGACGCCCGCGCTGCCTATGCGGCAGGCACGCTTGACGCCGAGGGGCTTAAGGCCGTCGAGGACGAGGCCATTCGCGATTTGGTGGCAAAGCAAAAGGCCGCTGGCCTGCAGGTGATTACTGATGGCGAGTTTCGCCGCAGTTACTGGCACCTCGACTTTATGTGGGGACTCAACGGCATTGAACGCCGTACCTCGCGTACGGGCTATATGTTCCACGACGAGGAGACCACGGCCGATACCGCCGTGGTGACCGGCCCCATCAGCGGCGAGAACCACCCCTTCGTCGAGCACTTTAAGTTTGTCAAGGCACTTGAGGGCGAGGGCCACGTTGCACGCCAGACCATCCCGGCGCCTATCCAGACGTTCTCTGAGGTCACGCTCGATCGCTGCGACGGCCAGCAGGAGAGCCTGCACGCTGTCTATAAGACCGATGGGGAACTTGCCGACGCCATTGCAGCCGCTTATCGCACGGTGATCGCCGACCTGTACGCTGCAGGCTGCCGCAACATCCAGTTTGATGACTGCACCTGGGGCATCTATTGCGATACCGACTTTGTGTCCAAGACCGGAATGAGCCCGGTTGATCTGCAAAAGGTGAGTGAGCTGGGCGTGGCGCTCAACAACGCCGCCATCGAGGGCAAGCCCGACGACCTGGTCATTAACACGCACGTGTGCCGTGGTAACTACCACTCTACCTATGCCTTTGAGGGCGGTTACGATCCCATCGCGCCGTACCTGTTTGCGCATGAGAATGTCGATGCGTTCTATCTGGAGTTCGACACGCCGCGCGCCGGCGGTTTTGAGCCGCTCAAGTACGTTGCCCCGGGCAAGAAGGTCGTGTTGGGCCTGGTGACCACCAAGGCGGCAGAGCTCGAGAACGAGGATATTATCGTCGAGCGCATCCGCGAGGCCGCAAAGTACGTGCCGCTCGAGAATCTGTATCTGTCGCCCCAGTGCGGCTTTGCCAGCTGCGAGATTGGCAACAAGCTGACCGAGGACGAGCAATGGGCAAAGATCGCGCTGGTCAAGCGCGTTGCCAAGCGCGTTTGGAAATAGCGGTAACGTTCGCAGGTGACGGCGCGTGCGAGACATGGCGTATCGCGTACAATGGTTCAGATCGTATCGTTCGGGCAGGTTATCCGATATGCCCGATTGCCCTTCCATTCGAAAGGACATCCATGTCCCAATCCTCGACGCCCGCCGTCACCGATGCCATCTACGATGCATCGTCGCTTGGCCGCCCGCGCATGTTCCTGCTCGGTCTGCAGCACCTGTTTGCCATGTTTGGCGCCACCGTGCTGGTGCCCGTGCTCACCGGTCTCTCGGTTTCGGCGACGCTTTTGTTTGCCGGCTTGGGTACGCTGCTGTTCCACTTCTTGTCGCGCGGTAAGGTGCCGGCATTTTTGGGCTCATCGTTTGCCTTTATTGCCGGTTATGCCGCAATCGCGCCCAACCGCGAGACTGAGCTTTTGCCCTACGCCTGCCTGGGCGTAGCCTGCGCCGGTCTGCTCTATCCGGTGCTGGCGGCGCTCTTCCGCGCGTTTGGCGCCAAGCGCGTTATGCGCTTCTTCCCGCCGGTGGTGACTGGCCCTATCGTCATTTCCATCGGCTTGATTCTGGCGAGCTCCGCTATTGCCAACTGCCAGACCAACTGGTTTGTGGCTGTTATTGCCGTTGCCGTTATCGTGATCTGCAACATCTGGGGCCGCGGCATGGTCAAGATTGTGCCGATTTTGCTGGGCGTTGTGGTGAGCTATGCCGTTGCGACTGCGCTGGGCGAGGTCGATTTTTCGGGCGTCGCGGCCGCTCCCTGGGTTGGCTTGCCCGTCGTGTGGGACAACACCGTGTTTGCGCTCTTTGGCCCGCAGTTCGATAGCGGTCTTGCCACGACGGCCATCATCACCATCATGCCGCTGGCTTTCGCGACCATGATCGAGCATATCGGCGATATCTCTGCTATCGGTTCGACTTGCGAGCGCAACTACATTGCCGATCCCGGTCTGCATCGCACGCTGCTCGGCGACGGCCTTGCCACGATTCTGGCTTCGCTCTTTGGCGCTCCGGCCAACACTACGTATGGTGAGAACACCGGCGTGCTCGCCCTGACGCGCGTGTTCGACCCGCGCGTAATTCGAATTGCCGCGTGTTGCGCCATCGTGCTTTCGTTCTGCCCCAAGTTCGCGGCTGTCATTGCGGCCATGCCGGCGTGTGTGATCGGCGGTGTGTCGCTCGTGCTCTACGGCATGATCAGCGCTGTGGGCGTCCGCAACCTCATCGAGAACCAGGTCGATTTCCAGAATAACCGCAACGTGCTGGTTGCCGCGCTGGTGCTCGTGCTTTCGCTCGGCATCGCGTACAGCACCGCCGGCGCCATCGTGTTGGAGCTGGGCGGCGTGATCATTTCGCTGTCCGGCATTGCCGTGGGCTCACTGGTGGGCATTGTGCTCAACGCCATCCTGCCGGGTAACGACTTTGAGTTTGATGTCTCCGAGCTTGAGGAGGCTGCTGAGTAGCAGCTGCGTTCAGCTAAAACAAGATATGGTGCCCATGCATATATGCGTGTGGGCACCATTTTTAATGTGTCAGTATCCAGTGGATGCCGCGGGCCATGCGTAAGTCGGTTTGGGCAAAGTGATTGCCGGGGTTGAGCTCCAGCGTTGTTGGAATGCCGCGCTCGACGAGCAACACTTCCATCGCGCGTGTGTCGTCGAGTACGTGCCGCATCATGCGGTTGGGCGTCTTGGTTTCCTTTTTGCCGAGTGACAGGTAGACGGCTTGCGGGCTGCCGGCAAAAGGGGCCGTGCTGGCACGGTCGACAAAGTCGGGAAACCATAGCGACCCCGATGCGCTCGCGGCGCGGTCAAAGGCGTCGGTTTGCCAGAGGGACCAGAGTGCGAAGAGGCCCGCGAGCGAGTAACCGGCAATGCCGCGCCAGGTGGGCGGCTGAGGAAGCGACGACTCGACCTGGGGGATTATCTGATTCAGCAGCTCATCAAGAAAATCGGCAGCTTGGCCGCCGAAAGGCTCGGCATCGCGTACGGTCCCGTCGCATGCCCAGGGGCTCAGCTCGCGATTCCAATCGAGCCCGCCAATGGTGACGAGGGCGAATGGCGGACAGTCGAGCTCTCGGCAACACTTATAAACCTCGCTGCCGTCGCCCACGACCACAGGAAGGTAGATGACAGGCGCGCTTTCCGTATGATTCGAATAAACGGTTATCTGCTTTTGATGCGCTTCCATGACGGGCTTCTCTCAGTGTTGTGATATCGGCAGCCCCAATTGTCGCACGCCAGCGTATGCCGGTTGGGCTAGACCAAAGACAATCTCGTGCATCCCCTGCGGACGCATATGGAAAACGCCACCGCCGGAGGGGAGCTCGGCGGTGGCGTTGTTAAACGGTGCTGGGGCTCGGGGCCTTCGCGGGAGCTGCCATGTGCGCAGAGGCGTCTAAGAACGCTTACGGCTCGCCATGGTGCCTGCGGCGATAGCGGCTGTTCCCGCAAGGACGGTTGCCACGATGGCCGCACCCGAGGTGTCGCCGGTTGCCGCGAGCACGCCGGTAGTCTTGGCTTTCGTGGTTGAAGCCGCAACGGCCTTGGTCGGCTTTGAGCCCTCAGGCTTGGGGTTCTGCTTGGACTCCGCGGGCTTGCTTTCTGCGGGCTTGGTCTCGTCGGGCTTGGGGTCTTCCGGCTTGGCTACCTCGGGAGGTGCGATGGTCGTACTTTTGGCGACTGCTTTGATATAGAGGGAGTCGACCGTGGCGTCGCCCGTGCCGATGGCTTGGCCTGCCTCGTAGATGCCGTCACGGAGCTTGCGATAGTCAATGACCTTGCTGCCTTCGGGCGTCTGGATGGCGGCGTTCTCAATCTTGATGGTGCCGATTGTCTTGCCGTCAGCGCTCATGGCACGGGCAAAGATTGCCGCTGTATCTCCTTCGGCCGTTACCTTGCTGCGGATGATCGAGATGACTGCGGGTGTGACGCCCTCGCTGGTCTGGGCGATGATGCCGATGTTCTCGCCTTGGGGTTCGCGCCTCGTCTCGCCATCTTGGTTTTCGCTGTAGGGGATGGGGCCGTCGCCGTTCTCGACATAGCGGGCTATGGCCTTGACAACGGAGTCGCTGATGTAGATGTGGCCGCCCTTCTCGTTGGGTCGATCGTTTCTGGTGGAGAATGCAGCCGAAACCTCGCCTTCCGCAAACGCGTCCACGGTGGAGCCGTTCTTGACGACGATGTCGTCCTGGTAGGTGAAGAGGGCGTTGGCGCCACCGTATCTGCCTTTACTTGCACGGACCGTCACGTTTGCATGATCGAGGGTGATGCCCTTGTGGGCATAGACGCCATATTCAACACCGTTTACGTTGAGGGAGGCATTTGTGGCTGCGAGGCTGCCCTTGGCCTCGACGGCAGCGTCTTTCTCGGAGCTTGCCTCGACCGTCCCGCCACCCTTGATGGTGAGGTTCTTGTCGACTCCAATACCCTTGTCCTTGGTAGCCCTGGCGGTGACGGCTCCGCTGTCGTCAATCGTGATATTGCCGTTTGCCCTGATGCCATCCGATGCACCCGTGGCGTTGACGTTGCCCGAACCTTTGATAGCGAGATCACCTCCGGCATTGATGGCATCAAGCCCAGTGCTCGTGGCGTTGACGGATCCGGCTCCGTCGATGTTGATATTACCCGTGGAGAGGATAGCGTCCTCAGTAGATGTCACGCTGAGCGTGCCGCCCTCGTCGCCTTGGATATTGAGCTCGGCATTCTCGTTAGTGCCATGAGAAACGTTGATGCTTTCGATCCATTCGGCAGTGACGATGTTGGTTCCCGAGTAATTCACGTTGAGCTTGCCTGCGGCCTGGATCTCGCCGCCGTTATAGTTGTTGAGCTTCAAGTCGTCGGCGCCGTCCCACGACCAGGTACCGGCCTCGTCGCTCGCCGCGGTGCTGTACTTGTTGCCGCCGACCTTGACCCATTCCGCTGCGAGCGAGACGCTCGGCATGAGCAGCGAGCTCACCGTGAGCGCGCACACGGCGCCCGCGACGATGCGGCGCGTCACGCGGCGCCAGCTGCCGTGCGCGAGTCCTATGCGACGGCGAACGTCGGGTTCGGCAACATGGGTTCCGGCGGTAGTGTCATTGCGTTTGGGGGTCGTGAACAAGGCTGCCATGGTTGCTCCCGTTCTCATAGGGCCTATACGACTAGATTCAGCGTATCTGCTGGATGTTGCCGGCGGTAGTGCCGTTTGGAGGGCAAAATGGCCAAAATGGGGGAGAAATAGGCCGCACGCCGGCGCAGGGACCGGCGCTAAAAGAAAAGCGCGGGGCCGCATGGCGACTCCGCGCTTTATTGTTCAGCTTTTGCAGCCTTGCCCTTACGCTACGAAGAAGTAGACGAGGAAGGCAAGGGCCGCGATCCACTCGTCCCGTGCGAAAAAGTGTTTACGAGCGCTTGCGGCTCACCACGGCGCCCGCGGCGATGGCAGCTGTTCCCGCAAGGGCGGCTGCCACGATGGCTGCGCTCGAGGCGTCGCCGGTTGCTGCGAGTTTGCCGGCGATCTTGGCTCCCGTGGCTGCAACTGCAACGGTCTTGGTCGTCTTCGTGCCCTCGGACTTGGAGCCCTCGGGCTTGGTCTCGCCTGGCTTCTCCTCGGGTTTGATCTCCTCGGGAGGCATGATGACCGTGCTCTTGGCGACAGCGGCGTCATAGGGGGAGTCGATCGTGGCGTCGCCCGTGCCGATGGTTTGCCCTGCCTCATAGATAATGCTGCGGCTGTACTCTTGCTCGTAGCGATAGTCAATGACCTTGCCGCCTGCGGGCCTCTGAATGGGAGCGCCCTCGATCTCGATGGTGCCGATCGCCTTGCCGTCCTCGCTCATGGCAAGGGCGAAGATTGCTGCCGTGTCTCCCTCGGCCGTGACCTTGCTGCGGATAATCGAGATGGTCGCGGGCGTGATGCCCTCGCTGGTCTGCGCGAAGATGCCGATGTTCAGGCCCTCGGACTCAGGGATGATTTCGTCGTTCTGGTCTCCGCTGTAGTGATCGGGGCCGCCGCCACCGGTCTCGATATAGCGGGCTATAGCCTTGACAGCGGAGTCGCTGATGTAGATGTGGCCGCCTGACTCGCCAGGGTTGTAGTTTCTGCTGGCGATAGCAGCCGAGAACCCGCCTTCCGCGAGCGCGTCCACGATGGAACCATTCTTGATGACGATGTCGTCCTCGTCAGTGATGAGAGCGATAGTTTGCCAACCGCCGCCCGTGCTTGCACGGACCGTCACGGTCGCGTGGTCGAGCGTGATGCCCTTGCGGCCATAGACGCCATACTCAACACCGCTTGCGTTAAGGGATGCGTTGGTGACCGCGAGACTGCCCTCAGCGTCGACGGCAAGATCTCCCTGGGAGCTTGCCTCGACCTGGCTGCCGCCCGAGATGTCGATGTTGCCGTCAGCCCAAATCGCCGCTTCTTCTATCGAGCTTGCTTCTACCTTGCCACCGCCTTTGATGATGATGTCACTGCCCGCGGCGACGCCGTAACCTTCGCCTCCTTTAGCGATCACTGTGCCAGAGGAATCGATGGTGGTCTTGCCCTTGGATTGGATACCTTCGGTACCGCCCGTTGCATTCACTGTGCCCGAGCCCGTGATAGAGAGGTCGCCCTTTGCCTCAATTCCGTCGGAAGTAGTGCTTGTGGTGTTCACGGTGCCTGGGCCAGAAATGGAGAGGTCGCCTGTGGATTTAATTGCATCGGCCTCGGCTGTCACATTGAGCTCATCCGTGCTATTCGAGCTCGTTATGTTCAACTCCGCTTTCTGGTTAGTGCCATCCTGCGCTTTGATGGCGGCTCCGGTGTAATCGGGTTCGGTTTTCACGGTGTTCTTGCCCTCGTACGCAATGTTGAGCTTGCCTGCAGAGTTGATCGCACCGCCGTCATAGCCGTTGAGCTTCATATCGTCGGCGCCGTCCCAGCTCCAGGTGCCGGCCTCGTCGCCTGCCGCGGTGCCGGCGTTGTACTGGGTGCCGCCGACGTCCACCCACTCGGCCGCGAGCGAGACGCTCGGCATGAGCAGCGAACTTACCGTGAGCGCGCAAACGGCGCCTACAACGATGCGGCGTGTCACGCGGCGCCAGCTGCCGTGTGCGAGCAGCGTGCGGCGGCGCACGTCGGGCTCGACAAAATGGGCTCCAGAGGTTTTGTCATTGCGCTTGGGGGTCGTGAACAAGGCGGCCATGGTTACTCCCATCCTCATAGGGCCTATGCGATTACGCCCAGCATATCTGCAGGATGTAGCCGGCGGTAGTGCCGTTTTGAGGGCAAAATGTCCAAAACTCGGGAAGCAATACATCGCGCGTCCGTGCGTTGCCTGGCTTTAAAAGAAAAGCGCGGAGCCGCTCGATGCGACTCCGCGCTTTGGTGTTCTGCTTTGGCAGCTTTGCCGCTACGCTACAAAGAAGTAGACGAGGAAGGCGAGGGCTGCGATCCACATGAGCGGCTTGATCTTGGAGGCCTCGCCCTTAAAGAGTGCGACGATCACGTAGGCGATAAAGCCCAGACCAATGCCGGCAGAGATGGAGTAGGTGAAGGGCACGCCGGCGACAATCATGAACGCCGGGAAACCCTGCGACACGTCGGACCAGTCGATCTCGGAGGCCTCGCTCATCATGAGGTAGCCGACGTAGACCAGAGCACCGCAGGTGGCGGCGCTGGAAACGATGGTGACGATGGGGGAGAAGAACGCGGCGAGAATGAACAACACGCCGGTGGTGACGGAGGTGAGGCCCGTGCGGCCACCGTCGGCAGCGCCAGAGGTGGACTCGACGAAGGTGGTGATGGAGGAGACGCCCATGAAACCGCCCACAGCAGCGGCGGCGGAGTCGACGATCAGGATCTCCTTGATATTCTCGACGTTGCCGTCGTCGGTGAGGAACTCGCCCTGCTTGGCCACGGCCATCGCGGTGCCCATGGTGTCGAAGAAGTCGCTCATGAGCAGCGAGAACGAGATGACGAGGAGCGCGGGGTCGGTAAGGACCTTGACGATGGCAGGCACGCCGCCGGCGTCGGCGATGGGGCCACCGATGCTCGAGAAGTCGAGCGGGGCGATGATACCGGTCGGAGCCTGGGTCACACCTAGGGGGATACCGGCGATGACGGCGACGACGATGCCGATGAGCAGCGAGCCGGGGACGTTGCGGCAGGCGAGGGCGACTGTCACCAGGATGGAGATGATGCCGACGATGAAGGTGGGGGAGGTGATGTCGCCCAGACCGACGAGTGTACCGGCGCCAGCGGTGATAATGCCGGCATCGCACAGGCCAATCATGGCGATGAACAGGCCCAGACCCACCGAGATGGCGTGACGCAGGACAACCGGGATGGCGTCCATGATGGCCTCGCGCAGGCCACAAAGCACGAGCAGCAAGATGACGACGCCCTCAAGGAAGATGACGCTCATGGCCACGTGCCAGTCACCGCCGCAGACGGTGGTGGTGATTCCAGCGATCATCGCGTTGACGCCTAAGCCCGACGCGCAGGCGAGCGGGCGGTTGGCGAAGATGCCCATGCAGATGGTCATGATGCCGGCGCCCAGGCAGGTGGCGCAGGCGAGCGCCCCCGCATCGATGCCGGCGCCCGAGAGCACCGCGGGGTTGACGGCAATGATGTAGGCCATTGCCAGGAACGTTGTCAGTCCAGCGCGAAGTTCGGTCCCGATTGTGGACTTACGCTCGCTGACGTGAAATAGTTCGTCCATGCATACCCTTTCCTTGTTCGGCCCCGAGTTTAGGCCAATTGACACGAACTCACTTACTATATCGCCTTTACAACCTTGCTGTTCCTCACATGTTGATGTTCGGCGCTTTGTAACGGACGGGCGGTATTTTCCGTATGAAAATGTGTAGGTACCGTATACTTAAGCAGTTACAACGACCCCTATGGAGGAACGTATGATTAAAGAGCTCTGCCACGACGAGGCTATTCTGTCTCAGCGTTGCGAGGTCGCGACCGTCGAGGACGAGTCGGTGGCACAGGACCTGATCGATACCATCAAGTCGCTCGACGATGCCGGCTGCCTTGCCGCTAACCAGATTGGCGTTACCAAGAAGGTCTGCGTCTATCTGGACGACGCCGGCGAGCCCCACGTGCTCTACAACCCCCGTCTGGTGTTTGGCCTGGGCGCCAGCAAGATGGAGGAG
This sequence comes from uncultured Collinsella sp., assembly GCA_959023295.1. Taxonomy (GTDB): domain Bacteria; phylum Actinomycetota; class Coriobacteriia; order Coriobacteriales; family Coriobacteriaceae; genus Collinsella. Next base: position 80,123 of record CAUFBM010000008.1, on the reverse strand, counting down.
AGCTGCCTGACGCACGAGGAGGTCACCAAGTCCACGCGCTATATCAAGTGCAAGGTTGCCTTTGACCAGATTGTCGACGGCAAGATGAAGGAGTGCCGCCGTGACTACGCGGGCTTTGAGGCACAGATGATCCAGCATATGATCGACCACTGCCAAGGTAAACTTGTCTAGGGTGACTACAGCACCGCACTTCGTCTCTTTTGGCCCGGGCATGACATTGTTGTCATGTCCGGGCTTTTGTGTTTAGCGCCTTTTTGTTTGGAGACAATGAACTTAGCAAGAACGTAAAGCTAGGAGGCGCCATGTGTACGAGTATCCGATTTACCGATAATTCTGGTCACATGTATCTGGGCCGCAACCTCGACTGGAGCTTTGACTACGGCCAACAGGTTCGCGTGATGCCGCGCGGGTTTCACATCCCGTATTCGTTTATCGACGACGCGACGGCGGTACACGCGGTGATCGGTATGTGCATCGATTACAAGAACTACCCTATGTTCTTCGATTGCGGCAACGATGCGGGCCTCGCCGTGGCGGGTCTCAATTTCCCGGGTTATGCCGAGTATGCCGAGGGGCCGGTTGATGGAAAGACCAATATCGCGGCCTATGAGTTTCCCCTGTGGGTGGCAGCGACGTTCTCGACGGTCGATGAGGTCGAGGCCGCGCTGCGCGACACGGTGATTGTCGCCAAATCTGCCGGAGAGGGGCTGGGCGTGTCGCTGCTCCATTGGATTATCGGCGACAGCCAGCGCAGCATCGTGGTCGAGATGATGGCTGACGGCCTGCATGTATACGACGATCCGGTCGACACCCTTGCCAACCAGCCGACCTTCCCGTGGCACATGGAAAACCTGCGCACCTATATCACTGCCACAAGCGATTTTCCGCAGACGGCGACATGGCGTGGCGCCGAGCTCAAGCCCTATGGCGCGGGTGCCGGCATGCGCGGTATTCCGGGTGACTGCTATTCGCCGAGCCGTTTTGTAAAGGCGGCGTATCTCAATGCCAATTACCCGCAAAAGGAGAGCGAGACCGAAAACGTCGTCCGTATGTTCCGCTCGCTCGAGGGCGTGGTGATGATTGAGGGGGCGTCCAGGATGGGCGATGGCAAGTTCGAGAAGACTATCTACACCGGATGCTTTAGCGCGCGCACGGGCAATTATTACTACGCGATGTATGGGGATCCGTCGATTCGCTACGTGAGCCTGATGGATGCCGAGGGCGCGAGCCCCGATAGACTCGTGGTTCCCGAGCCGCGTCGTTCGTAGCCGCTAGCTTTACTGCAATGCAAGGCGGCCCTGCGTCTCCCGTGAGATGCAGGGCCGCTGTCGTTGATTTGTGACGTCGCTAGAAGTTGGCGTCGTTGAGTTGTTCGCTCTCGAGGCCGTCGAGCAGTTGCTGTTCGGGCGTATCGGCGACGCTCTCGAGTAACTCGGTGGGGTCGACGTTCATGTTCCTACCGGCTTCGTTGCCGTTGACCAGGTCGTCCGAGAAGATATCGACTTCCATTTCCTCGGCCTCTTCGATCTGAACCTCGAGCGGCACCTGGGTGCGCACGAGCTTAACGGCCGGGCGCATGCGGGCAAACAGCGGCACGTACTCGATGATGATGGCCGAGTTCTCAAGACCGTACCAGCGTGCCGGGCTTCCGCAGGCGCGGCGGACGGCGTACTTGATGGCCATGACGCGGTGGTCGTTGCGGTTGATGTCCGTTTCGGGAGCAAGCATCTTGCGCAGCATGCAAAAACGGAAGTCGCCCACGTTGCCGCGCGTCTCGTAGATGGAGTAGGTGTGATGCTGCGGCGGCAGCTCGCCCGATGCCATCAAGTCGCCAACGATCTGACGCAGGTAGGCATTGATGCGCTGGTTGACCTTAAAGCCCAGGTCCAAGCGCACGCGGAACAAAAAGTCCGTGCCAAAGGTCTCGACGGAATACTCGTGCGTATAGGGTTCGTCGGTAACGTGCACGTTGATGAACCAATATGCCTTGGCGCGCTTGGGGTGCTTGTCCAGGATGGAATAGAGCACGTCGCGGTCGAGCGTGAGCGGGTCGGGGCTGTTGGTGAGAAATACCAGATTGTCGGCGAGCACGGGATAGGTCTCGTCGTTGCGCAGGCGGTTGAGCTGATCGATGTACTTGGAGACGGGCAACAGAATCGTCTGCGTGCGCTCGATGGCGGTGCCACGGCGCCACACGTACATAAGGCCAAACAGCAGTGCGGCCAGGAAGATCATCACATAGCCGCCGTCAAAGAACATGGTGAGGCACGAGGCGAAGAAGCATAGCTCAATGGCACCAAAGAGCAGGGCGAAGACGCAGGCGCCCAGCTTGTGCTTGAGAATGCCAGCGATATAGCTCGTCAAAAGCGTCGTGGTCATGAGCATGGTCACGGTAATGGCGAGGCCGTAGGCGCTCTCCATGCGCTCGGAGTTTTGGAACAGCAGCACGATGAAGATGCAGCCGACCCACATGATGTTGTTGACGAGCGGAATATAGAGCTGGCCCTTGGTGTCGCTGGGGTAGTGGATGCGCAGATGCGGCATAAGGTTGAGGCGCGTGGCCTCGGATACCAGCGAGAACGAGCCGGTGATGAGCGCCTGCGAGGCGATGATGGCCGCTACGGCCGAAAGTACGATGGCAAAGGGGCGCAGGGGCTCGGGAAGCATCATATAAAACGGGTTGACGATATCCATCGCGAGCATCTGGGGGTTGGAGTTATTGGCGAGCAGCCAAGCTCCCTGACCCAGATAGTTGAGGATAAGGGCCGCCTTAACAAACGGCCAGGATGCATAGATGTTGGCCTTGCCAACGTGGCCCATGTCCGAGTAGAGGGCCTCGGCGCCGGTCGTCGACAGGAAGACAAAGCCGAGCACCATGATGCCCGAGTGGTTGATGGGCGAGAACAGGAACATGATGCCGCGGATGGGGTTGAGCGCGCGCAGGATGGATAGGTTGCCGAGCATGTTGAACAGGCCGGCGCCTGCCAGGAACAGGAACCACAGCGTCATGAGCGGGCCGAACAGCTTACCGATCGACGAGGTACCGGCGCGCTGCATGGCAAATAGGCCGCAGATAATGATGATGGTGATGATGATGACGTTGGTCTGGCCGTCGCCCAAAAGCGCGTGGCCCCACTCGATAGTGCGCAAGCCCTCGATGGCCGTGGTAACCGTGACGGCGGGGGTGAGGATGCCGTCGGCGAGCAGCGCCGCGCCGCCGATCATGGCGGGGAGAATCAGCCATGGCGCCACCTTGCGCACGAGGCTGAATAGGGCGAAGATGCCGCCCTCGTTGTGGTTATCGGCCTTCATGGCGATAACCACGTACTTGACCGTGGTCACGAGCGTCATGGTCCAGATGACAAGCGAAAGCGCTCCCAAGATCATGTCTTCGCTGACGGTACCGATGCCGCCGTTGTTGGCGACGATTGATTTCATGGTGTACATGGGGCTCGTGCCGATGTCGCCATAGACGACGCCGAGCGTTACGAGCAGCATGCCAGCGGAGAGGGGAATGGCTCCGTGCCCGCCCTGCCCATGCTGGCCTTGGAGGTTTGCCTCCAGTTTGTTGTGTGCCACGAGGACTCCCTTAGACATCCGGTTATCTGTCTAGGACAAAAAACTTTATGCCGTCTTTATACATACAAGAGCAGTTTGGCACATCGGGTTATTTTAGACAATAATCCTCAGCTGGGGATTATTTATCTACGCAGGTAGCATTTCAAAGCAGGGGCTTTTAAGCACGTGCTGTCTGGGCGATGCCAGCCTTGGCGTTTGCGCGTTTGCCGGCGAGTTCGCAAAAAATCGCGCCGCCGATGATAAGCGCGGCGCCCAGCAGGCGGACCGGTGTTATGGCTTCACCCAAAAGGGCGGCCGAGAACACGACCGCCGAAAGCGGCTCGAGGTAGCCGACGACGGCGACGGTCTGGACGGGCAGCTTGGCGACGGCGCTAAAGTAGAGCAGGCAACCAATGCCGGTGTTGACGACGCCGAGCATAGCGACGGCGTGCCAATCAATACTGGCGGCGACGCCGGCGGACAGGAACGAGGGAGCGCCCTGCGTGATGAGCGTGAGGACCAGTGCGGTCACAAAGGCGGCGCTCACCTGGAGCGCGGAGTTCTCGAGGCCCTCGATGTGCGGCGCACCCTTGCTGGCGATGACCATCAATGCATAGCAGAAGGCCGAGGCGATTCCACAGACGATGCCCGCAATGGGCATATTGCCGCCTAGACCTTGCGCTGCAATGAGAAAAGCACCGCAAGCAACGGCGACAAAGCCGGCGATTTTGCCGCCGGTCAGCTTTTCGCCAAAGATGAGCGGGGAGAGCGCCATGACAATGATGGGGCCGCAGTAGTACAGCAGCGAGGATACGCCGACGCCGATCGTCTGGTAGGCGCGGAACAGAAAAATCCAGCTGGCGCCCAGCGCAGCTCCCGAGAGGAGGAGGGCCGCGGCTTCGCGGGGACGAGATGGCGCCTGCAACTTATGGTGTTGGGTGATGGCGAGGATAGTGACAAGCGAGAGAGCGCCCAAAAACGTGCGTAGCAGCACGATATCGGAGCTCGGCAGCGCGATGGCAGCGGCGATGATGCCGTTGGAGCCAAACAATAGCAATGCTGCTAAGTACGTAAACAGTCCGTTGTTCATGCGCTTCCATCCCCTCTATATCCGAGCATGTTCACTATGGGTGAACTGGCTTTAGAAGAAAAGCGAATATAATGCATGGAAAACATGACAAAAACTCATACAAGGGTGGGGACGTGCCATGGAGACCAATATCCAAAAGATGCAAGTGCTGCTCGAGACGGTGCGTGCCGGCAGCTTTACGCGTGCTGCAGAGCGGCTGAGCTATTCGCAGTCGGGCGTGAGCCGCATGGTGGGCGACCTTGAGGCAGACTGGGGTTTTAAGGTGCTTGATCGCAGCCGCGAGGGCGTGGTGCTTTCTGCCGACGGGCGGCAGGTCATGCCGGCAGTCGAGGCGTTATGCGAAGAGTTTGGCCGCCTGCAGCGACGCGTGGACGAGATGCGAGGGCTCATGCGCGGCAAGATCTGTATCGGTACGTTTTCGAGTGTGGCGACTCATGTACTGCCGCCGGTGATCGCGCGCTTTCGCGCCGATCATCCGGATGTCGATTACGAGCTGCTGATGGGCGATTACTCAGAGATTGAACAATGGGTGGCTGAGGGTCGTTGTGACCTGGGCTTTATCCCGCGTGAGCCCCGAGAAAACGGCATGGCATCGCGGTCTTTGGTGCGCGACGAGTTGATGGCGGTAGTACCGGCAGACTCTTTGCTTGCCACGGCGGAGGTCGTTTCTCTTGCCGATTTAGCCAACGAGCAGTTTATTCTGCTAGAACGCGGCACCGATGACGAGATTACGCCGCTGTTCCGTCGGGCGGGACTGACGGTGTGCTCCAAGCTGTCGACCTGGGATGACTATGCGATTATGGCCATGGTTGAGGACGGCCTGGGTGTGAGCATTCTTCCCGCGCTCATCTTGCGCCGTTGTCAGTTCGATGTTGCCGTGCGTTCGCTCGAGGGACATCCCCATCGGCAGATCAACGCCATATATCGAACGGCCGATGTTTCGCTTGCCGCCGCCCGTTTCCTCGAATACCTCTAAACGTGTACACACCATTGTTCGCTTTGGGCAAATCTCGGAGTCCGATACATTTTCTTATGAAATTGAACTTTCGAATGAGGTACGGCGCTATACTGCTTGCTAAATTGAACCCTGGTTCAATTCGTGTTCTATAAATTGAACTTTGCCAGCAAGGAGGTTCTAGTGGCCCAAGAGACGTTTAGCGATCGCCTGCGACAGGCTATGTCCGATCGCGACGTTCGCCAGTCGGACGTGATCCGCGCATCGGAGATGCTCGGCAAAAAACTCGGCAAGAGTCAGATGAGCCAATATGTGAGCGGCAAGACGATCCCGCGGCGCGATGTGGCTGAGCTGCTCGCCCGTATTTTGGAGGTCGATGTTACCTGGCTGCTTGCCGGCGACGCCGATCAAGGCGAGGCATCATCACCCCGCAACGATTCCAAGCCCGAACCCCATCCCTCAGCTCAAATTGCAAGGAGCACCACCATGCGCACTTTTTCTAAATCCACCAAGCTCGATAACGTCCTGTATGACGTGCGCGGCCCCGTCGTCGACGAGGCCGCCCGTATGGAGGACGAGGGCGAGCGCATCCTCAAGCTCAATATCGGTAACCCGGCGCCCTTCGGTTTCCGCACGCCCGACGAGGTTATCAAGGACATGCGCCACCAGCTGCCCGACTGCGAAGGCTATTCCAACTCGCGCGGCCTGTTCTCTGCGCGCAAGGCGATCATGCAGTACTCGCAGATCAAGGGGCTGCCCAATGTTCAGATGGAGCATATCTACACGGGCAACGGCGTGTCCGAACTCATTCAGCTTTCGATGAACGCGCTGCTCGACAATGGTGACGAGATTCTGATCCCCAGCCCCGATTATCCGCTCTGGACGGCGTGCGCAACCCTTGCCGGCGGTCATCCCGTGCACTATCTATGCGACGAGCAGGCGGATTGGTATCCCGACCTGGAGGATATGGAGTCCAAGATCACGAGCGCGACCAAGGCCCTCGTCATCATCAACCCCAACAACCCCACGGGTTCTGTCTATCCGCGCGAGGTGCTCGAGGGCATCGTCGAGGTTGCGCGCAGGCATCAGCTGATGATCTTTGCCGATGAGATCTACGACCGTCTGTGCATGGACGGCTACGAGCACGTCTCGATTGCCTCGCTCGCTCCCGATCTGCCCTGCATTACGTTTAGCGGCCTGTCCAAGTCGCATATGATCGCGGGCTATCGCATTGGCTGGATGGTGCTTTCGGGCAACCAGCGCTGCATGAGCGACTTCATCATGGGCGTCAACATGCTCTCTAACATGCGTCTGTGCTCCAACGTGCCGGCCCAGTCGATCGTCCAGACGGCGCTCGGCGGCCATCAGTCGGTCAACGACTACATCCGCCCCGGCGGTCGCGTCTACGAGCAGCGCAACTTTGTGTATGAGGCGCTCAGCAAGATCGACGGCATCTCGGTGGTCAAGCCGCGCGCGGCGTTCTACATCTTCCCCAAGATGGATGTTAAGAAGTTCAACATCACCGATGACGAGCAGTTTGCCCTCGATCTGCTGCACGAGAAGAAGATCCTCATCACGCGCGGCGGCGGCTTTAACTGGGCCGAGCCCGACCACTTCCGCATCGTGTACCTGCCGCGCATGGAAGTGCTCAAAGAGTCGCTCGAAGACCTCGCCGACTTCTTCGATCACTACCGTCAGAACTAGTGGGATAGAAGCTCCGCACTATGAAAAGCTCCCTGCAGTTGCTTGGCTGCGGGGGGCTTTCTTGAATCGGCGGAACTAAATAACGATTCCGTTGCAGTGGTCGATTTCGTGCTGGATGATCTCGGCGGTGTAGCCCGAGAAGTTTTTGATGCGGTGGACGAAGTTCTCGTCCAAATACTCAACCTTAATGCGGCGATAGCGGGTGCAGGGACGCTCGCCGATCAGCGAGAGGCATCCTTCGCTCGTCTGATAGGCATTGACCTGCTCAAGAATTTGAGGGTTGTACATCAGCAGCGCCCTATTGCCGTCCTTTACGCAGATGATGCGTTTGCGTACGCCGATCATGTTGGCGGCGAGCCCCACGCACTCATGCTCATGTTCGTGGAGCGTATCCAGGAGGTCCTGCCCGGTCGCGGCATCGTCGGGTCCCGCGTCTTCGGAAGACAGGCGCAAAAAGAACTCGGATTTCATGATGGGCTTAATCATGGCGGGCTCCTCATGTCTCATGCTTTCGTGGACTTTTAATAATAGCGCGGAAGGAAAGCTGCGCGTTCGCGTTACAATCTTTCGACGTTGGACCATGTTGCCAGGCTCGTCGCGTGCGGCGTCTGGCGTAAGTCTAGGGCTCATGTTCGCCCTGGACTGTTCCTCTGGGGCGATGCGACTGTCGTTCCAAGAGGAAGGAAATACATGGGAAGCAAATCTCAGCAACAAGTTCAAGTGCCGCCATCGGCCAATGGGGCGTTTCTCGTCGTAATGTATATCGCAGCCTTTGTTGCCGCCTTTAACGAGAACATCATTAATGTGGCGTTGCACGACATCATGGCGGCCTTTTCGGTGAGTGCTACCACGGCGCAGTGGCTTGTTTCGGGCTACATGATCGTGACGTCGATCTTTACGGCCATCATGGCCTTTCTTTCCGGTCGCTTCTCGACGCGCAAGCTGCTGTTTTTCGCATGTGGCTGCATGGTCGCCGGCGAAGTCCTGTGCCTGATCGCGCCGTCGTTTACCGTTTTGCTGCCGAGTCGTATTATGCAGGCTGTGGGATCGGGCATCTTGTTTCCGCTCATGATGAACGTGGTGCTGTCTTGTGCTCCGCGCGAGAAGCTCGGCCTGTATCTGAGCCTGGGCGGTGCCTGCATCACGTTGGGACCGGCGTTTGGCCCCGTAATCAGCGGCCTTATGTGCACGTTGTTTGGCTGGAGGGCTGTGTTCGTAGTGCCGCTGGTGGGCGGTGTCGTGGTCGCTGCGGCGGGCGCAAAGCTCGTTCGAAATGTCGGAGGGCGTTCGACCGCCACCCTTGATATTCTGTCGGTTGTTTTGCTCGCCGCCGGCATTACGGCGTTTGTGTATTCCGTAGGCGAGTTCTCGACCAATGTGATGACCGGTATCGTGACGTTTTTCGCCGCTGTGGTGCTGCTTGGCCTGTTTGCGGTCCGCCAGCTCAAGCTCGAACATCCGGTGCTTAATGTTCGCCCCATGGCGAGCGTTCGTTTTTGGCCTGCGTGCCTGCTCGTGGTGGTGTCGATGATGACGACGTTCTCGATGAGCGTTTTGCTGCCGCTCTATTTTGAGGGCGCATACGGCATGACCGCTCTTGTTGCGGGCTTGCTCATTTTGCCGGCGATTGCCTGCAACGCCGTGACCTCGATTGTGGGCGGACGCGTGATGGACGCCCGTGGCGCATGGCCGCTGCTGCCGGTCGGCTTTGCCCTGATTGCCGTGGGGCAGACTGCAATTTCGATGACTGCGGCAAGTATGAACATTGGCGTTGCCGTGGCGTTGACCGTTGTGGTGTATGCCGGTGTCGGTTTGGTGCTGAGCCCCTCGCAGACGGCCGGCCTGGAGACGCTGCCCGCCGCTGAGCATCCTCACGGAACGGCATTGCTCAACACGTGGAACATGATTGCCGCGTCGTTTGGCCCGTCCCTGTTTATCGGTCTGCTTTCGAGTTCTGCGGCGGCTGCCGGCGCCACTGGCATTGAGGCGGACGTTGCCCAGGCGATTGGATTTGCAGCTGCCGTGCGCGTGGCGGCCGTGATTGCCCTGGTCGGGTTCGCGGTGTCGGTTGTGTACGCTCGCCGCGAGTCGCACATGTCGCATTAATGTGTGCACATAGATTCTGCAGCTAGATTGGCGGGCGACACCATAAACTAATGGACGTTTTGCCGAGAGGCATGATTGTTTAAAGCGCAAAGAGTGCGCGACGGGCCCCGCGAATGGGGCGATGATGCCCGAGAGGGCCAAGAAGGAGTCTCATGTCCGAGAACGAAGAGATCATGAACGAGACCGAGAACGAGACCATGGCTGCCGAGGTCGAGGCAGTCGAGACCGTGGAGACCGAAGCTGCCGAGGTTGAGGCTGCTGACGAGGTTTCCGCCGAGGAGGAGGCCGAGGTTGTCGAGGCCGCCGCTGATTACGATGACGAAGAGCTGATGGACAAGATGCAGAAGGCCGCCCGCCTGCTGCGTAGCCGTCGCTTTGCTATTTCCAAGGAGGAGGAGGCCAAGGCCGAGCGCATGGCGAACATCGAGCGCGCCATCAAGCTCCTTGACCTCAAGCCCAAGATGGAGCAGAAGGAAATGTCCGACCTGCTGGGCATGCGCCTTCGTGAGCTCGATGGTCTGATGGCCGAGGCCGAGGCTGCCGATCTGGTCGGCCGCATCGACGACGCCGAGGGCGATATGCGCAAGATCGTCGTCTTCGCTGCCGAGGATGCCGCTGAGGGTCTGGTCGAGCTTGCCAACAAGAAGGAGAAGCTCCTGCCCGAGCTTTCTTACGAGGAGGCCACCGAGCTGATGGCCGCTCTCGATAAGGTTATCGCTCCGCTCGTCGCCATGGGCCTGGACGAGGACCGCGGTCCTCGCGGCGGCCGTGACGATCGCGGTGGCCGTGGCGGCGACCGCGGCGGTCGCGGCGGCTTTGGTGATCGCGGTGGCCGTGGCGGCGACCGTGGCGGTCGCGGTGGCGATCGCGGCGGCCGCGGCGGCTTTGGTGACCGTGGCGGCGACCGCGGCGGTCGAGGCGGCTTTGGCGGCAACCGTGGTGGCTATGGCGACCGCGGCGGCAACCGTGGTGGCTTTAGCGGCAACCGTGGTAACGACCGCGGCGGTCGCGGTGGCGATCGTGGCGGCCGCAATGGCGGCGGCTTCCGCGGCAATCGTTTTTAGTTACGGCGTTTTACCAAACGCCGTAACGGGCCGACGCTGCGCGGGCCGCATTTGGACAATCTGACGTTCAACTTCAAGGGCGCGACCAGAAGGTCAGCGCCCTTTCGTTTCACGCCACCTTGTCACAAATGCGACCCGCTCGCTGACTTATGCTCAACCTATGGCGTCATCTCGCCCCAAAAGGGCCTCCCTCGCTCTGGCGGGTTTTCGCTGTCGGTAGCAAAATATCGGCGTTGCCTTGATCCAAACCTACCAAAAGGGGGACAAGTTTATTTTGGTCGGTTTTATCTGGGCAAACGTGGTCGTCTATCGCAATGTAGTCATTGGGGATGTTCTTGTTGGACTAGTCGTTTAAGAACGTCCCCAACGACTGCATAGCATGAGAGTGGAAATCTACGCTCGTTCGTTTTTGCCTACATTTGGAGGAAGAGCTCGTGGAGGCGGGCGTCGTCGTCGAGCTCGGGGTGGAAGGTGACGCCGAGCTGGTTGTCTTGACGGGCGGCGACGATGCGGCCATCGACTTCGGACAGGGCCTTGGCATTGCCGTGCACCTTGACGATGCGGGGTGCACGGATAAACGTCAGCGGCACTTCACCGTCGATACCGTCTACCCGCCCCTTGGTGCGAAAGCTGCCGAGCTGTCTGCCATAGGCATTACGCTCAACGAGCACATCCATGGTTGCCAGGCGCGGCGTCCCCTTATCGTCGTGGGCGGCAAGGTCGCGCGCCAGCAGAATCAAGCCGGCGCAAGTCCCCAATACAGGCATGCCTTCAACAATGCGGATGCGAAGCCCCTCGAGCATACCGAGTTCGGCAAGTAGCTTGCCCTGAACGGTGGACTCGCCGCCGGGGAGGACCAGGCGGTCAAAGTTCTGCTGCAAATCGGCCGCCTGCCTCAGCTCAATACAGTGCGCGCCCAGCTCAGATAGTCTTGCCTCGTGCTCGGCAAAAGCGCCTTGGACCGCCAGCACGGCGACCGTTTGGTCTGCATAATCGCTCATGTGCGATCCTTTCTGCTGGACTAGCGCCCGCGCTCCTCCATGATGATCTCGATCTCGTCGGCGTTGATGCCCACCATGGCCTCGCCCAGGTCCTCCGAAAGCCCGGCGATGAGTTTGGCATCGGTGAAGTTTGCCACGGCCTTGACGATGGCGGCGGCGCGCTTGGCAGGGTCGCCGCTCTTAAAGATGCCCGAGCCGACAAAGACGCCCTCGGCGCCCAGCTGCATCATCAGCGCGGCGTCGGCGGGGGTCGCTACGCCGCCGGCGGCAAAGTTCACCACGGGAAGCTTGCCCGTGGCATGAACCTCGCGTACCAGCTCGACCGGAACCTGCAGTTGCTTGGCTGCCTCAAAGAGCTCATCATTGCGCAGAGCGACAACGTCGCGGATCTGCTTTTGGATCTTGCGCATGTGACGCACAGCCTGAACGACGTCGCCCGTGCCCGGCTCGCCCTTGGTGCGAATCATCGTGGCGCCCTCGGCAACACGGCGTAGCGCCTCGCCCAGATTGCGGGCGCCGCAGACAAACGGCACGTCAAACTGGGTCTTGTCGATGTGATAGACGTCATCAGCAGGGGAGAGAACCTCGGACTCGTCGATGTAATCGATCTCGATGGCCTGAAGGACCTGCGCCTCGACAATGTGGCCGATGCGGCACTTGGCCATAACGGGGATGGAGACGGCCTCCTGGATGCCCTTGATCATCTTGGGGTCGCTCATGCGCGAGACGCCGCCTGCGGCACGGATGTCGGCCGGGATACGCTCGAGTGCCATGACGGCGCAGGCGCCTGCCTCCTCGGCGATGCGTGCCTGCTCGGGCGTGGTGACGTCCATGATGACGCCGCCCTTGAGCATCTGCGCGAGCTCTCGATTGAGTTTGACGCGATCGGCCTTGCTGGTCTGTTCTGCCATGGTTGCTCCCTTGGTTGGCATGTGCATTGCTTGACGGAACATCCTATCGGGGAGCTGGGTATGGCGAAATACTCAGTTTTCGAGATAATAACAAGGTCAGACTAATACCAGATTGAATGGCTTAATAAGGTCAGGTGATATGCTCATGCTTGACTACAATTTGGAAAAACGCGGCGAAGCATCGCTCTATGAATATGTTTACCAGCAAATTCGAGACGATATTGTTGCTGGGCGCATTGCGGCGGGGGAGCATCTTCCGTCTAAGCGCGCCTTTGCCAGCCATCTGGGAATCAGTGTCATTACCATCGAGAATGCATATAGCCAGCTACTTGCCGAGGGCTATATTTGCTCAATGCCGCGTCGTGGCTACTACGCTTGCGAGCTTCCGGATGCACCAGTTTTGCCTTTGGCTACGGGGAGTATCGACCGAGATGCCGTCTCTGTGGGCCCCAGCGCGCATGATGTCAACAGACAGGTCGAGCGATTCGACGCACTTTCTCCTTCCGCTTTGGAGGCGGCGCGACTTTGGCAAAGCGCGCTACGGGCGACGCTGGCATCCGAAGACGAACGCGAGATCTTTTCGCCCGCACCGGCACAGGGCACCGCTCGGCTACGACGCGCAATTGCTCACCATCTGCGCGGGACAAGGGGCATGAATATCGATCCTAATAACATTGTTATCGGCGCGGGCGCCCAGCTGCTCGATACCATGTTGGTTCAGTTGCTTGGCGCTGACAAGGTGTATGCCGTTGAGGACCCGGGCTATTTGCGTCTGACGCGCATCTACCAGGCTATGGGCTGCAAAGTTCGACATATCCCGTTGGATGATGAGGGCGTGGACTTGAACACTCTGCAGAAAAGCGGGACCGATGTCCTTCACCTGATGCCGTCCCATCAGTATCCGACCGGCCTTGTGACGAGCATTGCGCGCCGATATGCGCTGCTGAGCTGGGCCGCCGAGCGACCAGGTCGGTATCTCATTGAGGATGACTTTGATTGCGAGTTTCGTCTAGCCGGCAAGCCGATTCCCGCGCTCGCGTCGATCGATGCCGCTCAATCGGTCATCTACACCAACACGTTTTCGAAGAGCCTTTCATCGGCGTTGCGTCTAGCGTACATGGTGTTGCCTGATGAGCTAATTGAGCGGTTTAGGCGCAACCTTGGTTTTTACGCCTCGTCGGTGAGTTCTGTTGACCAGGTCGCTTTGGCTCGTTTGCTGGAATCGGGTGATTACGAGCGACATGCGAACCGCGTACGCGTTCGTGCTCGCGAGGCGCGTGATGGCCTGGCGTCGCTTGTGCGGAAAGCGTTTCCGGCAGGGGAGGTCTCGATTGAGCATGCAGACGCGGGTCTTTACTGCACTGTATTTGCGGAGCGCGGAACGGGCGGAAGCTCTTTTGCGCGGGCTCTCACGCGCTCGGGCATTCCGTTCATCGATATCAGTGACTGTTATTGGTGCGCCGATGGCGCATTTGTTCCTGAAAACTCAACTCAAATTCTTGTCCAGTATGACGACCTGAGTCCGAAAGTGCTTAATACCTTGGAATTGCAGCTAATGGGGGAGCTCTGCAATCTAAGTGAGTAGACTTTTGGTACTTTGGCGACCAGGCCGTTTTGCCACAAGCTATCTACCTGTGGTTTTGAGAAGCAGGATGACCGGTCTGATCGGGATGTTCCAAAAAGTCTACTCACTTGCCGTGCAAAGCTTCCGCATGAGAAAAAATGAGTTTTCAACAGGGCTTCGTCCAGCTCTTGGCAAGCTTTTGGCCAGTTGGGGAGGGCTGTTGAAAACTTAGCAGTCCGTTCGGTGCCATTTTTGTTGCGTTTGCGCCAATGGGAGACCGACTGGGTTGAAATCCGTGTTTTCCTGTGCCTATGAAGGATCTACTTTGTGACATATCGGCTTTTAGGTACTGGCGTTTGCCTCCTCAAGTCCGCGCTTTGTGCCCGCCGCTTCCACGACCGGAAGAAGACCGGCAGCGATATGATCTCGCCCGCAACCCGACAGCTGCGGTTGCGCTCGGTTTTCCGTTGTATACATTGGTTCGGACGAGAAACAAACGGACTTGCCCTGCCAGCATTAAGCAGCGGCTGTTTCTTGGTGAGCTCCCCAGGGAATCCGTGCTGGAAACGGAGCATGGATTTTTGGTTACGTCTCCTCTACTGACGGCATTTATCATGTCGCGGCATCTGACGGATCTCCAACTTCTTTTTGTATTGGCGGAGATGTGCGGCTTGTTTGCGGTGTGCGCCCTGCCGACGGCACTCGAGGCGGAGCTTTCGCGTGCAATTGATTCGGGTGCGATTTCGACAACGTTCGGTTGGGTGCGCTGCCCGTCCGAGAGCGGCGCCGCTTCAAATTTATGGCGTCGAGACGCTTTGGTTTTGGGCGGAGACCTTGACCGTTTTTGTTCAGATGTTTGCGGGATGCGTTACGGCAATAGATTTATGGCGGTATCGCAATTCGTTCCATTGGGTGCCGCGTCGCCTTTTGAGGTCGAGGCGTATTTGTTGCTTGGACTGCCGCGAGCCCTGGGGGGCGAAGGGTTTTGCGGCATAGAGCTCAATGTCGAAGTGACGCTAAGCACAAGTGCTCGAGCGATTGTGGGAAAGTCCCGTGTATATATCGACCTACTTCTCTCTTCGCCGGATGGCAAGCGACAGGTGGCCATTGAATGTCAGGGAAAGGCCTCGCACGGACGCGCAGGGGATGGCTTGCGTGACGCTGACCGCATGACAGCCCTTCAGGCCATGGGCTACGATGTACTTCTCCTGACACACAGACAGATATCCGATGAGGATAGATTCCGCGCGATCGTTAAGGCCGTATGCAGGATGCTCGATGCTGAATATCGTGATAAAAGCTCAGATGAGCAAAGGGCTGAGACATTACTCCGGTCTGAACTATTCGTTGACTGGACAAAATTGGGAGTAATCGACGAAAAGATGCCCGTTAGACACAAAATAGCTCGATCGTGGACGGCTGCGAAACTAAGTGAGTAGACTTTTGGCTTGATGGCGACCAGGCCGTTTTTGCAACAAGTCATTTACCTGCGACTTTATAAAGCAATATGGATGGCCTGCTCGGCAAGTTCCAAAAAGTCTACTCACTTAGTTTTTGACGAGAATCCGATGCCTAAGGTGGTCCTATTTCAGGGAGTTAACAAGTTCGTGAGGCACGAAAAAGGCCCGAACCATGCGGTCCGGGCCTTATCGAGCTAAAGATTGTCTCTCAGGCGGCTGGCTTAGCCAAAGTAGCGCTTGAGCAGGCCGGCGAAAGCCTTGCCGTGGCGGGCCTCGTCGCGAGCCATCTCGTGCACGGTGTCGTGGATGGCATCGAGGCCAGCGGCCTTGGCGCGCTTGGCAAGATCGGTCTTGCCGGCGGTGGCGCCGTTCTCGGCCTCAACGCGCATCTCGAGGTTCTTCTTGGTGGAGTCGGTCACGACCTCGCCCAGGAGCTCAGCGAACTTGGCGGCGTGCTCGGCCTCCTCGTGAGCAGCCTTCTCCCAGTACAGGCCGATCTCGGGGTAGCCCTCGCGATGAGCGACGCGAGCCATGGCCAGGTACATACCGACCTCGGAGCACTCGCCCTCAAAGTTGGCGCGCAGGTCGGCAACGATGTCCTCGGAGACGCCCTCCATCTTGGCGACACCCACGACGTGCTCGGCAGCCCACTCGAGCTGGCCCTCCTCCTGCTTCAGGAAACGAGAACCGGGAACGCCGCACTGGGGGCACTTAAAATCCTCGGGCAGCTGGTCGCCGTCGAACTCTTCCACATAACCGCAAACGGGGCAAACAAACTTCATGATTCGATCCTTTCGATCGATGGCGATTGCGCGCTCGTCCGGTCCCGTAAGGGCCCTCTCCGGACGTGCGTCTTGACGAGTTCTATTATCCATAAATGCGACCAAATGTGAAGCCTATTAGGAATGATTTTTAATAAAACAATTTTGAGATATGAAGATGTTGATTGATTAACGATTGGCAGGCCGTCTTTGACCGCCGATGAGTACAATCGGTCGAGCAAATGTTGACCAATCAACAAATGAAGGAGCTTCCTTTATGCATCTAGCCCGTCGTGCCTGGTGCCGAACATATCAGACGGTTTTTCGCATTGCATTGCCGATCCTGCCCTATACCGAGCCGCGCATTTTGGAGCATGCCGAGGATGTGCCCGCGGTGCTTCAAAAGCGCTCGATCCAGAAGGCCCTTATCGTGACGGATCCCGGCATTGCCCGTCTGGGGCTCACGGCATCACTCGAGCGTGCGCTTACGGCTCAGGGGATTGGCGTTACGGTCTATGCCGAAACGCGTATGAACCCCACAGTCTCGAATGTGGAGGAAGCGGCGGCGCTGTATCGCGAGAACGACTGCCAGGCCATTATCGGCTTTGGCGGCGGCTCGGCTATGGACTGTGCCAAGGGCGTGGGAGCACGTATCGCGCAGCCAAACAAGCCCATCAACAAGATGCGCGGCCTGTTGCGCGTCCACCGTCTCCTGCCGCTGCTTATTGCGGTTCCCACTACCGCCGGTACGGGAAGCGAAGTCACGCTCGCGGCGGTTATCACCGATGACGAGACGCACTATAAATACCCCATTAACGACTTTGTGCTTATCCCGCGTTTTGCGGTCCACGACCCCGAGTTTACGCGCGGGTTGCCGGCGTCCATTACGGGGCAGACGGGTATGGATGCCCTGACGCATGCTGTCGAGGCCTTTATCGGGCGAAGCACCACGCCCTATACGCGCAAGATGGCGCGACAGGCGGTTCAGCTCATCTGCGATAATTTGCTTGAGGCCCATGAGCATGGAGACAACATGCGTGCGCGTCGCAATATGCTTTCGGCGGCGTATAAGGCGGGCGTTGCCTTTACGCGCTCCTATGTTGGATACGTTCATGCCATCGCACACAGCTTGGGCGGGCGTTACGGGATTCCGCACGGCTTGGCCAACGCGATCATCCTGCCGCACATGCTTCGCGCTTATGGTGACGCCGCCGCTCCCAAGCTTGCCGATCTTGCTCGCATGGCGGGCATTGCGCCGGCTACCGCGCAGGACAGTCTTGCGGCCGAGGCCTTTATCGATTGGGTCGACCGCATGAACGAGGCCCTGGGAATCCCCAAATATGTCTCGGGTATTCGCCGCTCCGATATTCCGCAAATGGCGGTCCATGCCGATGCCGAGGCCAATCCCCTGTACCCCGTTCCGCTTTTGATGGACCGCCCGGAGCTCGAGCATATGTACGAGGTCGTCGCGGGTGGTATGTTTGAGGACGAGAACTAGGAGGGTCCATGAACACCGAGGAAATTGCGCGCATCGTCGGCGATCAGCGCGCCTACTTTAAGACGCACGCCACGTTTGATGTTGATGCTCGACGTCGTGCACTCGTGAGTTTACGCGATGCGGTGCGGGCCCACGAGGCCGATATTGCCCATGCGCTCAAGACCGATTTGGGAAAGTCGCATGACGAGGCCTATATGTGCGAGATCGGCACGTCGCTTTCCGAGATTCGTCATCAGATTGCGCATGTGGCTCGATGGAGTCGTCCGCGCCTGCGTCCGTGTGACCTTGCCAATGCCGTGAGCGTGTGCAAAACGCAAGCCGTGCCCTATGGCGTCACGCTCATCATGGCGCCCTGGAACTATCCGTTTTTGCTGACGCTCGAGCCGCTCGCTGGCGCCCTTGCCGCGGGCAATACTGTGGTCATCAAGCCGAGCGCCTATGCTCCGGCTTCGAGCGCGGTGCTCAAGCAAATCTGTGAAGAGGCATTTGATCCGCGCCTGGTGATGGTTGTCGAGGGCGGGCGCGCCGAAAACGAAGCGCTGCTCGACGAGTGCTGGGACAAGATCTTCTTTACCGGTAGCGTTCCGGTCGGCAAGCTCGTTATGGAGCGCGCAAGTAAAAACCTTACGCCCGTGACGCTTGAACTGGGTGGAAAGAGTCCCTGCATCGTGGATGCGACGGCAAACTTGAAGGTCGCGGCGCGGCGTATCGCCTTTGGCAAATGGCTCAACGTGGGGCAGACCTGCGTGGCGCCCGACTACCTGCTGGTCGATACGCGCGTGCACGACGAGCTGCTGGGCCTCATCAAGGAAGAGACCCGCCGTATGTTTGGCGAGCATCCGCTCGATAACGAGGACTACGGGCATATCGTCAACGCCAAGCATTTTGCGCGCGTGCGCGGGCTGATCGATCCCGATAAGGTCGTGCTTGGAGGTACCGCGCGCGAGACTTCGCTCAAGATTGAGCCGACGATTTTGGACGGCGTGTCCCCCGATGACGCCGTGATGCAGGAGGAAATCTTCGGTCCCATCTTGCCGGTGCTGACGTTTGAGAGCCTAGACGAGGCCGAGACGTTTATTACGGATCGTCCGACGCCGCTGGCCCTGTATATCTTTAGCCAGGACCGTGCGGCTCAGCAGCGCTTTGTGCGCTACGTGCCCTTTGGCGGCGGCTGCGTCAACGACACGATCATGCACTTGGCTACGAGCCATATGGGCTTTGGCGGCATGGGTGCGAGCGGTATGGGCCAGTACCATGGCCGCGAGAGCTTCGATACGTTTAGCCACAAGAAGAGCATCGTGAACAAGGCTACGTGGCTGGACGTGCCATTCCGCTATGCCCCTTACGCAAGCTGGAAGCACAAGTTCGTGCGCATGTTTGTGCATTAGAATCAGATGACATAGGGGCAAACAAAATAGCCGCCCCCGCGTAAGCGAAGACGGCCACTTCTCACGATGAAAACGTGTATCGGAGTTGGCAAGACCCGCTGCCGCGGGTGCCATTCGTGCTCCTATCTTATCTGCAAGCGCTCTGTCTCGCAGACGTTGCAGCAAATGGGTGAAAGGTGCGAGCGGGCGAATTCGTGTCCGCACGAGTTCGTAGACTTCTCACTAAGGTTAAGCGCCGGTTTATCCGGCCGTTAGAGGAGCTGCCATGTACGAGCCTTCGCGTGTTCTTTTGTCGTTTCATATCGCAGGATTTCAGTATGCCGACGGTGCCTTGGTCCTGGGCGATCTTAAGGTTGGCGATAAGCTGACGCTGTGTGCCGAGCGCGATAATCCCCATGACCCTGAGGCGGTTGCGATCTACTACGACGATACCAAGCTTGGGTATGTTCCGGGAAACGAGGTCGGCCCACTGTCCTTGATGATGTATTACGGCCACGAGGACGTTTTTGAGGCCCGCGTACAGCAGGTTGCGCCCGAGCGCAGCCCCTGGCATCAGGTGCGCGTTGGCCTTTATGTGGTGGATGCTCGCTAGCCGGCAATGGAGACTGTCATGTTTGATGACGATGACCTGTTCGATTTGACGGATGATCCGTTTGTGTGGGATCTGCTACTCGACGACGATGAGCTGGAGCAGGACCGTAAGAAGCGGCAGGACAAGAATGCCCA
This sequence comes from uncultured Collinsella sp., assembly GCA_959023295.1. Lineage (GTDB taxonomy): Bacteria > Actinomycetota > Coriobacteriia > Coriobacteriales > Coriobacteriaceae > Collinsella. The sequence continues at coordinate 60,337 of CAUFBM010000008.1, read as the reverse complement.
GGGTGACGCTTCGAAAAAGCAAGAGAAGCACCGCCGCGGACTGTTCGGCGGGCTCTTTGGATAACCGCCGCATCGCTGCATCTGTATACTTAGCACGAGTTTGACACATTGCGAAATGAGGACAGAGACGATGATGTGGTTTACCGCCGACCTGCACCTGGGCGATACGAATATCTTGCACGATATGGATCGGCCGTTTGATTCGGTCGAGGAGATGAACCGCAAGGTCATCGCTGCCATCAATGAGTGCGTGGCGGCGGACGACCGTCTTTATATCCTGGGTGACTTTACCTATCGCTTGCCCCTAGCGGATGCTGTGCGCCTTCGCGAGCGTATCGAATGCAAGAATGTGACACTCATCCGTGGCAACCATGACGGCGACTGGGAAGATCCGGACGCGCCGCGCATTTGGGATGAGGTGCGCGATTATCTGGAGGTTGCTCCCGGCTATGCCAAGGGCCACCGTCTGGTTATGAGCCACTACCCCATGCTCAGCTGGAACGGCAAGGCGCGCGGCGCCATCATGCTGCACGGGCATATCCACAGCAGGGGAGACCGCGCCAACGCGCGCAACCGCGACCGCGAACGTCCTATCCTTCGCTACGATGTCGGCCTCGACGCCAACGAGTACAAGCCCGTAAGCCGCGATCAGATTCTTAGCTTCTTTGGGCTATAGGGCGCCAGAACCACCACAAAGGGGACAGGCACCTTTGTGGTGGTTTTCACATAGATTGGAGTCGCTATGAAGCAATTGCTTATTCGTGCCGATGATATCGGTTATTCGTATGCCGTTGACCTGGGGATTGCCCGAAGCGTCAACGAGGGCCTGGTGCGCTCGGCGGGCCTGATGCCCAATATGCCTGAAGCCGAGCGTGGTTGGTTGCTCGTGGCGGATGCCGGCATTGCGGTGGGCCAGCATACTAACGTGTGCCTGGGTAAGCCGTGTGCCGACCCGGCGCTCATCCCGAGCATGCTCAACGAGAACGGCGAGTTCCATAGCAGCCGTACCTTCCGCGAGCATTTTAAGCGCGGTGAGGAGCTGATAGACTTCGACGAGGCCTGCATCGAGATCCGTGCGCAGCATGACCGTTTTGTCGAGATTGTGGGCCGCGAGCCCGACTACTTCGAAGCCCATGCTGTCATGAGTAAAAACCTTAACCGAGCGATCTCGGCGGTTGCCCAGGAGCTGGGCCTTAAGGAGCAAAAGGCGAGCTTCGACCCCACGGCGGTGGTGCGTTGCGGAGATACCGATCTGCACATGGTAATGCGCTCGATGAAGCCGGGCTACGAACCTAAAGAAGCAATCATGCAGACGGTTCGCGAGATGTCCGACGGCGAGACGGTCGTCTTTGTGTGTCACCCGGGCTATCTTGATCGCTATATCCTCGAGAACAGCTCGCTTACGACCGATCGCACCAAGGAAGTCGATGCGCTGATCGATCCTGAGCTGCGCGCTTGGCTCGAGTCTCAACCCGATCTTCGCCTGATCGACTATCGCGACCTGTAAGAGCTCAAGCCAACACAAGGGGAACAGGCACCTTTGCGGTGGTTCTGGCGCCGTTGCCATTATGGTGGCGGCGCCTTTTTTGTCCGTGCGGCGCGGTAGAGTGTAGTCGGTTGAAATTTGCGTCCATCGAGGAGCTGTTATGAACGAGATCAAGTGCCCGCATTGTGGCAAAGTCTTTAAGGTCGATGCGTCTGGCTATGCGGATATCGTCAAGCAAGTACGCGATGCCGAGTTTTCGCGCGATCTGGATGAGCGTGTGAGGGCAGTCCAACGCGAGGGCGAGCAGGCGCTGGAGCTTGAGCGCTCGCGTTCGTCGGCTGCCCTGCAGGAGGCGGAGTCTCAGCGCAATGCACAACTCGTTGAGCAGAAGAATGCTGCGGCTCGGGAGTTGGCACAAGAGGTCGCCAAGCGCGATGCCGAGCTTGTCGAGCTGCGCGCCAAGCTCGAGGGCGCTGCCGCAGAGCGCGAGAGCGCAAGCCAGCGTGCGGCGGTTGAGGCCCGTGCCGATGCTCAGAAGGAGAATGCTGAGCTTCAGCGCGAGATCGACAATTTGCGTGCGCGGCTGGGGCGCAAAGATGACGAAGCCAAGCTTGCCGAGTCGGCGGCGCGCAACGCTGCTCAAAACGATTTAGCTGCACGTGATGCCCAGATTGCCGAGCTGCAGGCCAGGCTTGCCGCAGCGGACAAGGCTCAGGAGATGGCGCTTGCCGCTGCCGCGGCAGAGTCGCAGCGTGATCTCGATGCCGCTCGCAGCGAGGCCGAACGTGCACTTGCTGACTACCGCGCGACGGTACAGGAGAAGTTTTCCGCCGCAAAGGCACAATCTGAGCAAGAGGCCGAGGGTCTGCGTGCCCAGCTGCGCGAGCAGGAGCTGATGGCAAAAATGAACCTGTCGGAGGCAGTCGCCGCGGCGGAGCGAGAGCGCGACGAGGCACGTGCGAAACTGACGAGTGAGCTGGCAGTGCGCGATTCGCGCGAGGAACAGGCAAAGGCGGCACATGAGCTCGAGCTTGCTCAAGCCAAGCGCGCGAGCGATGAGCTGATCCGCTACAAGGATGAAGAGATCGAGCGCCTTAAGGACATGAAGGTCCGCCTGTCCACCAAGATGGTGGGCGAGTCGCTCGAGCAGCACTGTGAGACCGAGTTTAACCGTCTGCGCATGACGGCGTTTCCTAACGCGTACTTCGAGAAGGATAACGATGCGTCCGAGGGTACCAAGGGCGACTTTATCTTCCGCGAGTGCGACGCGAGCGGCAACGAGGTCATTTCGATTATGTTCGAGATGAAAAACGAGAACGACGAGACTGCGACCAAGCACAAAAACGAGGACTTCTTTAAGAAGCTCGATCACGATCGCCGCCAAAAAGGCTGCGAGTACGCGGTGCTCTGCACGTTGCTCGAACCCGAGAGCGAGCTTTACAACGCCGGCATCGTGGACGTGAGCTATCGCTACGAGAAGATGTACGTGATTCGCCCACAGTTCTTTATTCCCATGATCACGCTTCTTCGCAACGCCGCCATGGGTTCGCTGCGCTATAAGCAGGAACTGGCGGAGTACAAACAGCAGAATATCGACGTCACGAACTTCGAAGCCAAGATGGAAAAGTTCAAGAATGATTTCGGTCGCAACTACGAGATCGCGAGCCGCAAGTTCCAAACGGCGATTGATGAGATCGACAAGACGATTAGCCATCTGCAGAAAACCAAGGAGGCGTTGCTGTCCTCCGAGAACAATCTGCGCCTAGCCAACAAGAAGGCCGACGATCTTACCATTCGCAAGCTCACGTGGGGCAACAAGACCATGAAGGCCGCGTTTGACGAGGCGCGCGGGGCTGCGACAGAGACAAACGATGAGCCAGCCGAGGCGGATTCGTATGAGGTCGAGGATACCGAGTAGGGGATAGCGTATCGCGCAAAAAACGGGGCCGCTGGCGATATTGCCAACGGCCCCGCTTGTTTCGTTCCAGCATGTTCGGCTAGTCCTCGAGCAGGTCCTCGATAAAGCCGACGCGGTAGTTTTTGAAGATGACCTCGCCGCCGTCTTGCGTGGCGTCCAGATCGACATCGCCCATGATGCCAAAATCGTGGTCGCCATCCTCGTCGGCAAAGATCTGGTGCACGTGCCATATGTGCGCGGTCTTCTCGTCGGACTCGTCAATGGAAAACATCGCGGCGCTGCGGGCATCTCCGTCGGTGAGGATTTCCTCGTGCTGCTCGTGGTAAGCGTCGAGTGCTTTTTGCCAGCGGATCTCGCTCATGCCCCAGTCGTCGTCGAGCTCGCCCAGGTCGCGAACGTGCTCGCGGGCGGCAAGGGTCACGCGGCGGAAGAGCGCGTTGCGCACCAATAGCGTGCAGCCGCGACGGTCCGCCACGACCTCGTCGATGCCCTGCGGCGGCGCAGCATCGAGGGCTGTCGGGTTGCCGGCGTTCTCCCACTCATCCACCAGGCTCGAGTCCACCGAGCGCACCACAAAGCCCAGCCACGAGATAATGTCGCGCAGGCGCTCGTCGCGCTTCTCGATGGGCACGGTGCGGTCGAGTGAACGGTAGGCCTCTGCCAGGTAACGCAGCAAAATGCCCTCGGAGCGGGCGATGCCGAGCTTTTGGATATAGCCCTTAAAATCGCTCGCGCTTTCCAGCATATCGCGCAGGACGCTCTTGGGAGAGAGCTGGTAGTCGTTGGCCCAGGGTACTTCCTGGCAGTACTTGTCGAAGGCGGCATCGAGCAAGTCCTCGAGCGGCTTTTCGTAGGTGACATCCTGGATGCGCTCCAGGCGTTCCTCATAATCGACGCCGTCAGCCTTCATTTCGGCCATCGCGCGGTCGCGCGCGGCGCGCTCCTGTGCGCGCAATACCTGCTTGGGATCCTCGAGCGTTGCCTCGACCATTGAGATCAGATCCATGGTATAGGTCTCGCTCTCGGGGTCGAGCAGCTCCAACGCGGCAAGCAAGAACGGCGAGAGCGGCTGATCGAGTGCGAAGTCCTCGGGCAGATCGACCGTCAGCGCGTAGTCGATGTCCGGCGCGGCGTCAGCCGGAGCGTCGGGCGCGGGCGGCACCTCGGTGCGAACGACAACGCCGGAATCGATGAGTGTGGCGAAGATTTCGTCGGCGCGAACCTCGAGCTTGGCCTTTTCCTCGGGAGTCTGCAGGCTCGTTTCGATGAGGTCGTGTACGCGGGCTCGGGCATCGCCGCCCTGCTCGACCACGCTAATCACCATGGAGTGTGTGATGCGAAGGCGCGGCTTGAGCGTCTCGGGCTGCGTCTCGATCAGGCGCTCAAAGGTCTGCTTGTTCCAGGTGACAAAGCCCTCGGGGGCCTTTTTCTTTTTAATCTTGCGGAGCTTCTTGGGGTCGTCGCCCGCCTTGGCCATGAGCTTAGCGTTCTCGATCTCGTGCTCCGGGGCCTCGGCGATGACCATGCCCTCGGTATCGAAGCCCGAACGGCCGGCGCGACCAGCGATCTGATGGAACTCACGGGCGCGCAGGCGACGCATCTTGTAGCCGTCGAACTTGGTGAGCGCGGTGAGCACCACGGTGTGGATGGGCACGTTGATGCCGACGCCGAGCGTATCGGTACCGCAGATGACGGGCAGCAGGCCCTGCTGCGCCAAGCGCTCGACCAGCAGGCGATAGCGCGGCAACATGCCAGCATGGTGCACGCCGACGCCGCATCCAAGCAGGCGTTTGAGAATCTTACCAAAGGCCGTCGAGAAGCTCGTGCCCTTGGCCGCCTCTTTGATGGCCTCGCGCTGCTCCTTGCTGGCGATGCCAAAATTGGCGAGCGACTGTGCCGTCGCAAGGGCGGCATCCTGGCTAAAGTGCACGATATAGAGCGGGGCCTCGCCGCGGCGCATAGCGAGCTCGACGGTGCCCTCGAGGGAGGTCGTCACATAGTCGTAGTTCAGCGGAACAGGACGCGGGGCGTCGACAACCAAGTCGCAAGCAGCGCCGGTGTGTTCCTCGAGCGAGGCGGCGATCGCGGTGACATCGCCGAGCGTGGCGCTCATGAGCATAAACTGCGTGTGGGGCAGGGTGAGCAGCGGCACCTGCCATGCCCAGCCGCGGTCGGGGTCGGCAAAGTAGTGGAACTCGTCCATGGCCACGCAGCCCACGTCGGCGCCCTCGCCCTCGCGCAGTGCATCGTTGGCAAGGATTTCGGCCGTGCAGCAGATGACGGGCGCCTTAGTGTTGATGTGCGTATCGCCGGTGATCATGCCAACGTTATCGCGGCCGAGTACCTGTACCAGATCGAAGAACTTTTCGCTGACCAGGGCCTTGATGGGGGCCGTGTAATAGCAGCGCTTGCCCTGCGCCATGCCCATAAAGAGCATGCCCAGCGCGACGAGCGATTTACCCGATCCGGTCGGTGTGCCCAAAATGACGTGATCGCCGGCGGCCAGGTCCATGAGGGCCTCTTCTTGGTGACCCCACAGCTCGATGCCGCGGCTGCTCGTCCATTCAAAGAAGCGTTCGAAGGCCTGATCGGGCGTGAGCCACGGTTCGGGCTCACTGCCGTCCTCGGGCTCCCACCAGGTGGGGGAGAGCGCGCCGAGCGAGCCGAACTCGGCTTCGGTTCCCGTGCCGCCCGAGAATGAGCTGGCGGCCCCGGCGCCGGAGACGGTACTGGCGGCGGTATCTGTCGTGGTCTGTGTCATGTGTTTGCTTTCTCTCGCGATTGTCCGCCAACTATTATGGCGTAGCAGCGGCGTGGGGTGCCAGCGCGCGAGAAAATGCAGGAAATGGGCGTTCTGCCCAGCCGTTTGGTGCAGTCGCCAGCTAAGTGAGTAGACTTTTTTCAATGTCGCGAGCACATGGCTTTTGCGCAAGGGTTCTACCTGCGGTTTTAGTTTTCGTTATGCGGGTTGTGCTTGGCTATTGCAAAAAAGTCTACTCACTTAGGTTTGAGGGTCGTTCGCTGGCGCCTATTTTCACTTGTTTGCCGACGCCGCGACCATCAGAAGCCCCTAGGACCCCTGCGGCAGGCGTTTTTTGCCTTTGCGAGCACGGTTTCTAAAGTTCTCGACGGCTTCTTCCATGCCCAGGGGTACATAGGTGAGCTCATCGAGGTTTTCGGGCAGGTAGCAGGTAAGGCTTTGCTCCTGCGCGCGGCCCGCCGCGAGCTGCTCTTCGATGGGTTCCGCGCCGGGCGTAGCGCAAATGCCATAGACGGCGGCACCCATCTCGCGCGTGCGGCGCTCGTACTCGGTCTCGGGATGCTCGGGATGGTCGCGGCGGACGTCGTCGCTTACCCAAAGCGTATCGTAGCCGGCCGCGGCAAACTGTCCCAGGGCGTAATCGCGCAACGGCTTGCTATCGGTGCGCAGTGTGACGGTAGCGCCGGCTGCAAAGAGCGGGCGGTAGAGCATCAGATGGTCGACATGGACGAGTCGTTTTTTAGCGTACTTGGCCTTGGGCTGCGGCGTGGGAAAGTTAATGGTGATGGCATCGAGCTCGCCTGCGGCAAACAGCCGTGGCAGCGATGCGGTGCCTCGGGGCAGGACGAGTGCGTTGGATAGCCCCTGTTCGCAGATTTTCTGCGCGGCATAGGCGATGCAGATGGGCTCCTGGTCCATGCCGATAAAGAGGGCATCGGGCTCGCGGTGGGCGCGCTCTACAAGGTACGTTCCCTTGCCACAGCCAAGATCCAGGTGAAGGTGCTCGAAGGGCTTGCTGCCTGCGGGCGCACAGGCCTTGCGCCAATCTCCGGCATAAGCCTCGGGGTTTGTCTCAATCGCATCGGCGTAGCGTTCCAGGCGCTCCTCGAGCACAAAGTTCTTAGGCGTGCGAACGTGGACGGCTCCCATGAGGCTCCTTGGTCATAAGTATGGAACGCATAGCTGCACGTTCCGTCAATGGATTGAAAAAGGGCGGGCATAGTTTGCCCGGAAGATGCGGTGCGGCTCGGCGGCGAGTCGTCGATGCCTACAGGCGCTTGAGAATCACATAGCGGTTGAGCTCGCCGCTACGACCGTCGGCATGGAAGCGCTCAAGCTCACGCACGGGGACCTCGCCGCTCTTGTAGAACGTACGGACGCCGCGCACCAGGTCGGTGATCTGCTGATCGTCAAAGTGATGGCAATAGCGGTAGGCGTGGCGGTCGTTTTGCCAGCCAATGAGGTGGTCGCCGGCTTCAAACTGCGCGGAATCGTAACCCTCAAACGGCGGGGTGAGCTCGGCACGGGCTTCGGCTCGAACGGCCTTGCGCGCCATGCGCTCATCGTTCATAAACTCCCAAAAGCTGATGGCGATGATGCCGCCCGGGCGCGTCTGCCGCACCAGGGCGTCGAGCACGCGTACGCGGTACTCGCACGACGGCACGTGGTGCATAAAGCCAAAGCAGACCGAGATGTCGGCGAGCGGGGCGTCGAAAAGCACGTCGGGTGTTTCGGCGGGGTTGAGCTTCATGAGGGCGTCGAGCACGTCGAGTTCCTGGAAGTGCAGGTTGGGAATGCGAAGCGCGTGGCCATGTGCATCGATGGCCAGGTCTTGGCACGAGTCGACGCCATAGAACTCAAACGGGCAGCTGGCATCTGCCGAGGGGTTTGCGCCGTCGACACCCTTGGCGGCAAGTGCGCCGCCGGCTGCAAAGTTCTCGAATCGCATATTGCCGCAGGCGAGATCGAAGACGCGGACGGGATGCTCGATCGTGGCGACGTCGAGCTGCCCGAGCGCGATGTCCATGGTGCGTACCCAGCCGGGCCACGGGGCCTGGCGCGTATCGGAGAAGGAGGCGGAGTGCTCGCGATAGAACGTGTTGTTGAGCTGGATGAGCGATGAGGCGAAATCGCGGTTCACGGCGCGGGACTCCCTCCGTTGGCGGTGCGGAATAAACAGTACGACCATACTACCGTTAACGCCGCAACGGGGACAACCAAGCTACGGGTCATTGCTTTGTTTGGACACATTTCCGCAGCTCATATGTGCCCGCAACCGCCGGTTGTCAAAAATCTCACTAGAATAGGTGGCATGCTCTTGGCGGTGGCGGATAGATTTTTAACTGTGCAAGGCGCCTTAAGAACAAAAACGGTCCGGCGGCACGGCTGGCATCACATAGGAGGAACCATGAATGTAGAAACTGCGCAGCGGCTCGCCGACCTTCGTCGCAGCAAGGGTTTTAGCCAAGAAGGGCTGGCGCGAAAGCTGGGGCTGTCGCGCCAGGCAGTCAGTAAATGGGAGCGCGCGGAGAGCTCGCCCGATACCGAGAACCTGATCTCGCTCGCCAAACTCTATGGCGTGAGCCTGGACGAGCTGCTCAATCCGAGCGACGAGATCGAGGACGATATCGAGTTTGAGAACGAGGACCGCGCCCGTCAGCGCGAGGCCGAGGCGGCAGAGCGTGCTCGCACCCATGAGGCGGCGGCACGCGCCACGGAGGCAGCTACGCAGGCAAGTGATGCCGCAGCCAAGGCGGCGCAGGCGGCAAGCTGGAGTGCGCAGGCCGCCAATGCCGCTACGGCGCAGGCGACGAGTGGCACCGCGGTTGGCTCGACTCCGGTGAAGGGCCCGTTCCAGTCGTTCCCGTATTGGGCCGTGTGCTGGCTGCTGTTCTTTTTGCTGATGTTCCTGTTTGGTGCCGGCCCCTTTGCCGCGCTGATCTTCTTTACGATTCCCATCTATCACTGGGTGGCGCGTGCGCTCGATGGTGATTGGGCGCGCGGGGATATTCAGGTTGGTCCGGCGTCGGTGGCGATCAAGGCCCAGGGGAAGGATGCTTCTGCGGAACCCGATGCTGACGTGGCTACCACGACCACCGCTGAGCCATGTGCCAAAGAGGGTGACGAATGATGAAGCTTTCGCATGAATCCAAGGTACGCCTGGGTGTTGGCATCGGAGCGTTTGTGCTCATTGTCGGGCTTGTCTTTGGCGTTTCGCGGACATTGATTCATTTTGATGGCCCGTGGGATCTCGACGATGTTGTATCCGGCTTGTCTGGTATGGACGATGCGCTTGACGAGGACGATCTTTTGGATAGCGGTAACTATTCCGCTCGGCCTCAACAGCTTTCGAGCGAAACGTTTGATGCCGACGCGTTCACATCGCTTGATTTGGACGTGACGTCGGGCACGGTCGAGGTCAAACACGTCTCCGGCGGGCCAGTGCGCGTAATTGAAAGCGGTCGCGTGGCAACGGGGACCGTTGCCTTCGATGCGGCAACCCAGAACCTGGCCGAAATCAAGGGTTCTACGCTCAAGATTCGCCAGTTCGATTGCGATGACGAGCGCGCCATTGACCGCACGGTTACCGTCGAACTGCCGCGCGATGTTGCCGATAACATGGTGGGCATCACAGCGAATGTGGGATCGGGTGATCTGACGGTCGCGGGCATTGCGTGTCATGACCTCAACCTGACTTTGGACTCGGGAGACGTCGAGTTTACGGGTACCGTGACCGATACCCTGAATGCCGAGGTCGGTTCGGGCGATGTGACGTTCGAGCTCTACCAGGCCCCCGCGAAGTCGATGGACGTGAGCGTGGGCTCGGGCGATGTGGAGATGACGGTTCCGAACTCGACGGGCTTTAAGGCGAGCCTCACCTTGGGCAGCGGCGACTTCGAGAGCGATTTCCTTCCGCTTGGCTACGACGGCGAGACCGTTTTGAATCTTGAATTCGATAACGGCGATAAGTCTGCCACGTATCGTTTTGAGGTCGGTTCGGGCGACATGTCGTTTGATTCGGAGTAGTGAGGCAGACGAAAGCCTAGGCGAAGATATAGACGCGCTGTTTGGTGAAGGCGTCGAAGCCGAGATTGGCTTCGGCGCCTTTGCCTTTACAATGGGGGCATGGAACAGATTATCTTGAACATACTCGAGGCTCTGCGTCGCGGCGAGACCGTGGACGACAAAGCGCTCGTCAAACTGATACATGCCGAGGCACGCCGTGAGGGTGCCGACAAGCGCGATCTGGCCAAGCGTCGCCTGCTGCCGTTTTACCAGCGGGTGAAGCGCGAGGAGCCGGCTCGTTGGACGGTATGGAATGTCGACGCCGAGCTAGAGCGTCAACTGCTGCAGGTGCTACGCATGAAGCCTCGTCGCACGGCTTCGGGCGTAGCGACCATTACCGTCATCACCAAGCCGTGGCCGTGCTCGGGCGATTGCCTGTTTTGCCCCAACGACCTGCGCATGCCCAAAAGCTATCTGCACGCCGAGCCGGCGTGCGCCCGTGCAGAGCAAAACTGCTTCGATCCATATCTGCAGGTGAGCGCCCGTTTGACGGCGCTTTCGCAGATGGGGCATGCGACCGATAAGATAGAGCTCATCGTGCTCGGTGGCACCTGGAGCGACTATCCGGAAGGGTATCAGACGTGGTTTATGTCGGAGCTTTTCCGTGCGCTCAATGACGATGCCGTCGCCGGCGTGGCGGCAAACCCCATGTTGGCGCGTCCGGGCATCAGTCGTGCCGAGGCGGGGCGCCTGCTCGATGACGCTTCCGCCGATGCCCTGCCGCCGGTGGTAGCGGAGCGTCGCGAGCGCTATCGGGCAGCCGGCATTGCGACAGACGAGGTCGAGCTTGCTGCCGGCGTTGCCGACGACCAGGGGCGTGTGGATGCTGCCGTGGGCGGCTACAACCGTGCGGTGCGTCGTCTGTACGGCCCCGGTACGCCGTGGGGCGAAGTCGCCGAGTGGCAGACGGCAACGATGGAGGAGCTTGAACGTCAACAGCGCATCAACGAGACGGCGAAGCATCGCGTGGTGGGACTCGTTATCGAGACGCGCCCCGATGCCGTAACGCCGAAGGCCCTCACGCTTATCCGCCGCCTGGGCTGCACCAAGATCCAGATGGGCATCCAGAGCCTCGACCAGCACCTGCTCGATATCAACGAGCGGCGCATTTCGGTGGCGCAGATCGAGCGGGCGTTTTCGCTTGCGCGCCTGTTTGGCTTTAAGATTCACGCGCATTTTATGCTCAACTTGCTGGGCGCCACGCCCGAAGGGGACAAGCGCGACTACGAGCGCTTTGTGACCGAGGGGGCCTTTATGCCCGACGAGGTCAAAGTCTATCCGTGTGCACTCATCGAGGGCTCGCGTCTGGTGGGCTGCTATGAGCGTGGCAAGTGGCGTCCCTATACCGAGGAGGAGCTGCTCGATGTACTGGCCGATGACATCGTGGTGACGCCGGCGTTCTGCCGCATCAGTCGCATGATCCGCGACTTTAGCTCCGATGACATCATGGTGGGCAACAAGAAGCCCAACCTGCGTCAGCTCGTCGAGAATCGCTTGGCGGCTCGTGGAGAAGGCACAGTGGTGCGCGAGATTCGCTATCGCGAGATCAGTACCGCGGGTGCCGACTTGGATGAGCTTTCTCTTGATGAGGAAGTGGCGTACGAGACGCCGGTGACTCACGAGCGCTTTTTGCAGTGGGTGACGCCGCGGGGCAAGATCGCGGGCTTTTTGCGGTTGTCGCTGCCCGACCATTCGTTTGTTGCCGCACATGCGGACGAGTTGCCGACGACGCCGGACGAGGCGATGATTCGCGAGGTGCACGTGTATGGCATGGCGGCGCGCGTGGGCGATCAGGGCCAGGCGGCGCAACATCACGGGTTGGGGCGTTTGCTCGTAGAGCGTGCGTGCGAGATTGCCCGGGATGCGGGTTATGCGCGTATCAACGTGATTAGCGCGATTGGCACGCGCGAGTACTATCGCCATCTTGGATTTTATGACCATGGCCTTTATCTGCAAAAGGAGCTCTAGATGAACAAGCCGAGTGTTTCTGCCGGCGTCGTTGCCGGCGTTGCTCTGGGAGCCGCGGCGCTTGGTGCGGCCGCCGTCGCTGTTCGTGCTGCCTGTCTGCAGGTTGCGCGAACCCGCAATGGCTTGGCGCGTGTGAAACGCGTGCACGACGAGGGCGGCGACGAAGTCCGCGTATTGGTGCAAGGCGGCGTCTACCAAAGCGCGAGTTACGTTGGTGAGCGCTGGGCGGAGCCCGTCTTTGCGTACTATCGCGCGTTTAACGACGTGTTTGAGGCCGAGGATGCGATGCGCGACGCTTATGGTCACGGTATCGACCGCATTCTTATGCTGGGCGGCGGCGGGTTTGCCTATCCTAAATTCGCCCTGATGTCGCACGAGGGCTTGCGCATGGACGTCATCGAGTATGACGGAGAGATTACGCGCCTGGCGCGCCGCTGGTTCTACCTAGACGAGCTGGAGCGCGCGGCGGGCGATCGCCTGCGGGTGATAACCGCTGAGGCTCGCTCGTATCTGGGTGTGACGAGCGTGGGCCATCGTCGCTATGACGCGGTCGTGAGCGATTGCTTTGGCGGTGCCGAGCCCGTACGCGAGTTGGCGACGGTTGAGGCGTTGCGTTTAGTGCGGGGCAGCCTAAATGTTGGTGGCGTCTACGTCGCCAATATCGTGAGCGCAAACGAGGGGAGCGACGTGACGTTCCTGCGCGACTGCGCTGCCACGGCACTCGAGGTATTCGCCCATGCCTGGGTGGTCCCATGTGGCGATGCGAAGTTCGGCGGCGAGGAAAACTACCTGCTCATCGCCAGCGACGGCGACTATGTCTTTGCCGAAGCTGTGCCCTTCGACACCGACTTCCTCGGCACTGCTCTCCACGACTAGCACGTCTCCCTGCGACCAGTCTGTTTGTGGTGGGGCTCTTTTAGCTACTTCTTGGTCATGCCCAAAGTAGCTCAACAAGCCCCGTCCCAAAAAAGACTGGTCTTAGGCGTGGTCGCGCCAGCCGAGAACGCGCTGCTTCATGTCTTCGATGTCGAGCACGCCTTCGGCAAAGCCCTTGCGCACGAGCTCTTCGGGAACGAACTCATCGTAACGATCAAAGTAAGGCACCTCGCCGGGATAGACGAGCTCGATGGGGTCGAAGTCCTTTTCGGCCTCGGCTGCGAGCACCTCAAAGAACGTCTCCTCGTCGGCCTTCATCTTAAACTGCATAAAGTATGGACGCGACGGATCGAGCCCGCGAAGGCCCAGCTCCGCGGCACACTTAATCTTGAGCATACGTTCGAGCGCCAGAAAGGCGTAGCTGCCCAACCAGGGGAAGAGCACCCAGGTGTCGCCACCCAGGTTGATGAGCGGTTTGGTCCCCGCACCCGAAATCTCGGCGGTATGACGAGCCTGTGCAAGGCGTGCCCGTGCGTTGCCCATGAGGTACGGATATGCCGCGTGCTCGTTGAGCGCCTTGCGCATGCGCTCGAGTACATGCGTGTTAATGTCGCCGGGGCAGTCGCCAAAGTATGCCGGCACACGACCTTTGACTTGCGTGGCAAAGACGGTGTGTCGCTTCCAGTCCACTTCCTCGACTATCCAGCAGTGCCCGGCTATGGCGATGCGCTCACCGGGCGGTGGCGGATTGACGATCGTGCCCAACTCGGCCGACTCGCTGCGAACGGTGAACTCCTCGTTTTCCTGGAACACAGCGTAGAACTTAAAGTTGTTAATGATGCGCTCGCCCGCGAGACCCACGATGAGCCCACCGCCCTCGGTGACCTGGATGTGGTCGATCTTGATGAGGTGGCGCAGCAGTACGCGATAGTCATCGGCCGAGACGCGGTGGAAATAGCTGAGCGTGAGCACGCGCTGAGCAAGCTCGGCCGGCGTGAGCTCGCCGGTGCTGGCGAGCGTCGACATGGTCTGGTGGTAGAGCAGGCTGTAGGGGAGTCGATCGAGCTCGGGCGGCTCGACCCACTTTTCCTCGCGATAGAGTTGTACGAGTGCGATGCCCTGCAGGAGCTTCCAGGGTATCGTTTCGGGCATCATCGTGCGCGGCTCGGGTTCTTCCTCGCGCATGACAAACCACATCTCGGGCGGAAGGTCGCGACGGCCTGTGCGCCCCATGCGCTGCAAAAAGGAGCTGACGGTAAACGGCGCGTCAATCTGGAACGCGCGCTCCAGGCGACCGATATCAATGCCGAGCTCCAGCGTGGAGGTGGTGACGGTCGTCTGCGCCTGCTCTTCGTCGCGCATGAGCTCCTCGGCCGTCTCGCGCAGCGATGCCGAAAGGTTGCCGTGATGGATTAGAAAGCGGTCTGGCTCGTGCCGGCTCTCGCAGTAGCTGCGCAACATGGAGCACACGGCCTCTGCCTCCTCGCGCGAGTTGGCAAAGACCAGGCACTTGCGGCCGCGGGTATGCTCAAAGATGTAGCCCATGCCGGGGTCGGCGTTGTCGGGTGCGGTGTCGGTGGGGTTGAGCAGTGCCTGTTCGGTTGCCTGCGGGATGTCGACTTCGCCCTCGGGGGCTGAGGAAGTGCGACGGTCCTTGGGGGCAGCCTTGCCCCGTGCCCGCTCACGACGTTGACGGCGCTCCTCTTGTGTGAGCTGCCCGCTGTGACGCATGTCTTGGGCGCCGGCGGGCAGTGCCGTGGGCGCCACCGCCTCGATGCGCTCGCATGCGAGCACTTCGGCTTCCTGCGGACCTGTACTCGCGAATCCTCGCTGCTGCGCCTGGGGACCCGAGTTGTAGAAGTGCTCCATGGAGATGCGCCACACGCGGCGCGGCTCCTCAAAACGTGGGATGACGCAGTTGCGTCCCGTCCCCTGCGACAGGAAGGCGCCCGTGCGCTCGGGGTCGCCGATGGTTGCCGACAGACCGATGCGGCGGGGCTGCACGCCTGCCATGCGCGAGAGCCGCTCGATAAGGCAGAGCGTCTGCCCGCCGCGGTCGCCGCGCATGAGCGAATGGACTTCGTCGATAACCACATAGCGCAGGTCGCAGAACATACGAGGGATCGCCATGTGCTTATGGATCAGGAGCGCCTCGAGTGACTCGGGCGTAATCTGCAAGATGCCGCTCGGTTTTTTGATGAGCTTAGCCTTGTGCGACTGCGAGACATCGCCATGCCAGTGCCAGACAGGGATATCGGCTTCTTCGCACAGATCGTTGAGGCGGACGAATTGGTCATTGATGAGCGCCTTGAGGGGGCCAATGTAGAGGGCGCCCACGCTTGCGGGCGGGTTCTCCCAAAACTCGGTCAGGATGGGAAAGAAGGCTGCCTCGGTTTTGCCAGATGCCGTGGAGGCCGTCAGGAGCACATTGTCTTGCGTGTTGAAGATGGCATCTGCCGCCGCAACCTGGATGGAGCGCAGGCTCTCCCAATCGTGGGAGTAGATGAAGTCTTGGATAAACGGGGCGTAGCGGTCAAAGGCGTTCACGAGGCCTCCTTTCAAAAGCGAATCTCTCAACGCGGCGGGCAGTGGCTTGCTGCATTACCGCTTCAACGTTTGCCCAGATAAAACCTGCCAAAATAAACCTATCCCTTTTTGGCAGGTTAGATGGTGAATTCGGCGAAGTTACGGTCACCGCCTGCGGTGCCGGTGTCGCCTGTTGCTGCTGCCGGCGCCAGCGCGTCGCCGCCGACGCTTTGCAGCAGCTCGGCTACGTTGGCGTCGGGGTTCTGGCATAGGATGTCGAGCAGCTCGATAAAGTCGCGAATGACTTCACGCGGCGTCAGATGTGTGTCGGCTCCCACACGACCGAACTCGATCTTGAGGAAGTCCACCAAGTCGTTCTCGGTAAGCGTGGGCGTCCAGCCAAAGTAGCCGGCGTGAATTTGCATGAGTTTTTCGATCAGCACCAGCAGCTCCTCGTAGGTGAGTGGCTGCAGACGGATGATGGGCGCGAGCATGTCCTTAAGGTCCTCGCGTGCAAAGCGGCCTTGAGCGAGTCGGCTGCGCAGGGCCTCGTAGGAGAACACGCCGCGGCGGCGGTCTTCGATGGAGGTTGGCGTGCCGCCCATGATCATGCCCAGGTACTGCGCCTTGCCCTGGAGTGTGTCGTTGTACATGGTCAGGATCTTCTCGTAGTTGTACTGGCGCGTGATGGCGTTGGGAATCTTATACAGATTCACGAGCTCGTCGATGAGCACCAACATACCCTTGTAGCCGCTGCAGACCAAAAAGCGTGCAATGAGCTTAACGTAGTCGTACCAGTCGTCATCGCTGATGATGGTCGAGGAGCCCAGCTCAGCGCGTGCCTCACTCTTGGTGCGGTATTCGCCGCGAATCCATTTGGTCACGCGGCTCATAGCTTCTTCGTCGCCCTCGGATACGGCCGCGCGGTAGCGGTGGAGCATGCGGGTGAAGTCGAAGCCGTGGACCATTTCCTCGAGCGGGGCCAGTTGGGCATTGACGGCAGACTCGTCGGCGTCGGCACAGGAGGCGACCCAGCGATCGAGGATTAGGTTGAGCGCACCGCCCTCGGGGCGCGTTTTAGTCGATATGTTACGGATGAGCTCACGGTAGGTGGCAAGGCCCTGTCCCTGGCCGCCCTGCAGGCGGCGCTCAGGGGATAGGTCGGCATCGGCGACGACGAATCCCTCGCCCATGGCGTGCGTGCGGATGGTCTGGAGCAAAAAGCTCTTGCCGGCTCCGTAGCGACCGACCAGAAAGCGGAAGCTTGCGCCACCGTCGGCAATGAGACTCAGATCGGTGAGCAGGGCGCGGATCTCGACCTCGCGCCCTACGGTGATGTAAGGAAGGCCGATGCGCGGGACCACGCCGCCCTTGAGCGAGTTGAGAATGACGGCAGCGACGCGCTTGGGCACGCGGGGTGCTGCGGATGCGGTATCACTCATGGTCTAGGTATCCTCTCACGTCTGCTTCGTAGTCCTCAATAATCTGCGGCCCTGCCGCGCTAAATTCAATTACGGTGTCGCCCACCAGGTCAAAGAGCGCCTCGTTGATGGTATCGACGAGCATGTCCTCGCTCTGCCCCGATTGCACTACCGCCGATTCCGCCTGTACTGCGTTGTGCTCGAGCAGTGCGCTGAGATAGGCGTTTGCGGCAGGCGCGAGTTCGTTTGTGGCGTCAGCGGGCGCAGCAGCTGCGAACGCGGGCGTCGGCGCAAGAAGCGGTGCCACGGCACCAAACTGTTCGGTGGATATGCTCGGCTCGTCGGTCAAGTCCTGCCGAATGGGTGCCGCGACCGCCTCGACCGTCGAGTCGGCTACGGGCTCGGCTTCCGGTTGCCCTGAGCCCGCTGCCTCGGCTTCTGCGGATGCGTCGTCCTCGCGCTCTTCGTCGATCAAAAGCGCTTCGCGCGTTTGCGCAGCGGCGCTCCGAATGTGCCCCAGCTGACTCAGATCGATATCGATCTTGACGGGCTGGTGTGCGGCGTCCCACGAAAGCCATGCCACAATCTCGTCATCGATAATCTTGGCCAGATATTTGGGGACCTTTTCTTCCTTAAGGGGATGGGCGGGGTCCAGCGCCAGGCGCAGGCGTTGGTCGCAGGCGCGCATCATTTCACCGAGCTTGCTGCTCTTTTGCCTACTACCGTGGATACGCATGCATTCCCAAAAGCCGTTTTGGCAACGGTAGATATGGATAGGATCCAGGCGGTATTCGCAGTCCTCGTGGCGCTCGGGCGCAAAGAATACGGCCGAGGCAAACATGGTGTAGGGCATGGCCGTCTCCTCCCCAAATAAACTCGCCACGATGCCGGTCTTTCGGTGCGTGTCATAGTAGCGCGCCATACGGACATACACGGCGCATGCCACGTGGCGCAGATCGCGGTGGTGGCTGCGGTCGAGCCGCGAGTTACTTAGGTTGTACGTGGAGAGTGCGTCGATGGCAGCCATGAGTCGCTCCTCGCGCACCTCATCGGGCGGAAGGGGGAGCGTGGGCTCGGAGGTTTTGCGACGCTTAGGGGTCTGGCCGGACGGTGCCGGTGCTGGGACAAGGTCTCGTGCCGCGCGTCGCAGCTCGATAAGGGCGTTATCGAACATGACGGTTTTAGAGTCACGAAGCAGCTTGGGGTCGAGCCCGTGGAATACGGCGTAATCCTGCAGCCACACGCGTGCAAATCGGTCGATGCCGGGCTCGAAGGCGCGATAGACATCCCAAAAAGCCTTGATCTTGTTAAAACCATCGAGCGGGTCATCTACGCCAATGCTGCAAATCAGCTCATAGAGATACAGAAAGGCAAAGGACGTAGACGTTTCCTCGACGGTTCCGCGGCGCACTTGGGCACGCCAGGTAAAGTAGCCGCGCAACTGCCGGTCGCTCATGGCGTTGTAGGTGGGAAAGTACGACTTAAAGGTGCCGTTGTAGGGACAGTCGTCCTCAAAGTCGGCCATCAGCAAGCCTTGGCGGTAGAAAAGCTCGGCCTCCGATAGCCAGCGGCCCGCGCCGCCCTTGGGGTCATCCTGCCAGCGCGATATCTCGCGCATCTTGCGGTATTGGTCGGGGAGGAAATTCTGCATCTGTCGGCCGGTTTTGAGAATCGGCTCGTCTGCGTAGATTTCGTTTGAGAAGCGGGCGGACTGATGGGTCCGGGCCTCGGCCATAATGCGCTCGATGAGCATCTTGATGTCCTGGTCGGCCACCGCTTCTCCTCTCCTAACGCAGCTTCGGTGACCTCATATCATAGCACAGCATCAAACAGGTGTTCGAGATACTGCTGCGTAGATAGATTTAGAATAGGAGGGCGTAGATGACGGCGATGACGACGGAGGGGAGCATATTGGCCGTGCGGAAGGTCTGAGGACGGATGAGGTTGACGCCGACGCAGAAGATGAGCATGGAGCCTACGAGCGAAAGGCTGTCGAGGGCTGCCGTAGTCATGATGGGGGAGAGTGCGCCGGCAAACAGCGTGATCGTCCCCTGGAACACGGCGACGGGCAGGGCGGAGAAAATGCAGCCGCGGCCAAGCGACGCCGTCATGGTGCAGACGATGATGCAGTCCAGCGCGCCCTTGAGGGCAAGCGTGGACCAGTCGCCGAGCAGGCCGTCCTGGATCGATCCCACAATGGCCATAGCGCCGATACACACGGTGAGTGAAGTCGAGACAAAAGCGTTGGTGAACTCGTTATCGCCCTCGCTGCCGGTTTTACGCTTGAGCCATTCGCCAAGGTTCTCAATGGCGGCCTCCAAGTTGATGGCCTCGCCGATGAGCGAACCGAGCGCAAATGAGACGATGAGCATGGTGGTACCGGTGGTCGCTAGCGCCTTTCCATCGATGATGAGCATCTTTTGCATGGTGCCGCCCAGGCCGATAAACAGGACGCACAGCCCCGATGCTTTCATGAGCGTGTCTTGGATGCGCGGTGTAATGAAGCGACCGCCCGCTAATCCCAAAAGACCGCCCGCAACTAAAAGCACAACGTTGATGATTGTTCCCAAGCCCGGCATGAGCCCTCCTGTATTGATGCCAACGTGGCAATCGTAGCAGAACGAAATGCGAGACACATCGCGACTCATCTAATACGTTATATAAGTGGTGTTAGGAATGATGCGCAGCATTTAAGCCTCAGGTGGTTGTCGGGACATAGGGATAGTATTCAAAGCGCAGTGTCATAAGCCGCTGCGGGAATTCAATAGCCGCGGCGATGATATTGGCATCGCGGGCACGATCAAACCCTTCGAGTTCGATCTGATACGAGACGTCTTGCATAATGTCCAGACGTCGCCAGGCTAGAAGTGTGTCGCCATCGAATTCCAGGGTCTTGCTTCCGTTTGCGGCAACGGCGTATAGACGCAGCTTGGCGGTGGTTGCAGGGTCGACAACTGTGACCTTTTTAATTTCGTTTCGAGTATTCTTGGCGCCCAACAAGGTGAGCAGTGTTGGGGCCACGACCTCGCCCGATGGCAAAAAGACGACTTCGATGGATTCAGGAAATGCGATGATAGCCGACTTGCGGACGGGCTGATTGGCGGCGGCAACTTCGATGTTCGCAGCGTCGATGACCTCTGTGTGGTCGAGCGCGGCAAGCACGCAGCAGTTACCTTCATCGATCTCTTGAGGATCAGCAAGCCCCAGGCTGTCCGCGAGCTCGGGATTGTTTGGATCGGCAGCGGGCTCATTCGGTGCTTCGAAAGAAGCTGGGACGCCGTTTGTCGGCGACGGCGTGTCGCCCGCACCTGCTTCTTTGACCGCGCTCTCCTCTTGTATGGTTGTGTTGATGGGTTCGTCGTTTGGGGGGAGCGTCTTGGCGTCAAGCGCGGAGGGGAGAATTCCGATGGCTCCGGATCCGTTCCACTCCATTTCGAGAAGCGCCGGGTCGGCAAGAATGCGTTGCCTGCTTTGCGCGTGGGCATCGATTTCAATAGGGCCTGCCTCTATCCCTCGTGTAAGACTGAGTGATCCGGCTGGCTTCTCGAAATGAGCGTTTGTGTCCTTGGCGCTGACGGCGTAGAACAGCAGGGACGCTTCTCCCGCCGCGATGGCATCGGTGCCGGCTTTGGTCAGCCGCAACGATGCCGTGAATGAGAGGGTGGGCTGCGCATCGTCTGCATTCGCGGCGGCGCAGCCCAGACATATACCGCCTCCTTTCTCGAAAAACGTACCGTCGAAGGCGACCTTCGCTCCGTTCGCCGAGTCATCGACCGAAGCGATGTCGATGCGCAGCTCTAAATTGCATGGATCGCCATCTGCATCGAGCACAACCGAGCGCCACGTGCAGACGGCGCACCCCGCCTGGGAGCCGTTTGCCTTGTTCGAACGCTTGATATCCACGACTATCGAGCCGTCCGTATTACGACGAAGGCATCCCGAGGTTGAGATCGCGGCCTGTGCGATCGAAAAACGCTTGCACGCAATGGCGCTCGACGGATTTGGTGCGGAACTTAGGGCTGCTGGTAAGGAGTCTGCCATGACGGGAGTCGCCCAAGCGGCGACAGGCGTTCCGGTTGCGAGCGCGCCACAGAGTGCGACGACGGGCAAAAGGTTCTTCGATGCCATGGGGTCTCCTTAGCTAATTTAGTGCGGCCTGTCCGTGTTTTGTTTCTGGCTACGTTTGATGTGCAGACCGAGGCCGGCGGTTCCCGCGCCTGCTGCTGTGGCGCCTGCTGCCAAGAGCCATCGTCTGTCGCCTGTCTGCGCCAACGGTTCTTCGCGGTCGCCGCGGTCGAGCTCCGAGAGGTCGACCGTCACTTGCGTGGCGGCCTGCGCCTGTTCTTGCTGGGCAAAGGCCATGGCTGGCCCAAACGCTAGGATGCTGACGGCGGCGGCCAGGGCGACGGCCTTATGCCGTGTGCGCACCGGGCTCGACCGTCCAGGTGATCGTTGCAACCTGATCACCTTCGCCGGTTACGCGGAAGATGTCGCGCGTGACGCGGGCGACGTTTCCGCTTGTCTTGAGCTTAATTTTGTCCGTGCCGCCGGCAATGCCCTGGTAGCCCATGTCGAAGGCTGCGTTCTTGGAAAGATCGAGGCCTGTCTTCTGCATTGCGGCGCTGGCGTTCTGGAGTGCGCCGTCGGGGCCGACCTTAAAGTCGATGGAGTTCTGTGCGGTTCCGGCCTTGGCGTCGGCAGCAATGGTCCAGGTGTTCATGGCGTCGATCTTCATGTTGGTGACATGGATGCCGTAGGCCGAATGATTGTCGATGGTGGTCGCGTCTTCTGAGGGGCCCTGAAGCGTGCCGTCGGCCTTGGCGACGAAGGGAATAACCGTCGGAACTTTGAACTCAACGTTGTCGATCTCGGTCCTGACCATTACTTTCGTGGTTCCAACGCGCCCGGCTGCCATAGCTGGCGTCGGGGCCGCGCCCATTGCGAGCGCGAGCGCGAGCCCTGCGCCCACGACGAGCGCTCTGGCTCCGTTCATGTTCCTGATGATGTCCATGGTTGTTCCTTTCTATTCGCCGCGGACCGTCCCCGCGATGATTGGACGAATGCTGGTGAATTACGTGCGGTGCCGCGTCGGCCGGAAAGCTAGTTCTCGGCTTGCTCAACCCGTACCTTGACACGTGTCGGATTGCCGTGGCTGTCGAGGGTCTTTGCATCGAGTGCCTGGATCTCGATGTACGCCTCGCCTTCTTTGATGTCGCCGGCGGGGCACGTTTCGATTGTCTTGCCGGTCTCGACCACACCGGATTCGTACATGGTCTCGTCGTTTTGGATGACGCGGAATCGCTGGGGAAATTTATTGTCTTGGACGTTTTGCACGTTGACGCGCAGCTTGCCGTCCTCCTGCAGCTGAGCGACCGGTGCGACCGAAATCGTCATCATGTTGTCGCGGACGATGGCGTCGAGCTCATCTTGGATTTCCTGACGCGTTTTGCCCTCGGCCGTCGTAACCGAAGCGCCCGTCTCGGGTACGGGCTGCGACTGCCAAGCGTATAGTCCTACGGCGACAAGGGCACAGACGATGGCCAAGCAGGCAACGATGAGCTTCCTGCGATGCCCCAGACCTGCAAAGTGGGGCGGCTTCTTCGCGCTCATGCGGCATCCTTGGCGGTATAGACGCGCGCAAAGGTGGACGGGTCCGCTCCAAAGAGCATGTGAAGCATCAGACGGCGCGAGTAGACGAGCTCGTCGAAGTCGGGAGGGAGCTCGATGTCGTGGATATGCGCGATGTGGTGGGCGAGCGCCGAGAACGACTCGGGGTCGCAGATCACATCGGTGGTAACGTGGTAGACCGTCGTATCGGGGAATGCCTCTTCGTCGAAAGGCAGGAGATGGGGATCGTCGTCGACTTCGATGGCGATGCCGTACTGGGGCCAGTAATATGCCATGGGAACCTCCCTGCTTCTGGGCCAAAACTTCTATCGGTTTTGGCTGTCGACGCCGACCTTATCAGCCGCTACTTGACCAATTTCTGACCAAATGCTTGACGGATTGGCGTCTCCGCAGGTAAAAGGCGGCAAAAAATACTCCAACTTTTTTCGAGCGACAATCGCGCGGTCGGCGACGGCGGGGCCATATGTGTCAAAAGCATCGTCTGCCGAGGAAATCAAGCCGCTCGCCGAATTGCACGAACGTAAAAAACGCCAATTATGGAGACGGTCTCGAACACGTCGACGAAACGATGCGGTAACATCTCCCTGCAAACACTGTAGTTAGCTAAAGGGGGAGTTCGCGTGTCTGCAACCATCAAACCCTTCACCGACGAGTTCGAAGAGTATGGCCGCGATGAATCTCGCGCATCGGGCGAGGCCTCGAGCATCTCGTTTCCGACAACGGAAAACGAGGTCCGTGCCATTTTGGAAAAGCTCCATGCCGAGCGTGTTCCGGTAACGGTTCAGGGCGCCCGAACCGGCCTTGCCGCCGGCGCCGTGCCCCACGGCGGGCATATCCTCAATACTTCCCGTATGAATCGCTATTTGGGCCTTCGCCGCGATGAACAAGGCCAATTTCTGCTGCGCGTGGAGCCGGGCGTTGTGCTCTCGGAGCTGTGCAAGCAGCTGAGCAAGAAGGTGCTGCCGACCGCTGGTTGGGACCAGGCATCGCTTGAGGCCTACGAGGAGTTCCAAGAGGCTCCCGAGCAGTTTTTTCCCACCGATCCCACCGAGGCGTCTGCCTGTCTGGGCGGCATGGCGGCATGTAACGCCTCCGGTGCCCGCAGCTACGCCTACGGCCCCATGCGCCCACATATCACGGGACTCCACGTCGTGCTGGCTGATGGCGATTTGCTTGAGCTTCGGCGCGGCGAGGCTTTTGCCCAGGGCCGCCACCTGTCGCTCGTGACGGCAGCGGGCCGTACACTCGAGCTCGATCTTCCCGGCTATACCATGCCCAAGACAAAAAATGCTTCGGGCTATTTCGTTGCTGACGATATGGATGCCATCGATCTGTTTATCGGTGCGTGTGGCACAATCGGTGTCATCACCGAACTCGAGATTGCCCTGCAGGTGGCACCCGCGGTCGTTTGGGGCGTGAGCTGCTTCTTCGACAGCGAAGACAAGGCCGTGTCCTTCACCGATTCTGTGCGTCCCGTCCTGTCCCATGCGGCTGCCATCGAGTACTTCGATGCTGGCGCCCTGGATATTCTACGTCGCCAGCGCGAGCAGTCGACGGCGTTTGCCTCGCTGCCTGCGCTCGACAAAGACGCCAAGGTCTGTGTCTACGTGGAGCTCGACTGCGACGACGAAGCCCAGGCGACTGAGGAGCTGTATCACTTGGGGTGGGTACTGGAGCTTGCGGGCGGCAGTGACGATGCGACATGGGTCGCGCGCACCGAGGTCGATCGCGAGTGTCAGCGATTCTTCCGCCATGCGGTGCCCGAGAGCGTCAACATGCTCATCGACGAGCGCCGCCGCATGGATCCCACCATCACCAAACTGGGTTCGGACATGTCGGTGCCCAACGCGCACTTGGCCGATGTTATCGCCCTCTATCGCCGCACGCTGGCGGAAAGTGGGCTTGAATCTGCCGCCTGGGGGCATATCGGTAACAACCATCTGCATGTGAACATTCTGCCGCGCGATGCACAGGATTATCGCCGCGGCGCAGAACTCTTTGCCCAGTGGGCTTCCGAGGTCACGGCCATGGGCGGTGCCGTCTCCGCAGAACACGGCGTCGGCAAGATCAAGGCGGGCTTCTTGGAGACGATGTACGGTCACGAGGCCATGGTCGAGTCGGCGCGGCTCAAGCTCCAGCTCGATCCTGCCGGGCAGCTGGGTCGCGGTAACCTGTTTTCGGAGAAGCTCTTGGATGAGCTCGTCCAGAAAGGGGGCG
Organism: uncultured Collinsella sp.; assembly: GCA_959023295.1. Lineage (GTDB taxonomy): Bacteria > Actinomycetota > Coriobacteriia > Coriobacteriales > Coriobacteriaceae > Collinsella. Next base: position 35,471 of record CAUFBM010000008.1, on the reverse strand, counting down.
CGTGAAGATGAGCGATTTCCATATGGTGGTGTGCGTCAAGGCCGTGCCGGGCAGCACCGAGGTCAAGATGGACCCCAAGACCAATACCATCGTGCGCGATGGCAAGCAGGCGGTCATTAATCCCTTTGATGCGAGCGCTTTGGAATGCGCGCTGGCGCTGAAGGACGACTTTATCGGCTTTGGCATGGATGTGCGCGTGACGGTGGTGTCGATGGGCATCCCCGCGACCGAGTCGCTGCTGCGCGACTGCATCGCTCGAGGCGCCGACGATGCGCTGCTGCTGACCGATCGCGCCTTTGCAGGTGCCGATACCCTGGCAACCACCTATGCCCTCAAGTGCGGCATCGAGGCGCTCGACGAGGACTTCGACCTGCTCATCTGCGGCAAGATGGCGGTGGATGGCGATACGGCCCAGATTGGTCCCGAGCTTGCCGGTGCCTTTGATATTCCCTGCGTGACCGACGTGAGCTGCGTGCAGAGCGCGGGCTTTACGACCTGTGGCTCGCTGGCGCTCGTTCACGGATGCGATGCCGGCGAGGAGACGGTGTACCTTGAGATGCCGTGCGCGATGACGACTGCCAAGGAGATTGGCCAGTTGCGTATGCCGAGTATTGCCGGTATTCGCGCGGCGGAGGAGGCGGACGTGCGCGTGGTCAGTGCCGCCGACGTGAACGCCGACCCCGCGCGTTGCGGTCTTGCCGGGTCGCCGACACAGGTCGTGCGCTCGTTTGTGCCCGACCGTGACCAAACGTGCGAGGCCGTTGAGGGGACGGCGTCCGAGCAGGCGGCAAAGCTTGCCAAGATTATCGAGGGGATGGCATAGATGAGCGGACTGATTATCGATAGCGAAGCCTGTATCGGCTGCGGTCGCTGCGTTCGCGCCTGTGCCTCGGGCGGCATCGTAGTGGAAGGCGAGCGACCCAGCCGATGCGCCCGCGTAACCGACGGCTGCATCCTATGCGGTGGGTGCGTCGACGCCTGCCCTGTCAACGCTATCTCGATCGAGCGTGACGAGGCCGCTGGTGCGGTGGACCTTGATGCATATCGAGACATTTGGGTATTCGCGCAGACCGACGAGCACGATACGGTGACTCCCGTTGCCTATGAGCTTATGGGCAAGGGCCGCGAGCTTGCCGATGCTCGCGACTGCCGTCTGGTGGCACTGATCGGTATGGGTCCCGAGGGTTCTCTCGGCGACCTGGAGCATCTGGTTTGCGCGGGCGCCGACGAAGTCCTGGCCTGTCGCGACGAGCGCCTGCGCCAAAACGATGCGGAGGTCTACGCCCGCTTGATCTGCGATTTGGTAGCCGAACGCAAACCCGAGGCCATCCTATACGGTGCGACCGCTTTTGGCCGCGAACTGGCACCCGGCGTTGCCGTGCGCTTGCAGACGGGCCTTACGGCTGACTGCACCGTACTTTCGATGGATACGGAGACGGGGCTGCTGCAACAGACGCGTCCGGCGTTTGGCGGCAACCTGATGGCCACCATCGTCTGCCCCAATCATCGTCCCCAGATGGCAACGGTTCGTCCCGGCATCTTTAAGGCGCCCGACTTTGACTACGACCGCTCCGGCACGATCACCCAGATATCGCTTGCGGATGATGCTAAGGCTCGTGTCGAGATCTCGATTCCCGCCGAGGAGTGGAGGCAGCAGGCCTCGATCGCCGATGCCGAGCGCTTGGTCGTGGTGGGCCGCGGCATTGGCTCCAAGAAGAATCTGCCCCTGATGCGAAGGCTCGCCGAGGCTCTGGGAGCCGAGCTTGGTTGCACGCGACCTGTCGTGGAGGCCGGCTGGTTGGAGTGTCGCCATCAGATTGGCCAGACCGGCGTATCGGTTTCGCCCAAGCTTCTCGTGAGTATCGGTGTTTCGGGCGCCATCCAGCATCTTGCCGGCATCGGTGGGGCAGAGTGCATTATCGCCATCAACGAGGACCCGGATGCCCCCATCTTTGGTGCTGCCCAGTACAAGGTTGTCGGCGATGCCGTCGAGGTCGTCGAGGAACTGCTGGCCCAGCTTGAGCGCTAGGCGCGCGCCAGCCAGTCGCGCATCTCGTCCTTAAGGCGGCTCCAAGTCGCCTGCGTGGCGGGGTCGGTAAAGGGCCGCGTAATGCCAAAGGGCGCGTCGAGCAGGCGGTAGATATCGCCCTGCTCGCGCGCCAGCGTGCGGCTCGCTGGATAGACGAGCTCAAACATAAAGCAGATGAGTCCCACCAGGTAGTCCGCCGGCTCGTTGCGCTCGTCGCGCGCGACGCACCGATGCTCGTCAAAGGCGGCAAGCGTCGGTACCGAGAAGCGACTGGCTAGAAACGCGTCCTCATCCACCTTGAGGATGGTATCGACGGTGCTGTCGGCGATGGTGCGCATAATGTCGATCTTGTCGCCATCGCGCACGATATCGCAGAAGCACCGTGTACGCTCGTCGAGTTGTGCCGGCAGGCGAAAGTCGCTGTGATAGGCGATGCTCGCTCGGATGAGCTCGTCATGCGCACCGGTTTCGATAAAGTCACGGATGTTTGTCGTGGCGGGTGCATCGGCGGGATTCTCGCCAAAGAGGACCTCGATGCCCAGCGCCGCATGGCTCATGCTCTCGGCGTCCTTAAAGGTGTCCCAGCGTCGCAGCTGCTCAAAGCGGCCCATATCGTGTAGCAGGCCGCAAAGCCATGCCAGGTCAATATCTTCTGACGACCAGCCCTGCTCGCGCGCTACGGCATCGCATGCCTCGGCCACGTGGTACGTATGCTCGATTTTGAGCGCGATGCGTGGGTTGGTGGCGTCGTAGGCATCGGTGTAGCTTTTGAAGGCCGCGCGCGCCCGGTCTCGATCGATAGCTGTCATAATGACTTCCTAAAAAGTTGTGTCTTTCGATCCGGTGGCAATTGTAGGTGAACTCGGTTGCTGTCGGATGATGATTCTGCCGTATCGCTACATGCGGCTCGGAGACCTTGTCAGGATGAGAAGCGTATGGTGTTCAAAATCGTTAGAACCGTCTGGCCGGTGATGCTTACCTATGTTGCAATAGGCGCGCCGTGCGGAATGATCATGGGGCAGACGGGAATGGAGCCCTGGATGGTCTTTGCCCTGAGCAGCACGTTTGTGACGGGCAGCGGCCAGTTTATGATCTGCAATCTTTGGCTGGCGGGCGTACCGGCACCTTCGATTATCGCGAGCGTTGCCGCCATCTCCTCGCGTTTTGCGCTTTACTCGGCATCGATCGCGCCGCATCTGACGGGTGCCTCGAAGCGTCAGACGCTGGCTGTTGCCGCGACACTTACCGAGGAGGCATATGGCATCTCGCTTGCCAAGTTGGTTGAAGGGGAGGATTGGGGCCCGCGCGAGTCCTTTGTGCTCAACGTGATCCTCATCGCAACATGGGGCGTTTCGTGTACGATGGGCGCCATCGTCGGCGCCGTTGTCGATGTTCCCACCGCCATTGCAGCCTTTGTCTGCACCTCGCTCTTTATCTGCCTGCTCTTTTCGCAGCGGCTGTCGCGCGGCAACGTTGTCGCGGCGGTTTCGGGCGCGGTGTCCGTCGCCGTATGCAAGTTCTTGGGCCTCGCGAATATTGCCGTGCCGGCAAGCGTCGTGGCCGGCATTGCCATTGCGTTGGCGTGCGATGCTGTATTTGACGGAAGAGGTGCCCGCGATGCCCGTTAACGAGTTCTTGGTTCTGTGGCTGTCGTCGTGGGCTGCTATCGCGTTCTTTCGCATTGCGCCGGCGTTCGCCTTGCGCGGGCGGACCCTGTCGCCCCGCATTACCGAGGCCCTGAGCTATATCCCGCCCGCTGCCTTTGCCGCGCTGGTCGCCAACGACTTGGTGAGTCCCGGCGCGTTCGACGCGGGACTCTGGCCTGCCCTGGTTCCCTGGATTGCGGCCGTCGGCGTCGTGGTCGTGGCGGTCAAGACAAAATCGATGCTGTGGTGCTGCGTCTCGGGCATCGTACTCTATATTGTCTTGAGCCTTATATAGGGGTGACGTCGCGGGCGCCGAATCTCGTTCCATCCCAACTTGTCGAATTTTTCACCGAGCTGGTCTATTTCTTCTGGTACCATGGTCAAACTTTACTGTAGCAAAGCATGACGTGGGCTTTTGTTCCGCGTCAGCGGAAATGGGGGTTTCATGGCACAGGAAGCGACCGCCAACGAGCAAAAGAAATTCAAGGTTCCGCGCATCCCGGGCGACATCATGATCTATCCGATGATCGTCGGTCTTTTGCTCAACACCTTCTGCCCGCAGGTTTTTGAGATCGGCGGCTTCTTTACGGCTGCCTGCCGCGGTGGCTCCAATACCATCGTCGCCGCGATCCTGCTGTTTGTGGGCGCCGGCATCAGCTTTAAGTCCACGCCGGGCGCCATCAAGACCGGCATCGTCGTGCTGATTCCTAAGCTTGTAGTGGCAGCCGCGCTGGGTCTGGGCGTCGCGTACTTCTTTAACGATAACTTTTTAGGCCTGAGCTCGGTTTCCATCATCGGCGGCATTACGTTTTGCAACATGGCGCTCTATACGGGCATCATGGGCGAGTTCGGCGATGAGTCCGAGCAGGGCGCCGTCGGTATCCTGTTCTTTACGGCCGGCCCCGCCGTCACGATGATCATCCTTGGTGTTTCGGGTCTCGCCAACATCCCCGTCGGCACCATCATCGGATCCATCCTGCCGCTTGTTATCGGCATGGTCCTGGGCAACTTGTTCCCGTTTATCAAGAACCTGCTGGTTCCCGGCGCCAATCCCGCGATCGCTGTTATCGGATTTCAGCTCGGTGCGTCCATGAGCCTTTCGAGCTTTATCACCGGCGGTATTTCCGGCATCTTGCTGGGCCTTGTCACGCTCTTTATCGTCGGCCCCATCACCTTTGCGTTCGAGCGCCTGTGCGGTGGTAACGGCAAGGCGGCCGTTGCCTGCTCCACTATCGCCGGCACGGCTATGACCACGCCGGTCGCCCTCGCCGAGGTCGCTCCGCGCTATGCCGAGCTTGCGCCCACCGCGTATGCGCAGATCGCCACTGCCGTCATCATCACGGCAATCATGGCCCCGATTCTGACCGGCTGGGTCGATAAGAAGTTCTGCCAGGGCAAGGAAGACCTGTCGCCTGCCGGTGTCGAGGCCATCGAAGAGGCCGTCGCGACCGACATCGATGGCGAGTAGCAATCGATACCCATCAATGATTCCGGCGTGCAATTCGCGCCGTCTGAGCGCCCGAACAGAAACTGTTTTGCAGTGATGTTCGGGCGCTTTGCTATGATTCCCTTTACCCCTGCGGAGTAAAGGGGTGTTTATTGCCCTGATTCGAATTGGGCGATTCTGACCATTCGGATATTGAAGGGATGGCGTCTAGTGGTTAAGGCACTCAAGATTGAGATATTCCTGCTATGCATGATTGTTCTTATCGGGCTTGCCGCGCGAAGTCGTCGCTCCTTGTTCTCGAGCACCCTGCAGCTATTGTTTAGCATGCTTGGCTACACCTCTGCCGCGTACATATTATTCGATATGATCTGGACGCTCTCGGACGGCGTGAGCACTCCTGTAGGCATCACGGCCAACTGGATTTCCAACGCGGTCTCGTTTTCGCTGTTCGCCATCGCGTGCCTCATTTGGTTTTTGTATTCCGAGACAGTGCAGGGCTCTCGCCTTTTGACCGCGCGCTATAGGGTGGCGCTCGTGACGTTGCCAACCGTATTGGTGGTCGTGCTGGCATTTACCAGCTACTGGACGCACACCATGTTCTATATCGATGCGCAGGGCGTATATCGTCGCGGAGCGCTTTATATGATTCAACCTATCGTTAGCTACTGCTACATCATATATACGTCCTTGCATGCCTTTATTCAGGCTCGAAAAGTCGAAAGCCTGCAAAAGAAGGCCATTTATCGCACCCTCGCCTTTTTTGCGGTTCCCGCTCTGGTGGGCGGTACCTTCCAGGTTTTGTTTTCGGTACCGGGCCTTTGCGTCGGTATAACGCTGAGCATCCTACTGCTCTACATCATCTACCAGGAGCAGCTGATCTCGACCGACCCGTTGACTGGCCTTAATAATCGCAACCGTTTTGAGACCTATATGCTGTCGCTCTTCTCAAATGTTGATCAGGCCGAAGATGTGTATCTGCTTATGATGGACGCCGACGGCTTTAAGCAGATTAACGATCGCTATGGACATGTGGAGGGTGACCATGCTCTTCAGGTCATCTCCACTGCGCTCAAAGAAGTCTGCTCGGCGTCTGGTAGCTTTATCGCACGTTATGGCGGCGATGAGTTCGTGGTGCTTCAAAAGGCGGCGGCGGAGCAGGATATCATGCATCTGTGCGCGACGATCAACGACGAGCTCGCGCGCGCCGAGGTTCCGTATCTGTTGCGGATGTCCATCGGCTACGCACGGGTTGGTGATGGCGTCGATACCTGGCAAGACTTGCTTCGCACTGCCGACGCGGAGCTCTACCGCGTAAAGCGCGAGAAGAAGAAGGCCGGCGTCCAGATACGCTAGAAAAAAGGGGCGCACGCTGGCGTGCGTGGCGGCCCTCGGCTCACCGATGTACTCCATTAAGATAAAGTGTGCGAACACCCTCCCTAAAAAGGTGAGCTCGCTAGGCTTTTTTGGGTTTGTTGACGATGATGATACCGCCGCAGACCAACAGCAGGGCAACGATGACGGTAACGGGGCTCGTGCCGGCGCCCTCGCCGAGCAGCAGCGCGCTCAGCAGCACGCCAAAGACCGGGTTCATAAAGCCAAAGACCGAAACGCGGCTGACGGGGTTGACGGCGAGCAGACGGGACCACAGCGAGTACGCGACGGCGGAAATGAGTGCCATATAAATGATGAGCGCGATGGCGGGGACGATTTCGGTGGGGGACAACGTGCCGCCCATCAAAAACCCGATGGCGGTAAGGACCACGCCACCGACTAAAAACTGCCAGCCGGCGAGCAAGACGCCGTCATGCTCGCGCGAGAAGATGCCAATGAGACAGGTCGACAGAGCGCCCGCAACGGTGGAAGCCAAGATAAAACCCTCGCCGTCGAGTGTAAAGCCAAAGGTGCCATCCGCGCCCGAAAGGTTGACGAGCGCGACGCCGGCAAAGCCCAGCACACAGCCAAGCACCTTGGCCGTATTGAGCTTTTCGGTGCGAAACGCCAGAGCGGCAAAGAGGATAGCCAAGAAGTTGGCGCTGGCCTCGATGATAGAGCTTGACATAGCGCTTGCACGGGAGAGACCAAGGTAGAAAAAGAAGTACTGGCCAATGGTCTGGAAGAGCGACAAGATACAGATGGGCTTGATATCACGGGCTTGCGGAACGAGCGGTCGGCGCTGGGCCACGCTCATGCCAACAATGACCAGCATGCCGGCAAGGGTGAAGCGCAGACCCGCGAAGAGCAGCTGCGAGGCGCTGTCGTGCGCGGGAATGCCAAAGAGGCCGTAGCCGATCTTGATGCAGGGGAAAGCCGATCCCCAGAGCGCGCAGCAGACGAGGCAGCCCAGGATGAGCCCGGGCAGGGTGGCGAGATACGGCTTGCGGCTTTCCATGATGTCCTTCCTGTATGCGCGAAGCAAAAAAGAACCCGCCACCGGGCGTGCCGATGGCGGGTGTTGTTACCCGAGGGGATTGTACCCGATGGGAAAGGTTTAGGCGAAGTAGGCTACGCCGCTCTCAAAGATCGGCATGAACTTATCGCCGGGGACATGCTCGGGCACGTTGCGGTACAGGTTGTCGCCACGACGCTCGGCATGGCCCATCTTGCCCAGGACGCGGCCGTCGGGGCTCGTGATGCCCTCGATGGCGAGTGCGGAGCCGTTGGGGTTGACGGAAAGGTCCATGCTGGGCTTGCCGTCCTCGCCCACGTACTGCGTGGCGACCTGGCCGTTTGCAATCAGCTGGGCGAGTACTTCGTCATTGGCGACAAAGCGGCCCTCGCCGTGGCTGATGGCGACGGTGTAGGGGTCGTCCAGGCTGCACTGCGACAGCCACGGGGACAGGTTGGACGAGATGCGGGTGCGCACCAGACGGCTCTGATGGCGACCGATGGTGTTGAACGTCAGCGTGGGCGCATCGGGCGTGGCGTCGACGATGTCGCCGTAGGGCACCAGACCGAGCTTGATCAGGGCCTGGAAGCCATTGCAGATGCCCAGCATCAGACCATCGCGGGCCTTGAGCAGGTCGCGGACTGCCTCGGTGACCTCGGGAGCGCGGAAGAACGCCGTGATGAACTTGGCGGAGCCATCGGGCTCGTCACCGCCCGAGAAGCCGCCGGGGATCATGACGATCTGGCTTGCACGGATGCGGCGGGCAAGCTCGTGGGTGCTCTCGGCGACGGCCTCGGGCGTGAGGTTGTTGATCACAAAGGTGTCGGCCTCGGCACCGGCGGCGCGGAAAGCGCGGGCGCTATCGTACTCGCAGTTGTTGCCGGGGAACACGGGGATAACCACGCGCGGACGTGCGATCTTGGCGCCGCCGTACACGTGGATGTCCTTGGCGCGGAAGTCGATGGTCTCGACCTCGGCGGTCTCGCCGGCGCTGCGGTAGGCGAAGACGCTCTCGATGCCGCTCTCCCAGGCCTCCTGGAACTCGGCGAGCTCGATGACCTCGGAGCCGGTGTCGATGACGTAGCCCTCAACGGTGGTGCCCAGGGGCTCGACGACAACGCCGTCGGCGACCTCGGGCAGCTCGGCGTCCTCGGCGAGCTCGACGATAAAGCTGCCGTAGAGCGGGGTGAAGAGGCTCTCCACGTCCACATCTTCGGCAAGCTCGATACCGATCTGGTTGCCGACGCACATCTTAAAGAGGCTCTCGGCGCCGCAGCCGTAGCCGGGCGTGGAGACGGCCAGGGCGTCGCCGGCGGCGGTGAGCGCCTCGACGGCGTCAAATGCGGCGAGCAGCTGCTGGGCGTCGGGGCGGTAGTCCTGGCCATAGGTGGCGGGGGCGATGCGGACGACGCGGTGCGTGAGGCCCTTGAACTCGGGGGAGACAGCGCGGGCCGCCTTGCCCACGGCCACGGCGAAGCTGATGAGGGTCGGCGGAACGTTGAGCTCGCCGGCCTCGTCCTCAAACGAGCCGCTCATGGAGTCCTTGCCGCCGATGGCGCCGGCACCCAGGTCGACCTGGGCCATAAGGGCGCCCAGGACGGCTGCCATGGGCTTGCCCCAGCGCTCGGCCTCGGTGCGCAGACGCTCGAAGTACTCCTGGAAGGAGAGGTAAGCGCGCTTGTGCTCAAAGCCTGCAGCCACGAGCTTGGCGATGGACTCGACCACGGACAGGTAGGCACCCGCAAACTGGTCGGCCTCCATCAGATAGGGGTTAAAGCCCCATGCCATAGCGCTCGCCGTGGTGGTCTCACCGTCCACGGGGAACTTGGCGACCATGGCAGAGCTCGGGGTGAGCTGCGTCTTGCCGCCAAAGGGCATGAGCACGGTCGCGGCGCCGATGGTGGAGTCGAAGCGCTCGGAAAGGCCCTTGTTGGAGGCGACGTTAAGATCGGTGACGAGCGAGGTCATGCGCTCGGCAAGCGTGGTGCCGGCCCAGCTGGGCTGCCACACGCTGCGGGCGCAGACGTGGGCGACCTGGTGCTTGGGCGCACCGTTGGAGTTGAGGAACTCGCGGGACAGATCGACGATGGCGACGCCATTCCATGCCATGCGCATACGCGGCTCGGCGGTAACCTCGGCGATGACGGTTGCCTCCAGGTTCTCCTCGGCGGCGTAGCCCATGAACTCCTCGACGTCACCGTCGGCGACGGCGCAGGCCATGCGCTCCTGGGACTCAGAGATAGCGAGCTCGGTGCCGTCCAAGCCGTCGTACTTCTTGGTCACGGTATCAAGGTCGACATACAGGCCCTCGGCAAGCTCGCCCACGGCGACCGAGACGCCGCCGGCGCCAAAGTCGTTGCAGCGCTTGATCAGACGGCAGGCATCGCCGCGGCGGAACAGACGCTGCAGCTTGCGCTCGACCGGGGCGTTGCCCTTCTGGACTTCGGCACCCGAGGTCTCGATGGACTCGGTGTTCTGGGTCTTGGAGGAGCCGGTGGCGCCACCGATGCCGTCACGGCCGGTGCGGCCACCCAGCAGGATGATCTTGTCGGTGGGGGCGGGGCACTCGCGGCGCACGTGGTTTGCCGGGGTAGCGCCCACGACGGCGCCGACCTCCATACGCTTGGCTACGTAGCCGGGGTGATAGAGCTCGTTGACCTGACCGGTGGCAAGGCCGATCTGGTTGCCGTAGCTGGAGTAGCCGGCGGCGGCAGTGGTCACGAGCTTGCGCTGCGGCAACTTGCCCTCGAGCGTCTCGGAAACCGGGACGGTGGGATCGCCGGCACCGGTGACGCGCATGGCCTGATACACATAGCTGCGGCCAGAGAGCGGGTCACGGATGGCGCCGCCCACGCAGGTGGCGGCACCGCCAAAGGGCTCGATTTCGGTCGGGTGGTTGTGGGTCTCGTTCTTAAAGAGGAACAGCCAGTCCTGGTCCTCGCCATCGACATCGACCTTCACCTTGACGGTGCAGGCGTTGATCTCCTCGGATTCGTCGACATCGGTCATGACGCCGGTCTTCTTAAGGTACTTGGCGCCGATGGTGCCCATGTCCATGAGGCAGACGGGCTTGGCGTCGCGACCGAGCTCGTGGCGCATCTCCATGTAGCGGTCGAAGGCTTGCTGCACCACGGCGTCGTCGATCATCACGTCGTCCAGGACGGTGCCGAAGGTGGTGTGGCGGCAGTGATCGGACCAGTAGGTGTCGATCACGCGGATCTCGGTGATGGTGGGGTCGCGGTCCTCATCGCGGAAGTACTGCTGGCAGAAGGCGATGTCCGCCTCGTCCATGGCAAGGCCGCGATCGGCGATAAAGGCGGCAAGGCCGGCCTCGTCGAGCTCGCGGAAGCCGTCGAGCACCTCGACGGGCTGGGGCTCGGGGGTCTCCATGTACAGCGTCTCGGGCAGGTCGAGCGAGGCGATGCGCGCCTCGACGGGGTTCACCACGTAGTGCTTGATGGCCTCGATGGCGGCTTCGTCCAGAGCGCCCGAGATCATATAGACCTTGGCGGAGCGCACGGCGGGGCGCTCGCCCTGGCTGATGAGCTGCACGCACTCGCTGGCGGAGTCGGCGCGCTGGTCAAACTGGCCAGGCAGGAATTCGACGGCAAAGACAGCGCCATCGCTTGCGGGGAGCTCGTCGTAGGTCACATCGACCTGGGGCTCGCTAAAGACGGTCGGCACGCAAGAGCGGAAAAGCTCCTCGTCGATGCCCTCGACGTCGTAGCGGTTGATGATCCTCAGGGCCTCGATGCCCTTGATGCCGAGAATTTCGGTCAGCTCGCCCTTGAGCTGCTGAGCCTCGACGTCGAACCCGGGTTTCTTCTCCACGTAGATACGAGAGACCATTGGTTCCTGCCTTCCTGATCGGTTGGGCGTACGGTACGGTATGCGGCAGCGGTCGGTTTGCGGGGTCTGCCCTGCGGTCGCCTTGAGCCACATGTTTGTAAACCTCACTATGATACGACAGCTCGCGGCGCGTTGAGGACGGCGAGGGTGCTACAGTGAAGCGCAAACAAGAGAAAGGCATCACATGGCATTCGTTTCGCTCGCCATCATCGCGCTCGTGGCCTTTGCAAGCCCCTTCATCGCCTCGGCGATTCCCGGGAAACCCGTTCCCGAGACGGTCTTTTTGCTCGTGTTCGGCGCGGTGCTGGGACCCCATATGCTCGGCATTATCCATGTGGATGCTGAGGTCTCGCTTGTGTCCGAGCTCGGCCTGGCCTTTTTGTTCCTGCTTGCCGGCTTTGAGATCGACCCCAAGAGCATCACGGGCGTCGAGGGACGCTACGGCTTGGCGACGTGGGTCGTCACGTTTGGTATCGCCTGGCTCGCCGTGCGCTTTACCCCGTGGTTCTCGGTCAGCCATTTCGACGGTATCGCCGTGACGCTTGCCCTCACTTCGACGGCGCTCGGCACGCTCGTGCCCATCATGCGTGAGCGTTCGCTGACCGGAACGCGCGTGGGCGACTCGATTCTCGCGTATGGCACCTGGGGCGAACTTGGGCCCGTGCTTGCTATGTCGGTATTGCTGTCTGCCCGCACCGGCATCCAAACGCTCGTAATCCTTGGCTTGTTTGCGGCGGTTTGCGTGTTGCTGGCCGTGGTCCCAAGTCGCTCCAAGCGCGTCGGCAGCCGCTTCTTTGCGTTTGTCGAGGAACGCGCCGATACCACGTCGCAGACCTTCGTGCGCCTGACGGTGCTCATCCTGGTCACGCTCGTGGCGTTCTCGGCCATCTTTGACCTCGACATCGTGTTGGGTTCTTTTGCTGCCGGCTTTGTCCTGCGCTATATCATCCCCGAGGGCAACCATACGCTCGAGACCAAGCTCGACGGCCTGGCCTACGGCTTTTTGATTCCGGTGTTCTTTACCATATCGGGCGCAAAGATCGACCTGACGGCCGTGGCGTCGCGCCCGGGCTTGCTCGCGGGCTTTATCGTGGCGTTACTGATTATTCGTGCCGTGCCCATCCTTATCTCTATGAGCATTTGTCCCGCGACGCGCGATGTGTCGGCGTACGGTCGCATTACCGTGGCCCTGTACTGCACCACGGCCCTGCCGATCATCGTTGCCGTGACGAGCGTTGCCGTCAACGCGGGCGCGCTGTCGCAAGATATTGCGTCGGTCATGGTTGCCGCCGGTGCCATTACGGTGTTCTTGATGCCGCTGCTCGCGCAGCTCTTCTACCGCGTGGTCGACGCCGCGCCGGTCGCCGCCGTGGCAGAAGTTGCCGAGCATCCATCCGAAGCGCTCGACATCCTGCGCGCCCATCACGATTTGGCGAGCCTGCTTGCACGCGAGCACGAGCTGCTGACATCGCATGGCCATGGTCGCGTATTCGAGGGCCTGCCTACGCTCGACACGATTGCCGAGCGTCTTTCCGCCGAGGCGGCGAGCGGCAACATCGATGCCCGCATCGTGGACGCGGCGCATCTTCTTGCCGATAAGACCTATGGAGACGAGGTCGACCTGTCCGAGCTGACTCCGCGTGAGCGCCGCCGCCTGGAGCGCGCCAAGCTCGCCGTGCACGAATACCGCCGCCGCATGCTGGAGCTCTACGCGCGCGATGAAGCCCAGGACGACGACGGCAAGTAGCAAGGAATGTCGGGATACGGGTTCCGTCCAAATAATAGAAGGCGCGCTGCCTGCGGTTGATGCAGGCAGCGCGCCTTTTGCGTTGAGCTTCGTTGAGGTTCGAAGTAGTGGACTAGTTGGCCATAACGCCTTCGGTCCAGGCCTCGACGTCCTCGATGCGCAGGACGTTGGCGACTTCGGCCACGCAGTCGACGCTGGCAAGCTCGGCGGCGGCAGCCTGGACGTCCTTCTCGAGCGCGCGGTGCGTCAGGAAGATGACCGAGCAGGCATCGCTGACACCCGACTTGCCGTCCTCGACCTGGTTGATGAGCGAGATCGAGATGTTGTGCTTGGCAAAGATGTCGACCGTCTCGGACAGGGCGCCCACGCGGTCGGCGACCTTCAGGCGCACATAGTACTTGGTCTGGAGCTCGTCCATGGGCTTAAAGGCGAGGTTGTGACCATAGGGCTCAATCTCGGGCAGCGGAGCCACGCCGCGGCTGATCTGCTCGGAGAGCGACAGGATATCGCCCACGACGGCGCTCGCGGTGGGGAAGGAGCCTGCGCCGGCACCGTAGAACATGGTCTCGCCCACGGCGTCGCCTACCACGTAGACAGCGTTCATGGCGCCGTTGACCTTGGCAAGCATGTGGTCGGCGGGGATCAGTGTGGGATGCACGCGGACGTCGACGCCGGCGTCGGTGTTGCGGGCGATGCCGAGCAGCTTGATGGTGTAGCCGAGCTCGCGGGCCTGGGCGATGTCCTCAGCGCCGATGGTACGGATACCCTGCTGGTTCACATCGTCGGTGGTAACGCGGGTGCCAAAGCCGATGGAAGCGAGGATCGCCGTCTTGCTGGCGGCATCGAAGCCGTCGACGTCGGCGGACGGGTCGGCCTCGGCATAGCCCTTGGCCTGTGCGTCGGCGAGCACGTCGGCATAATCGGCGCCCTCGGCGTCCATGCGCGACAGGATGTAGTTGGTGGTGCCGTTGAGAATGCCAGCGATGGTCAGGATCTTGTTGCCCACCAGGTCGTGCTCGAGCGTGCTGACAATGGGGATGCCGCCGCCGCAGCTGGCCTCGCACTTAATCTGCACGCCGCACGCGCGCGCCTTCTCGGCGAGCGTTTCGACATGACGGCCCAGCAGGGCCTTGTTGGCAGAGACGACGTGCTTGCCGTTCTCGAAGGCGGTGGTGAAGATTTCGGTCGCGGGGTGCTCGCCGCCGATGAGCTCGACGACGATATCGACGGCGGGGTCGGTGACGACGTCGTGCCAGTCGCTCGTAAAGGCCTCGCGCTCAATACCGGCGGCTTCGGCCTGCTCCCAGGCAAGCGCGCAGGCGCGGGTCAGCTTAAGGTCGATGCCGTAGGCGGCCAGGTACTCATCGTGGTGGCTCTTGATCAGACGGGCCACGCCGCCGCCGACGGTTCCCAGACCGATCAGGCCGACGTTCACGGTGCGCAGGGGTTCGCTCATAGATAGCTCCTTCGTGCATCTTATAGATGGATTAACCGATTACAGGTTGAGTGCATTCTAGCGTGAACCGAGAGCACGTGCTCGCCAGGCAACAGGAGTCGCACAAAACGGCACCCCCGAAACGCTGCGGAAACATTGGAAACATGCTCGCTACATACGGAACTCGGTAACAAACTGTCAACGTTTGCACCATAAGGTTTGCCCCGTACCGCAAGACGGCCGCACCGCGGCCAGCGAAAAAAGGGGGACACCATGTTCAACATCAACAGCACGCTCAGCCGTAGGAACTTTCTCGCCGGCGCCGCCGCACTCGGCACCGCCGCCGCACTCGCTGGTTGCTCGTCGGGTGGCTCGGATGGCGGCTCCGCCGATGATGGCAAGACCTTCAAGATCGGTGTCATCGGCCCTCTGACCGGCGCCGCGGCAACCTATGGCGTTTCGGCCGAGAAGGGTGCCAAGCTCGCCGCCAAGGATTTCTCGACCAAGGACCTCAAACTCTCGCTTAAGTCCGAGGACGATGTCGCCGACGGTGAGAAGGCCATCAACGCCTTCAATACCCTGTGCGACTGGGGCATGCAGGCACTCGTCGGCCCCGTTACCACCGGTGCCGCCGTCGCCGTCTCGGGCGAGATCGCCGACGATATGCTCATGGTCACGCCTTCGGCCTCGTCGCTCGACGTCACCAAGGATAAGACCACGGTCTTTCAGGTTTGCTTCACCGATCCCACCATGGGCGCCAGCGCCGCGAAGTTCTTGGCCGAGAAGTGCGCGGATGCCAAGATCGCCCTGTTCTACAACTCCGGCGATACGTATAGCTCGGGCGTTGCCGACGCTTTTGCCGAGCAGGCCAAGGCGTCCAAGCTCGACATCGTCGATACCGAGACCTTCAAGGACGATTCCTCCACGAGCTTTACCAACCAGCTCACCAAGGCCAAGGAGGCCGGCGCCACGCTTATCTTTGCCCCGATCTATTACACGCCGGCGTCCGTCCTGCTCAAGAACGCCAAGGACATGGGCTACGACATGACCCTCATGGGCACCGACGGCATGGACGGCCTGCTCTCCGTCGAGGGCTTCGATACCTCTCTTGCCGAGGGCGTGCTGCTCATGACCCCGTTCTCTGCCGACGATGAGAAGAACGCCGACTTCGTCAAGGCATATAAGGAAGCCTACGACGAGACGCCCAACCAGTTTGCTGCCGATGCTTATGACTGCGTCCACGCGATTGTCGAGGCAATCGATAGGGCGGGCATCGATATTGCGGCCGATGGCGCCGACATCGCCGGCGATCTTGCCCGTGCCATGCGCAAGATCAAGATTGAGGGCCTGACGGGCGAGCTGACGTGGAATGACAAGGGCCAGGTCGAAAAGCCCGCTACGGCTTATGTGATCCAGGACGGCAAGTACATCGCCGCCTAAGTGCATATACATCGAGACCGGCGGGCCGTCTTATTCAGGGCAAGGACGCCTGTAACAGAACGGAAACATTACTTTCACACAATAAAGTGGCTAAACTGCATAAACCGACAGAAATACGCAGAATTATGGATAAATTGGCAAAACAAAAGAATAGTTGAAATAATCGCCACTTTTCTCAACTAAAGCGTCTACTATTTTGCGAACGCCGAACACGGCGAAGGATGGCCTGTCGGGTAACCGAAACCCGACGAGATTTGAGAGGAGAGCCGCATGTCGAGCCTCACCGGTAAGTCATTGAACCCTGTTATGAATCGCAGGAGCGTTATCGCGAGCGCAGCAGGTCTGGGGGCGATGTCCATTCTAGCTGGCTGCTCCTCCAACGGCGGCGACAGCGGTTCCGCGTCGGGCGACGCTTCGTTTAAGATCGGCACCATCGGCCCGCTGACCGGCGCCAACGCGTCCTACGGCAAGTCCGTTACACAGGCTGTCGAGCTTGGCTGCAAGGATTTCTCGACTAAGGAGCTGCCGCTTGCCAGCAAGGCCGAGGACGACCAGGCCGATGGCGAGAAGGCCGTCAACGCCTTCAACACCCTGCTCGACTGGGGCATGCAGGCCCTCGTCGGTCCGACCACCACGGGTGCGTCGGTCGCCGTTGCCGCAGAGTGCGGTAACGACCCCGAGACGTTCATGATCACCCCGTCCGCGTCTTCCGAGGACGTTACCAAGGGCAAGGATTGCGTCTTCCAGGTTTGCTTTACCGACCCCAACCAGGGTGTCAACGCTGCCAAGTTCCTGGCAGAGAAATATGCGGACGAGAAGTTCGTGCTGTTCTATAACTCCGGCGACGCCTATTCTTCGGGCATCGCAGATTCCTTTAAGGCCCAGGCCGCTAAGTCCAAGCTCGAGATTGTCGACGAGGAGACCTTTAAGGACGACTCCGCCACGAGCTTTACCAACCAGCTGACCAAGGCCAAGCAGGCAGGCGCCACCATGATCTTTGCGCCGATCTACTACACGCCGGCGTCCGTCCTGCTCAAGAACGCCAAGGACATGGGCTACGACGTCAAGATGATGGGCTGCGACGGCATGGACGGCATCCTGGGCGTTGAGGGCTTCGACACCTCTCTTGCCGAGGGTCTGCTGCTCATGACCCCGTTCTCCGCCGACGACGAGAAGAACGCCGACTTCGTCAACGCTTACAAAGATAAGTACGGCGATACCCCCGACCAGTTTGCCGCCGACGCCTACGACGGCGTGCATGCGGTGGTCGAGGCCCTCAAGGAGGCCGGCCTGGGCGTCGACGCCGACCCCACCGAGGTTGCCGAGAAGCTTCCCGAGGCTATGCGCAACATTACTGTTGACGGTCTGACTGGCAAGCTCTCCTGGAACGACAAGGGCCAGGTCCAGAAGGACCCGACGGCGTACGTCATCACCGACGGCAAGTACGTACAGGCCTAATAAGCCGCCTTACATAGAGCGGTTTTGATCCCAAGCAGGGGAGGTTTTGGCCTTCCCTGCTTGCTTGGTATCTAGGGACGATGTAACGTCCCTGTTTCATACATCAACTGGAAACCTATTCGAAAGGGGGATGTGGAACATGACGGTCTTTATCCAATACCTGGTCAACGGCCTGTCCATGGGCAGCGTCTACGCCATCATCGCGTTGGGCTACACCATGGTCTACGGTATCGCCAAGATGCTCAACTTCGCTCACGGCGACGTCATCATGGTCGGTGCCTATGTCTCGTTCTGCGCCACGTCGTATCTCGGCCTCCCGGGCTGGGCATCTGTAGTTCTCTCTTGTGTGGCCTGCACGGTTCTCGGTGTTCTCATTGAGGGTCTGGCCTATAAGCCGCTGCGCCAAGCAGGCCCGCTGGCCGTTCTGATCACGGCTATCGGCGTGTCTTACTTCCTGCAGAACGCCGCGCAGCTTCTGTGGGGCGCCACGCCCAAGAACTTCACTTCGCTCGTCACCTTCCAGGTGCCGGAGTTCTTGGCCAAGTTCAACGTAAGCGCCGTCTCGCTCGTCACCATCGTCGCCTGCCTGGTTATCATGGCCGGCCTGATGTTCTTTACAGGTAAGACCAAGATGGGCAAAGCCATGCGCGCCGTGTCCGAGGACAAGGCCGCCGCTCAGCTCATGGGCATCAACGTCAACCGCACCATCTCGATGACGTTTGCCATCGGCTCTGCCCTTGCCGCCATCGCCGGCGTGCTGCTGTGCTCCTACTCGCCGGTGCTGCAGCCCACGACGGGTGCCATGCCTGGCATCAAGGCCTTCGACGCTGCCGTTTTCGGCGGCATCGGCTCCATCCCCGGCGCCTTTGTCGGCGGTATTCTCATCGGCATCATCGAGGCGATGGCGCAGGCCTACATTTCCACGAGCCTTGCCAACTCCATCGTCTTTGGTGTTTTGATCATCGTCCTGCTCGTCAAGCCTGCCGGCCTCTTGGGCAAGTACGTCCCCGAGAAGGTGTAGGTGAGCGTTATGAAGTTTCTTAAAGACAAGCAGACGCGTCACGACTTTGTCACGTACGCCATGTGCCTTGTGGCGTTCGCCATCGTGTTCTTTATGCAGTCTAACCACATGATCCCGCGCATGATTGCCGGCCAGCTGGTTCCCATCACAGCTTATATCGTCATGGCCATTTCCCTCAACCTCGTCGTCGGTATCGCGGGCGACTTGTCGCTGGGCCACGCGGGCTTTATGAGCGTCGGTGCCTATACGGGCATCGTCACCGCCGTCGCGCTGGAGGGCGCCGTTCCGTCCGACCCGATGCGTCTGATCATCAGCATTGTGGTCGGCGCTATCGCCGCTGCCATCTTGGGCTTCTTGATCGGTATCCCGGTCCTGCGCCTGAGCGGCGATTACCTGGCTATCGTGACGCTGGCCTTTGGCGAGATCATCAAAGAGATCGTCACCTGCCTCATTGTGGGTGTCGACTCCCGCGGTCTGCACGTGATCTTTAACATCACGGGCAACTCTACAATCGACGACCTGCACCTGCTCGAGGACGGCACCGCCATCATCAAGGGCGCGCAGGGAGCATCGGGCGTGTCGACCTATTCGTCCTTCCTTGCCGGCGCCATCCTGGTTATGGTCGCACTCGTGATCGTGCTCAACCTGGTTCGCAGCCGTACCGGTCGTGCCATTATGGCCGTGCGCGACAACAAGATCGCTGCCGAGTCCGTGGGCATCTCCGTCACCGAGTACCGCATGATTGCCTTCGTGGTTTCCGCTGCCCTCGCCGGTGCTGCCGGAGCCCTGTTCGGCGGTAATTTCTCGCAGCTCTCCGCCACCAAGTTCGACTTCAACACGTCCATCCTCATCCTGGTGTTCGTGGTCCTGGGCGGTCTGGGCAATATGCGCGGCTCCGTCATCGCGGCGGCGTTGCTCACAGTGCTCCCCGAGCTGCTCCGTCAGTTCTCGGACTACCGCATGCTCATCTACGCCATCGTGCTGATCCTGGTCATGATCTTTACCAACAACCCGCAGCTCAAGGCGTTCTTCGCACGCATTAAGGATCGCTTTGCTCCCAAGAAGGAGGCGGCAGCCGATGCCCAGTAAGTTTGAGTTCAACAAGGGCAAGATGGTCCCGTATCCTTCTGGTGCCATCGTTCCCGACCGCGACCTGGGTCAGCGCCCGGCGCTCGAGTGCATCCACCTGGGCATTGAATTCGGCGGCCTTAAGGCAGTCGACGACTTTAGTTTAACTATCGGCAAGACTGAGATCGCCGGTCTCATCGGCCCCAACGGTGCCGGCAAGACCACGGTCTTCAACCTGCTCACCAAGGTGTACCAGCCCACGCACGGTACCATCCTGCTCGACGGCGAGGACACCTCGGGCAAGTCGGTCTATCAGGTCAACCGCATGGGTATTGCCCGTACCTTCCAGAACATCCGCCTGTTCAATACCATGACGGTGGAGGATAACGTTAAGGTCGGCCTGCACAACCAGGAGCGCTACTCCGGCTTTGAGGGCGTTCTGCGCCTGCCGACGTATTGGAAGCACGAGAAGGCCGCCCACGAGCGCGCCATGGAGCTGCTGTCCATTTTTGACATGGAGCACCTGGCAAATGAGCAGGCCGGATCGCTGCCTTACGGCGCCCAGCGTCGTCTGGAAATCGTCCGCGCGCTTGCCACCAACCCC
Source organism: uncultured Collinsella sp. (assembly GCA_959023295.1). GTDB lineage: Bacteria > Actinomycetota > Coriobacteriia > Coriobacteriales > Coriobacteriaceae > Collinsella. The sequence continues at coordinate 15,341 of CAUFBM010000008.1, read as the reverse complement.
AAGCTACTGCTGCTCGACGAGCCTGCCGCCGGAATGAACCCGTCCGAGACCGCAGAACTCATGGCGAACATCGTCAAGATTCGCGACACCTTCGGCATCGCCATCATGCTTATCGAGCATGATATGTCGCTCGTTATGAACATCTGCGAGGGCATCTGCGTGCTCAACTTTGGTAAGGTCATCGCCAAGGGTACGGCCGAGGAGATCCAGAACAACGACGCTGTTATCGAGGCATATCTGGGCAAGCAGGATAAGGGGGAGAACTAAATGGCAGAGCCGATGCTTTCCGTCTACAACATCAACGTCTGGTACGGCGCCATCCACGCCATTAAGGACATCTCCTTTAACGTCAACGAGGGTGAGATCGTGGCCCTGATTGGCGCCAACGGTGCCGGCAAGTCCACGACGCTCAAGACCGTCTCGGGCCTGCTGCGCTCTAAGACCGGCTCCATCAAGTTTATGGGCGAGGACATTACCCATACGCCCGCCGACAAGCTGGTTGGTAAGGGCCTGGCTCAGGTGCCCGAGGGTCGTCGTGCCTTTTTGCAGATGACGGTCGAGGAGAACCTGGAAATGGGTGCCTATACGCAGCCCAAGTCAACGGTGGCTCCGGGCCTCGAGCGCGTCTACGAGCAGTTCCCGCGCCTGAAGGAGCGTCGTCGCCAGGTCGCCGGTACCCTTTCGGGCGGCGAGCAGCAGATGCTCGTTATGGGCCGCGCCCTTATGAGTAACCCTAAGCTGCTCATGCTCGACGAACCCTCCATGGGTCTGGCGCCGATTCTGATCGAACAGATCTTCCAAATTGTCGAGGACCTGCACAAGGCCGGCACCACGGTGCTCCTGGTCGAGCAAAACGCACAGATGGCTCTTTCCATCGCCACACGCGGCTACGTGCTCGAGACCGGCAAGATCACCATGACCGGCACCGGCCAAGAACTGCTGCACGACGATAACGTGCGTAAAGCCTACCTGGGCGGCTAGATAGTTACGGCGTTTTGCCAAACGCCGTAACCAGCCGACGCTGCAAGCCCGCCAGAGCGGCAATCTGCCTTTCAACTTCGGCGGCATGACCAGAAGGTCAATGCCGCCTTGTTTCAAGGCACCTTGCTCGCTCTGGCGGGCTTTCGCTGTCGTTGCCAAAACATCGGCGTTGTGGCAGATGCCAACGACTACCCCCTTTATGTTGCGATGGAATAGGGACTAAATGGGAGCCTCAGAGGCCAAAACAGTCCCTATTCCACCGCAACTTCATGGGGGCGTGCGACAATGCCCATCGGAAAACGTTTGCCATCTGGGGGTCTATCTATGCTGTACGAGTTTTGTGCCGAGAACTTTGAGCGGGTGCCGGCGGCTATCGATGCCGGTGCAAAGCGCATCGAGCTGTGCGACAACCTTGCCGTCGGTGGCACTACGCCCTCGGCTGGTGTTATCAGCGCTACGGTCAGCTATGCTCACGAGCATGACGCACGAGCGATGTGCATGATTCGCCCGCGTGGCGGTGACTTTCACTACAACCAGGACGAGCTGCGCATGATGGAGATGGACTTGGGTCTTGCCGTGAGCGCCGGCGCCGATGGCTTGGTCTTTGGCTGCTGCAAGCCTTGTGCCGGCGGCTGGGCGCTCGACGAGCTTACGTTGGGCGCCCTCGTGATGGCCGCGGGCTGCGCGACCGAGGAGTGCAAGCGCGAGTCCCTTGACATCACCTTCCACATGGCGTTTGACCAGCTCTCGCCCGAGGCTCAGCTCGATGCCGTCGACACACTCGCCGACTGCGGCATCACGCGTATCCTGACGCATGGTGGTGCTGCCGGAACGCCGATCGAGGACAATCTGGAGCACCTATCGCGTCTTGTCGAGTATGCGGGCGACCGCCTGACCATCCTTCCCGGCGGCGGCATTTCCACGGCCAACCGCGATACCGTGGCGGCGGCATTGGGCGTCTCCGAGCTCCATGGCACCAAGATCGTGCCGCTGGAGGCGTAACCCGTGGCGCTGGTATTTGACGTTCAGCAGGCGAGCGGCAAGCCCGACGACAACCGGCGCCCTGGCACCGCGTGCCCCTTTTGCGATACCGAGGGACTCGCCAATATCATCCGGCGCGACGGCGACTGCATCTGGCTCGAGAATAAGTTCAAAACCCTGCGCGCCACCCGTCAAACCGTGCTGATCGAGTCAGCCGATCACGATGCCGACCTGGTGACCTATGAGCCAGATGAACTCCACCATGTGATGAGGTTTGCCCTGGATTGCTGGCAGCAGATGATCGATTCACGGCAGTATCGAAGCGTGCTCATGTACAAGAACAAGGGTCCTCTCTCGGGCGGTAGTCTCGTTCATCCGCACATGCAGATTGTGGGTTTGGAGCAGGAAGACGGCTATGCTTCGTTGACTTCCGCCAATTTCGAAGGCATCAATGTCTGGCAACAGGGGAGAATCGCGGCCAACATCTCAACCGAACCGATCATGGGGTTCTTTGAGGTCAACGTTTCAGCCCCGCAGGGAATCGCCGCCAGCGATGACACAAGAGACCAAGCCGAGGCAGATCTCTTCGCCGATGCGATCCAGGTGGCTCTGCGCTATATCCTGAACGAGCACCACGGTGGTCGCGCAGAGTCGTACAACTTGTTCTTCTATCACCTGGGCGGTCGGACCATTGCCAAGGCGCTGCCGCGTTGGGTGGTTTCGCCCTACTTTGTCGGCTATCGTTTGGCCCAGGTCAATGCCGAGACAACGCTCGATATCGATGCTGAGCGCTTGCGTGCGCATCTGGAAACGCTCGTATAGCAAGATTAACACCCGTGTAATGCGGACAGTCTAGCGCGCCATGGCGTCGCGGCCGGCCTCGACACGCTTGCGCTGGGCGGCGCGCTCCTCGCCGGTCAGACGCTCAAAGAGATGCCCGATAAACGAGGCGAGTATCTGCTGAAACAGCGTTCCGCACATGACGGGAAACACGACTTCGCCTGGAAAGTACTGTGTGGCGATGACGGCGCCCGAAGAGATGTTACGCATGCCGCAGGTAAAGCACATGGTAGTCGTCTCGCTATATGGCAGATGCAGCGCACGGGCGACCAGAAAACCGACGACAAAGCCGCTGATGGCGAAGGTCAAAATAAAGAGGGCGACTTCCAGACGCATCGCGTTCATGTGCAGGACGTACTCGCTCATGGCGGTGGAGTTGGAGGCGATAATGCCCATCATCATGAACTTGCAGGCGGGCGAGAGCGCGGGGGAGAGCTTCTCGTGTCCCCATCCACGTGTGAGCTCGTTGATCACGATGCCGAGCACGGCGGGGATGGCGATCATAAAGGCCATGTCCTGCATCATGCTCGGCACATCGATCGAGACGGTGGCACCCAGCAAGAGCTTCAGCGTGAGCGGAATCGTCACAGGCGAGATAACCGAGGACGTCAGGATGATGGTGAGCGCGAGCGGGCCGTTGCCGCCGAACATGCTAATCCACATAAAGGCAGTGACCGCCACGGGTACGCTGTACTCGAGCACGATGCCGCAGACAAGGTTGGGATTGGAGCCAAAGAACAGCGATCCCATGGCATAGGCTGCTATGGGAATAAGCACCGCCGAGACGAGCAGCGCCAAAATCAGGTGCAGGGGACGGCGGAACACCTCAGCGACCTGGTGGAAGGTGTTGCTGAGCGCACCTTGGAACGTCATAAAGGCGAAGAGGGCGGGAACGATGGGCTTGAGTACGCCGATCTGCTGGGGAAAGAGCACGCCGAGCGTTACGCAAATCGGAACGATGACCTGCATATGCCCCGCGAGGAACTTTCCCAGTCCAACCCATTGCTTCATATGCCCCGTGACTCCCTTTATCCGCGAACTCGTTTGAATGGATATGCTAGACGCTCGCATGCGTCCGTGCGTCAGAAACGCTCGATTATTTCGAGGCTATTACCGGCCTCGTTTACCGAAACCAGGGCGTGCCGCGAGGCTCTGCGTCCGTGCCGCACGGTATAATAAATCCGTTCAACAGATCTGCCTGCCGAAGCGGGCATACACAGAGGACTCATCGCTATGAACCGTGAGAGGTATCGCGGCGACCTGCCCCTATCGGGGGTGGGCGCCTATGTCATCGCTTAAGACGACGCATCGCTGGGCGGTCGCTCAGCAAAATCCCGAGCTCGAAAAGGAGCTTTCGGCTGGTCTGGGCATACCCGGGCTGGTGGCGCGCATTATGGTTGCGCACGGCATTACATCCATCGAGGAAGGCCAGCTGTTTTTGACGCCTTCGCTCGATCGCGACTGGGCGGACCCGCTTGTTATTCCGGGCATGGCGGTCGTCGCCGACCGCGTTGAGCGTGCTATTCGCAACCACGAGCGTATCGCCGTCTTTGGCGATTTTGACGTCGACGGCATTACGTCGACTTGTCTGTTGACCGAGGCGCTACGTTCGTTTGGCGCCAACGTCACGCCGTTTATTCCGCACCGCTTTGACGAGGGCTACGGCCTGTCGCGTGCGGCGCTCGACCGCGTCAACGAGCTTGCTCAACCCAACCTGATTGTGACCGTCGATAACGGTATTGCTGCCAAGGAAGAGGTCTCCAACCTGGAGAGCCTGGGGATTGATTTGGTGGTCACGGACCATCACGAGCCGTCCGACCAGGTGCCGCAGGGCGTGCCCCTGACCGACCCCAAGCTCGAGGACGAGGGCCCCTCGCGCGAGCTTGCCGGTGCCGGTGTGGCGCTTAAGCTGGTACAGGTCCTGGGCGAGCGTTTGGGCAAGCCGTCGTATTGGCGTTCGCTGATAGAGGTCGCGGCGCTGGGCACCGTGTCCGACATGATGCCGCTCACGCCCGAGAATCGCGCACTGGTCGCCGAGGGCATCCAGCAGATGCGCGTGACGGCCCGCCCCGGTTATATCGCGCTTGCCGCACTTGCCAAGGCCGACCTTTCTACCATTACGGCCGACGGCCTGTCGTTTTCGCTCATCCCTCGTCTGAATGCTGCCGGCCGCATGGCTGATCCCAAGCTGGCGCTCGACCTGCTGCTTGCCCGCGACCCCATCGAAGCGAGCGCGCTTGCCGCCGAGCTCGAGGAAATCAATCGCCAACGCCGCGAGATCGAGGCCGAGCTTACGCGCGATGCCATGGCGAAGGTCGAGGAGACTTATGACGGCGGGCGCGCGATTGTCGTGGGCGGCGAAGGTTGGCACGAGGGCGTCAAGGGCATCGTGGCGAGCCGCCTGACCAACCGTTATCACGTGCCGGCGCTGCTGTTCTCGATCGAGGACGGTATCGCTCGCGGTTCGGGTCGCTCGGTGGGCAAAGTCAACCTGTTCGACGCCGTAGAACGCTGCTCCGACCTGCTGATTCGTCGCGGCGGGCATGCCGGTGCGGTGGGCGTGACCATCGAGGCATCCAAGCTCGATGAGTTCCGCCGTCGCCTTTCGGCCGTGCTATCGGAGCTTCCTGCCGATGACTTTGAGGACACTGACGAGGTTGCCGCCACCGTTGACCTCTCCGAGCTGAATATCGAGACCATCGAGCAGATTTCCCGTCTTGAGCCGTTTGGCCAGGGCAATAAGGTGCCGCTTCTGGCCGCCGAGGGCGTGACGATGTGCGATCGCGCCGTGGTGGGCAAAACCGGCGAGCACATGCGCTTTGTGGCGACCGATGGCGCCGCGAGCGTGCCGGCCATCATGTTCCGCGTGCCGCAGATCGATAAACTCATCAATTGCGACAGTGCCGTCGACTTGGTGTTCGAGGCCGTGGCCGAACATTGGCAGGGACGTGTGAAGCCCAAGCTCATGATTAAAGATGTCTTGGTGCGCGATACCGCGGCGCCCAATATCGACGATCCGGCATGTGAGCTTCGCCGCGGCGTGCAACCAGCGGATTCTGGCCTGCGCCTGGAGTCGCGTAAACGTGAGACGCTCGCCCAGCTTTCTTATACCGAGCTCACGCGCTCGCTTATCCATAGCTTTATCGGCTCGAACCAGCCGCATCGCGCGCAGGTCGAGGCACTCGACGCGCTCGCCGACCACCAGAGCGTCTTGGCCGTTATGGGGACGGGGCGCGGCAAGTCGCTCATCTTCCATGTGCACGCCGCGCGCGAGGCGGTCCTTCGTGGGCGGGCGAGCATCTTTGTCTATCCGCTGCGCGCGCTCGTTGCCGACCAGGCTTATCACCTCTCGTCGACGATGGCTGCGCTCGGCATTGGCGTGGGCGTGTTGACCGGCGAGACCGTGGAGGCAGCGCGCGATGACGTGTTTGCCGGCCTGGCTTCGGGCCGCACCGGCATCGTTCTCACGACGCCGGAGTTCCTGTCTATCCATCGCGATCGCTTTGCGCGTTCTGGACGTATTGGCTTTGTCGTTATCGATGAGGCGCACCATGCCGGTCTTGCCAAAGGCGGCGACCGGAGCGCATACCTCGACATGCCCGATATTCTCAAAGCTCTGGGCGACCCCGTTGTCATGGCGGCAACGGCTACCGCGACGGCCCCAGTCGTGGCAGAGCTTGCTCGCGTATTGCCGATTACCAGGACGGTGGTCGACGAGACCGTTCGCGAGAACCTACAACTCGAGGACGACCGTGACCTTGCGAGCCGCGAAAATCGCCTGGTGTCGATCGTGGCGACGGGGGAGAAGACCGTTATCTACGTGAACTCCCGCGACCAGTCCGTGGCGCTTGCCAAGACGTTGCGCAAACGCGTGCCCGACTGTGCGACCCATATCGCGTTCTATAACGCCGGGCTTGCGCGCTCCGATCGCCGGCGCGTCGAGGAAGCCTTTAGAGATGGAAGCCTCAGCTGCATCGTTTCAACCTCGGCCTTCGGTGAGGGCGTCAACCTACCCGATATCCGCCATGTCGTGCTCTACCACATGCCGTTTGGTGCGATTGAGTTTAACCAGATGAGTGGCCGTGCCGGTCGAGATGGCCAGCCCGCCGTGATCCATCTGCTCTATTCGTCGCGCGACGCCCGTATTAACGAGCGCCTACTCGACTGCTATGCGCCCGAGCGCGACGAGCTCGTAACGCTCTATCGCGCGCTGCAGACCATGTGGCGCTCCAACCGCGGCAAGACCGGGGACGATTCCTTTAGCGCGAGCGATATCGACATCGCGCAGATGTGTCTTGCCATCGATGCTCGCACGCCGGTCGACGAGCGCTCGGTGGAAAGCGGCCTGGGAATCTTCGAAGAGCTTGGTTTCTGTCGCGTTTCGGGGTTTGATGACACCCGTCGCATCGCGATGACTGAAAACCCCGGCCGCGTGCAACTGAGCAGGTCAATTCGCTATTTGGAGGGCTTGCGCTCGCGCATGGAGTTCTCGGCTTTCCGGAGTTGGGCTCTCGATTCGTGCGCTTCTGATATGCTAGCCAAAGTTAACCGCCCGATCGTACCGCGGGCCTAGGGGAAGGGGACCTCGATGGATGCCGCAGCCCGTACCGCCCATGATTCCACCCTCCAGCCTTTTTCGGAGATGGAGCACTATAAGCATGCCGATGAGCTGCCGCCCGAGATTATGGCGGACAGCTACGACAAGCTGGAGCGTCTGTGCCTCAAATATATGAATGAGGACGACTTCTCCAAGGTGGAGCAGGCCTACTGCTTTGCCGCCGAGAAGCACTGTAACCAAAAGCGGCGCTCGGGTGAGATGTACATTAACCATCCCGTCGAGGTAGCTATCATTCTGGCCGACCTCAAGATGGACTGCGATGTGGTGTGCGCCGCGTTGCTGCACGATACCGTCGAGGACACCGAGACCTCGCTTACCGATGTTTCGGGTCTGTTTGGCGAAACCGTGGCCGAGCTCGTCGACGGCGTGACTAAGCTCACCAACATCGAAGTCGACAGCATGGACGAGAAGCAGGCCCTCACGCTGCGCAAGATGTTCCTCGCCATGTCCAAGGACATCCGCGTCATCATCGTCAAACTCGCCGACCGCCTGCATAACATGCGCACGCTTGCCGCCCTGCGCGAGGACCGCCGTCTGTTTAAGGCGCGCGAGACCATGGACGTATACGCGCCTCTGGCCGACCGCCTGGGCATGAGCTCTATCAAGTGGGAGCTCGAGGACCTGTCCTTCTTCTACTTGGAGCCCGATGCCTACCAGCGCATCGCGCGCATGGTAGCCGAGTCGCGCGAGGTTCGCGAGCGTTATCTGGCCGAGACCATCAAGACGCTCACCGATGAGCTCAATCGCATTGGTCTTGAGGGCTTTCAGATCAACGGTCGTTCCAAGCACTATTGGTCCATCTATCAAAAGATGAAGCGCAAGGGCAAGGAGTTCTCCGAGATTTACGACCTGGTGGCGCTGCGCGTCATCACTCATTCGGTGCGCGATTGCTATTCCACGCTTGGTGCCGTGCATACCTTGTGGCATCCCATGCCCGGTCGTTTTAAAGACTATATCGCCATGCCCAAGGTTAATAACTACCAGTCGCTCCATACGACGGTTATCGGCCCCACGGCCCGTCCGCTCGAGATTCAGATTCGAACCTACGAGATGCACGAGCAGGCAGAGTACGGCATCGCCGCCCACTGGCTGTACAAGAAGTCGGGCGGATCGTCTGCCTCCAAGACCAGCGATGCGCAACGTCTGGACGATCAGATTAACTGGCTCAAGCACTCACTCGACTGGGCGGCGTCTGACGAGATCACCGATGCCAAGGAGTACCTGCACTCGCTGAAGGTCGACTTGTTTGACCAGGAGATTTTTGTCTTTACGCCCAAGGGCGAGGTCATGGCGCTTCGTGCCGGCTCTACACCGCTCGACTTTGCCTACGCCGTTCATACCGAGGTTGGCAACCACTGCGTCGGCGCCAAGATCAACGGTGCGGTGGCGCCGCTTACGCACGAGATCAAGACGGGTGACCGTGTCGAGATTCTGACTAACAAGAGCTCTAAGCCGTCGCGCGATTGGCTCAAGATCGTCAAGACGCCTTCGGCCAAGTCAAAGATTCGCCGTTACTTCGCCGCCGCGACCAAAGACGATGACGCTGCTGCCGGCCGCGATATACTGGCTAAGGACCTGCGCAAGCGCGGGTATGGCATCTCTACGCCGCGATCCACGCGTGCGCTTAATGCCGTGGCGGAGCAGTTTAACTACAAGCAGCTCGAGGACCTGTTCGCAGCCGTTGGCGCGGGCAAAGTCGCCCCACGTGCCGTGGGCAACAAGGTCGAGCAAATCTTGGATCCCAAGCCCGAGGAGCAGCTCACCAAGACCGAAGCCATTGCCGAGGTCGTCAAGCAGCCTGCCCGTGGCTCCAACCGCAAGCCGCAAAAGCGTGGCAAGAGCGCAAGTAACGGCATTATCGTCAAGGGCGAGAGCAACAGCGGTCTGCTGGTCCGTCTGGCGCATTGCTGCAATCCGGTGACGGGCGACGATATCGTCGGCTTCATCACGCGCGGCCGAGGCGTCTCGGTGCATCGCGCCAACTGTCCCAACGTCAAGGGCCTTATGGAGCACCCCGAGCGCATGATTGACGTGGAGTGGGATGGTGCTGCCGATACGCTTTTCCAGGTCGAGATTGTGGTCGAGTGCCTGGATCGTATGGGCCTGCTCAAGGACGTCACCATCGCCATTGGCGATGCAGGCGGCAACATCCTGTCCGCCGCCACCTCGACCAACCGCGAGGGTATTGCGACTCTGCGCTTTATGGTTGAGATTTCGGATGCGAGCGGTTTGGATCCGCTACTGGCATCCATCAGCAGCGTCGACTCGGTCTATGATGCGCGCCGTCTGATGCCTGGCGAGGGTGGGGCTCAGCTTAAGCGCCGCGTATAGGCGTGACGAGCGCGCGACAGTAATGATATTGGTTACGTTCGGGGCATCGTTTGATGCCTCGACGTTTATAGAAGGAGGGCGCACACATGGACGCTGCGGCTTTGGACTTAACCCTTCGGGGTACGGCTTCGATTGAGGTGCTTGTAAACGGGCCCATCCAGACCAACAGTTACGCCGTTATTTCGAGTGGCGAATGCTTGATTATCGATCCCGCTTGGGAAGGCGAAAACCTCGTTGCGCACATCCGAGCCGAACACCCTGGCGTGCATGTGCTCGGTTCCGTCTGCACGCACGGTCATGCCGACCATGTTGGCGGTGTAGCCGGAGTTCGGGCCGCCGTTGGCGCTGACGCCTTGTACGAGCTGTGTGTTAAGGATGCGACTGTGCCGCATGCGAATATAGAGGAGCAGCGAGCGATGTGGGGCATCGAGACGCCCGATCCGGGCGAGCCGACGCGGCTGCTTGCCGAGGGCGATACCATTGAGCTAGGCGACATTTGCCTGCAGGTTATCGAGGTGCCCGGGCATACGCCGGGTGGCATTGTCTTGTTTGCTGCCACCGAGCAGGGGAACATTGCCTTTGTGGGCGACACGCTATTCCCGGGCAGCCACGGCCGCACCGATCTTTCTGGAGGAGACGAGGCGGCGATTCTGCGCTCGCTCTCCAAGCTCGCCCGGCTTCTCCCGCCCGATACCGTTTGCCTAACCGGCCATGGCGATTCGACCACTGTGGCACGCGAGCTTATGCGGAACCCTTTCATGCAGATGTAGCTTTGTAGCCAGCTTCTGAAGCACGAGAAGCGTCCAAACGTCAAGCTATTTTTCCCCAACGGGTCGATTCCGTAGGGCAAACGGTCAAAAAAAGTCTGTTTGGACGATATTCGTGAACAAACGAACGTTTATGCTCGGATACGCCGTGGTAAAATCACAGACGTTATCGGAGCAACCTTACAGGAGGTTTCTTTTATGCTCGTCAACGCAGCAGACATGCTCAAGAAGGCCGAGGCCGGCAAGTACGGTCTCGGTGCCTTCAACACCAACAACCTCGAGTGGACCCTGGCTATTCTCCAGGCCGCCGAGGAGGCCAAGTCTCCGCTGATCCTTCAGTGCACCGCTGGTGCCGCTAAGTGGATGGGCGGTTTCAAGGTCTGCGCCGACATGGTCAAGGCTGCCGTCGAGGCCACGGGCGTTACCGTTCCCGTCGCCCTTCACCTCGATCACGGTTCTTACGAGGACTGCTTCAAGTGCATCGAGGCCGGCTTCACGTCCATCATGTATGACGGCTCTCACGAGGAGACCTTCCAGCTTAACCTCGACCGCACCAAGGAGCTCGTTGAGCTTGCCCACTCCAAGGGCATGTCCATCGAGGCCGAGGTCGGCGGCATCGGCGGCACCGAGGACGGCGTGACCTCCAGCGGCGAGCTCGCTGATCCTGCTGAGTGCAAGCAGATCGCTGACCTGGGCGTCGACTTCCTCGCCTGCGGCATCGGCAACATCCACGGCGTGTACCCTGCCGACTGGGCTGGCCTTTCCTTCGAGCGCCTGGGCGAGATCAAGGCCCAGACCGGTGACCTGCCCCTCGTTCTGCACGGTGGCACCGGCATCCCCGAGGATCAGATCAAGAAGGCTATTTCCCTGGGCATCTCCAAGATCAACGTCAACACCGACCTGCAGCTCGTCTTCGCCAAGGGCGTCCGCGAGTACATCGAGGCCGGCAAGGATCAGCAGGGCAAGGGCTTTGACCCCCGCAAGCTCCTCAAGCCTGGTCGCGACAACATCGTTGCTCGCACCAAGGAGCTCATGGAGGAGTTTGGCTCCGTCAACAAGGCGTAAGTAGCGGTTTAACTTCCCGCCGGAGGCCCCGTTTCCCCTACGCTGTTTCCCTCGCGCTCACCTGGCTTCGCCAGAAGTCGCGCGACGGAATCAGCTCCGGGGAAACGGGGCCTCCTTTGTTAACTCGCTACAGGGTTACTGGGCTAATTTTTTTATTTGACTACCGTTCAGCGGTGTTGATGGCTCCTTTGTTGGGGCTTTCTTTTTTATCTCGCTACAATGGGCTTCAAGAGTTCTAATAGACTTGGAGTTTGGTATGGCTGTTATTAATGTGCTGCCTTCGGATGGGAAGGTTATTGACGAGGGTCCTGTTGGTTGCTCTGTTGATGTTTGCTGTGATGACTTTCGTCATCTCGATATTGGACTGCCGCCCGAGATTCTTCGACTCAAGGATGCCGGATATTTGTCGCAGGCTGTTGCGGCTTGTGATCGCCTTTTGGGGCAGAATCCTGAGCCTTCGCTGGTGGCTTGCGTTCGCGCCGAGCGGTATCGCATGATCGAGACGCCGCTTCATTTTTCGGTGTCGCGCGATCAGGCTATTGCGATGATTCGCGAGGAATGGCCTGAGTTTACCGAAGAGCAGTTTGATGACCTGATTAATCGTAAGCGTATTGACTGGCGCTATATCGATGGCGAGCTGTTTGTTCTCGACAACTTCCTTGATTCTTTGCGTGTGTATCCCAAGGAGGTTCCGGGTTTGCGTCCCGATTCTACGGATGGAATTGCGCTGCGCAACCAGATGCTCGAGGAGATGGAGTCGCAAGGCGGGCTGTCTCGCACCATCACGCTTAAGGCATGCGTGTCTGTCCCCGGTGCTTTGGAGGGGGAGACCGTTCGCGCGTGGCTTCCCGTTGCCGCCGCCTGCCGCCAGCAGTCCCAGGTCGAGATACTTGATATGACGCCGGAGGGCGCCATTGCTCCTGCGAGCGCCTCGGCACGTACTGCCTCGTGGGTTTCCTCGACCGATCGCTCATTCTCGGTGACCTATCGCTATCAAATCAATGCCGCTTATCGCGATATCTATGGGGGTGCGCTTCCGGCGCATCCGTGTATGGATGCGCCGTTACCCGAAGATATTTCCGAGGACCGTCCGCACATTACGTTTACGCCGTACCTGCAACAGTTGACGGAGCATGTTATTGACGGGCTCGAGGATCCGCTCGATCGCGCTCGTGCTATCTATGATTACCTGACACAGCATATCGACTATCGCTATCAGCCACCGTACCTGCTTTTGGGATCTATTGCCGATGACTGTGCACACTCGCTCCGCGGCGATTGCGGTGTTATGGCGCTTACGTTTATCACCATGTGCCGTATTGCCGGTGTGCCCGCCCGTTGGCAGAGTGGACTGTATGTTGCGCCTGATTCGGTGGGTCCGCACGATTGGGCTGAGTTCTATACGCCACAGACCGGTTGGCTTAACGCCGACGTATCGTTTGGTTCCTCGGCACGCAGGATGGGGGAGGAATGGCGCCGCCGCCACTACTTTGGCAACCTCGATCCGTGGCGCATGGTGGCAAACTGTCGGTTCCAGGCGGGGTTTGAACCCGTCTTTAACGGCATGCGCGAGGACCCCTACGATAACCAGATGGGTGAGGCTTCGGTCGACGGTCGCGGATGTCGTCAGCGCGAGATGCTCCGCATGGTCGAACTCATCGAAATGCTCGAAGTTCCATTTTCGGACTAATCAACAGAAAGCTGTGATAAACTAACTCACGCATTACGTGCCCGAGTGGCGGAATTGGCAGACGCAGTGGACTCAAAATCCACCGTTGGCAACAACGTGCGAGTTCGAGTCTCGCCTCGGGCACCATACATGCAAGCGAGCGTTCAAGGGGGTCGAGGCCCCCTTTTTCGTGCCGAACTCGCGTGAGCGCGCGGAGCGTTAAGCAAACAGGCCTGTGGCCTGTTTGTAGCGGAGCGTGGCGAGGGCGCCGTGCGCCCGAAGCCCGGGGCTTCGCAAAGCGAAGGCCCTTCGAGTCTCGCCTCGGGCACCATACATGCAAAAGAGCGTTCAAGGGGGTCAAGGCCCCCTTTTTCGTGTACGTAATGTGATAACGCGCTGCTCGTGTTATTATCCACAAGGCGTTGTTCCCGCAATGCCCTAAAGAGGAACCCGAGGGTTCCCACCTTTTGGCGCCAATGAGTAGCTGACTGGTCATACAACTTAGATTCACTTCCTCAAATCGAGGATGTCTATGTGTACGACCTGGTTGCTGAGAAGCGCCGGGTTATTTTTTTATGAATGGAGGTAGGGAAAATAGCTAAGTCTGATGACACCCGCATCAACGACGAGATCACTGCATCTTCGTGCCGTTTGATTGGCGTCGATGGCTCTCAGCTCGGTCTGTTCGCCATCCGCGATGCCCAGCGCGTCGCCGACGATCAGGGTCTCGACCTGGTCGAGATCGCTCCCAACGCGGAGCCGCCGGTCTGCAAGGTCATGGACTACGGTAAGTTCAAGTACCAGCAGGCCATGAAGGCCAAGGCCGCTCGTAAGAACCAGTCCAAGGTCGAGGTCAAGGAAATGAAGTTCCGACCCAAGATCGACGTTGGCGATTACGAGACCAAGAAGGGCCACGTTCTGCGTTTCCTCAAGAAGGGCGCACGCGTTAAGATCACCATCATGTTCCGCGGCCGTGAGATGGCTCACCCGGAGCAGGGTCTTAACGTTCTCGAGCGTCTCGCCGAGGATCTCAAGCCTTACGCTACGGTCGAGTCCAAGCCTAAGATGGAAGGCCGTAACATGCTTATGCTGCTCGCCCCGATTAAGGGCGCCTTTGATGAGGACAAAGCGGCAAGCGATACCAAGTAACTAGTGTTCTGTAACCGATTAAGGAGTATTTCATGCCTAAGATGAAGTCCCACAGCGGCACCAAGAAGCGTTTCCGCAAGACTGGTACCGGCAAGCTTATGCGCGCCAAGGCTTTTAAGAGCCACATCCTGAGCAAGAAGTCCACCAAGCGTAAGCGTGGCTTCCGTCAGGAGACCGAGATCGCCGCTGCCGACCGCAAGGTCATCAAGTCGCGTCTCGCCTAAGTTTGCGTTCCCGTTTTTCGTTTAACCGTCTAGGAGTTGATAGAACATGGCACGTATTAAGCGCGCTGTTGCCGCCAAGAAGAAGCGCCGTACCGTTATGCACCGTGCGAAGGGTTACTACGGTGCCGCTTCGCGTACTTACAAGCATGCTAAAGAGCAGGTCCAGCACTCCCTGCAGTACCAGTATCGTGATCGCCGCAACAAGAAGCGTGAGATCCGTTCTCTCTGGATCACCCGTATCAACGCCGCCGCTCGCCTGAACGACATCTCTTATTCTCAGTTCATGCACGGTCTGAAGGTTGCCGGTATCGAGCTCGACCGCAAGGTCCTGGCTCAGATGGCTTACGAGGACATCGAGTCCTTCAACGAGCTGGCTGCCATCGCCAAGAAGGCCCTCGAGGCCTAATCGATTCTCTTGAATCGCTAGGGGAGTGTCGCGCCGTGCGCGGCGCTCCCTCTTTTTATCTAAAGCGCTGGTTTATATAGCAAAAGCGCGGGTAAATAGACACTTACAGGTGACCGATCTGTATATATCTCTTAACCGAAGGGTCATCATCTGATACGTGCAGTACTTCTGCACTAGCCTTTCTATTACTTATATAGGAAGCAATATGTTGTGTAGGACTTGTGAAGAGTGGAATTGAAGTCCCACATCGCTTCGCGGTCTGGCAATATATCTCCTTGCCGCGCGGCCCGGTGGAACCGGATGAGCCGCA